>JBLWTS010000052.1:0-23610 GCA_048270045.1 Aequorivita sp.
TTCAAAGGTTTGTGTTACCAATATTTTTGAATCGTTTTGAGAGAACCCCATTTTTAAAGCGGCTTCCATCATGGATTGCATAAAATAGAAGACATACGCTGGTCCACTGCCCGAAATACCCGTAGATGCATTGATGAAGTTTTCGTTTTCTACGTGAATTGCTTCCCCTGTTGTATCTAGGAGGTTGCGAACCATTAAAAGCTCCACACGAGTTACTTCTTTTGCTTCAGTAAAGGAGGTCATTCCCAGACCAACTTTGGCTGGCAGATTAGGCATAGCGCGAACCACTTTTTTGACATTTAAACTATCTTGAATGGTTTCTATAGTTACGCCCGCCATCAATGATATAAAAACTTGATCTGTTTTAATAAGGCTCTTCATCTTTTCAAATAACTCCTCACTGTGAAATGGTTTTACAACAATAAAAACAATGTCAGCTTTTGGAAGACAATCTTCAAGATTTTCAAAAACGTCAAAGTGTGGAATTTTTTCCAAGCTTGAAATCCTTTCTGCCGAAACATCATAAATCATTAAATTTCTACGATTCAATAAAGATGACTTTGCCATTCCTTCGGCATACGTTAAACCCATATTTCCTGCGCCAATTACTAGTACTTTCATAATTATGTAAAATATTTTATTCTTATACGTGCAAGGACTGTACTGTAAACTCGGGATATCCTTAAATACAAAATGTTTTTAAAATAAAGTGGTGGTAGGGTACTGCCTAAGGTGGAAGCGAAGAGATCTTAAACTTGTGTTAAAAAAAACATCAAATTATGATAGTATGCTATTATGTCGGTAAAGGAGTTTTTTTAAGAAATTGTGGCCGTTTACAAGATTTAGTGAACGAAAAAGCGCCTCCAGTATTAAAACTGAAGACGCTTTTAGAAAATTTAAAAAAAGAATTAATCTCTCTTTCTGTCTCTATCACGGCTATTGCGATCGTCACGGCCACGGTTATCGCGTCCGCCGTTACGGTTGTCACGACCTCCATTACGATCGCCACTTCGGCTATCATCGCGTGGTGGACGTTCTTTGTAACCTTCTGGTTTTGGCAATAAAGCTTTTCTAGAAACTTTCTCTTTTTTCGTTCTTGGGTCGAAACCTAGGAATTTTACATCAAACACATCGCCCATGTTTACAACATCGGTTACGTTTTCTGTTCTTTCCCAGGCAAGTTCACTTACGTGAAGCAGCGTTTCGTTTCCAGGAGCATCCATATATTCTACAACAGCACCGAAGTCTAGCATTTTTATTACTTTCACTTCATAAGCACTACCAACTTCTGGTTTGAAAGTAAGGGAATCAATTTTCGCCAATACGGCATCAATTCCTTCTTGGTTTGTTCCAAGGATTTCCACGATACCTTCTTCGGTAACAGGATCTTCATTGATAACAATGGTGGTTTTAGTGTCTTTCTGAAGTTGTTGGATGACTTTTCCACCCGGTCCAATCAATGCACCAATATATTCATTTGGAATAGTAACGGTAATCATTTTTGGAGCGTGAGGTTTCACATCTGCATTTGGTTTAGCGATTGTTTCAACCAATATGTCAAGAATGTGAAGTCTTCCAGCAGCAGCTTGTTTAAGAGCATTCACCAAAATTTCGTATGACAGACCTTTAACTTTAATGTCCATTTGACAAGCGGTAATACCGTCGGCAGTACCAGTTACTTTAAAGTCCATATCGCCCAAATGATCTTCGTCTCCTAAGATATCTGAAAGGACAGCATATTTTCCAGACTCAGCATCTGAAATCAATCCCATAGCAATTCCAGAAACAGGTTTTTTCAATTGAACCCCAGCATCCATCAACGCCATGGTTCCTGAACAAACAGTTGCCATTGAAGAAGAACCATTAGATTCCAATACTTCTGAAACAACACGAACTGTGTAGGGGCAATCTGCAGGGATCATTCCTTTTAGTGCTCTTTGCGCCAAGTTTCCGTGACCTACTTCTCTACGTGAAGTTCCACGAATTGGGCGAGCCTCACCAGTCGAGAAAGGAGGGAAGTTATAATGAAGGTAGAAAGTTTCTTCGCCTTCATACGATGGCATATCAATTTGGTTTGCTTCGCGTGAAGTTCCCAAAGTAACAGTTGCCAACGCTTGAGTTTCTCCTCTAGTAAAAATTGCAGATCCGTGTACGGAAGGCAAATAATCTACCTCGCACCAAATGGGGCGAATCTCGTCAGTTTTTCTTCCATCCAAACGCAAACCTTCATTTAAGGTAAGATCGCGAACGGCTTCTTTTTCTGCTTTATAGTAATATTTTGAAATCAAGTCACCAAAATCAGCTAATTCTTCTTCAGAAAAAGTGGCTTTAATGTCTTCTTTAATCTTGGCGAATGAATCGGTTCGTTCGTGTTTCGCTGATGCAGAGTGGGCAACGGCATATACTTTATCATAAGCCATTTCATGAATTTTCTTCTTCAAATCTTCATCTTCACGCTCTGCTGGATATTCACGAACTGCTTTTTTGCCAACGGCTTCAGCCAATCTTATTTGAGCCTCGCATTGTTTTTTAATGTGTTCGTGAGCGAATTTAATGGCTTCAACCATTTCTTCTTCTGAAATTTCTTTCATTTCCCCTTCAACCATCATTACTGAATCCATAGAAGCTCCGATCACCATATCGATGTCAGATTCCTCCAATTGAGCTCTTGATGGGTTGATGATGAATTCGCCATTGATTCTTCCTACACGTGCTTCCGAAATAGCACATTCAAATGGGAAGTCTGAAAGTTGTATAGCTGCAGAAGCGGCTAATCCAGCCATTGCATCTGGCATTACTTCTTCGTCATGACTCATTAATTGAATCATCACTTGTGTTTCGGCGTGATAGTCTTTTGGGAAAAGTGGGCGTAGAACACGATCCACCAAACGCATTGTCAATACTTCACCGTCGCTCGGTCTTGCTTCTCTTTTGAAGAAACCTCCTGGATAACGGCCAGAAGCTGCAAATTTTTCGCGATAATCTACAGTTAATGGTAGAAAATCTAAGTCTTTTTGCTCGTAGTTTGAAACTACTGTACATAGAAGCATGCATTTTCCGGATTGAACAACCACAGAACCATGGGCTTGCTTTGCTAATTTTCCGGTCTCAAGGGTGATTTGTCTTCCATCACCTAGGTCTATGACCTCTTTAAATACTTTAGGTATCATTTGTTTTTCATTTTTTGCGCTCCATACCTTTTGCATATTTTGCTCTAAGTGGAGGAGACGTTAATTTTGGTCTAAGTCTGTTTTTCAGACTAAGTGTTGTTGTGTTGTTGTGGTTTGACCAATGAAAAACTTAAGGGTAGCTTTTCTATCAAGTAGGTTTTTCATCTATTATCCTCCTAACCCTAAAGAGAGGAAATGAAAAACTAATTTTTGTTAAGAAAGTATCTTCGCTTATGGTTGAATAGAAACTTGCTTAAAATTAATAAAGGGGCGTTTTGCGCCCCTTATCTTTTACTTACGTAATCCTAATTCTTTAACGATAGCACGGTAACGAAGAACGTCTTTTTTGGTTAAATAATCCAAAAGAGCTCTTCTTTTACCTACTAAAATTACCAAAGAACGCTCAGTGTTGTAGTCCTTGTGGTTGTTTTTTAGGTGTTTCGTTAAATGTTCGATACGGTGTGTAAACAAAGCGATCTGTCCTTCTGCAGAACCAGTATCGGTCTTTGATTTACCGTGTTTTTCAAAAATTTTTTCTTTTACTTCTTGTGATAAATACATGCCAATATTGTTAAAATGATTTTTATGTACTGACTACCGTTTTGATAATCAAGGCCGCAAAAGTAATAAAACAAACTGATCTATAGCGCGGTTTTTTCAAATATTTGATATGAATTACGCTTTAGCAGCTTTCTCCCGAAGTGGGAAGTTTAAAACTAAATCTAAATAAAGGTTTAATTTCCTTTTAAGATCACGTCGATGCGTGATAAAGTCAAGAAAACCGTGTTCCAATAAAAATTCCGAAGTCTGAAATCCTTCTGGAAGTTCTTTTCCTGTGGTATCACGTACAACGCGAGGACCTGCAAATCCGATGAGGGCTCCGGGCTCACTAATGTTAATGTCGCCTAACATTGCAAATGAGGCAGTTGTTCCACCTGTGGTAGGATCGGTACATAAGGAAATGTAAGGGATTTTGGCATCGCTGAGTTGAGCCAGTTTCACACTCGTTTTGGCAAGTTGCATCAATGAAAGGGCGGACTCCATCATTCGGGCGCCCCCACTTTTTGAAATAATTATTAATGGAATTTTTTTCTTTAGGGAATATTCAGCAGCACGAACAATTTTTTCGCCTACTACACTTCCCATAGAACCACCAATAAAACTGAAGTCCATACAGGCAACAACCAGATCTTTACCCATGGATTTTCCAACAGCGGTGCGAATGGCATCTTTTAAACCTGTTTTTTCTTCGGCTTCTTTAAGTCGGTCAGTGTATTTCTTCTTATCCACGAAATTCAATGTGTCTTTGGAAGTAAGATTTTTGTCCAATTCTTTGAATTTATTATCGTCAAAGAGGATTTCAAAATATTCATTGCTGCCAATTCGTACGTGGTAGCCGTCTTCTGGACTCACGTAAAAGTTCTTTTCAAGCTCGGCACTGTCCACAACTTTTCCCGTTGGAGATTTGTACCAGAGACCTTTTGGGACATCTTTTTTATCTTCGGTTGCTGTCTGTATCCCTTTTTTAGTTCGTTTAAACCAAGGCATATTTACTGGGGAATTATGAATTCAAAGTTTTGAATTCTGATTATTAATCGTGCAAATCAAATAATTCTGAATTCGGAATTATCTAAAGCGTATTCACATTATTCAAGTCCTTAAATGCTTGTTCAAGTCGTTTTTTGAAAGTAAGCTCGCCCTCACGGAGCCATTTTCTAGGGTCATAATACTTTTTATTCGGCACATCGGCGCCATCGGGATTACCTATTTGGGTTTTTAAATATTCTAGGTTTTTTACCATATAGTCGCGAATACCCTCGGTAAATGCGAATTGCATATCCGTGTCAATATTCATCTTTATAACTCCATAACTTATTGCTTCCCTAATTTCTTCCAATGAAGAACCACTGCCGCCGTGGAATACAAAGTCTATCGGGTTATGGCCCGTATTAAATTTCTTCTGAACATAATCCTGCGAATTTTTCAGAATAATTGGAGTCAATTTTACATTTCCGGGTTTGTAAACCCCATGAACATTGCCAAAAGCTGCAGCAATCGTAAATTGATCGCTCACTTTTAAAAGCTCTTCATAGGCGTAAGCAACTTCCTTTGGTTGCGTATATAATTTTGATGAATCCACATCGGTATTGTCAACGCCATCCTCTTCGCCACCAGTAATTCCCAACTCAATTTCTAGGGTCATTCCTATTTTGCTCATCCGCTCTAAGTAGCGTTTGCAAATTTCAATATTTTCTTCAATTGGCTCTTCGGAGAGGTCTATCATATGTGAGCTATAAAGAGATTTTCCAGTCTCTTTATAAAACTTCTCACCTGCATCAAGCAAGCCATCAATCCAAGGCAATAGTTTTTTTGCACAATGGTCTGTATGTAAAATTACGGTCGCACCGTAAACCTCCGCAAGCTCGTGAATGTGTTTTGCCCCTGCAATACCACCTGCAATAGCTGCTTTTTCATTTTCATTTGAAAGACCTTTTCCAGCATTGAAGTGGGCTCCGCCATTTGAGAATTGGATGATTACAGGAGAATTTAAACCTGCGGCTGTCTCCATAACAGCATTGACACTATCAGACCCCACCACGTTTACTGCTGGGAGGGCAAATCCTTTTTTCTTGGCGTACTGATGGATCTTTTGAACGTCCTTTCCAGTGGCTACACCGGGTTTAATTCCGTGACTCATAATTAAGGGGTTTGAGTGTTGTTCATCAATTTTAAGTGCAGTTGCCAAGTTGGTGGTAACTGTTTTTTTGTTGTTTATTCTGAGTTTCGATAATTGGATTTTCAGAAAAGCAAAAATAGCAAATTTATATGGTTTAGAACGGATAGTTAATTCCTATGTTGTAAACCGCATTTCTAAAATTATATTCCTTAAACCATCGTTCTCCTACAGGATTGGCGGGATTGTGGGTTTTAAATCCGATGTCAAAGCGAAAGACAAAGAATCCAAAATCATACCGCAGCCCCAGTCCCGACCCTATTGCCAACTCTTTTAAATCAGCAAATCCCTCAAACACTGATTCCTTATCAGTTATATTATCCATAAGGTTCCAAATATTACCTGCATCTACAAAAACGGCACCTTTGAAAGCTCCCAAAATGGTAAACCGATATTCTGCGTTCAATGCAATCTTGAAATTGGCCTCGTTAAATTCGTTCTTGTTCCCGCTGCTTCCTGGCCCAAGGGAATAGGCTTTCCAGCCTCTGTTGTCATTTGCTCCACCTGCAAAATAACTGCGAGTAAAGGGAATGCTATTACTGTTACCATACGGAATGGCCAAGCCTGAAAATGCTCGAACCGCTACGACATTATTGTAGTCTAATTCCCAGTGTTTGATATATTCTACTTCACCTTTTACGTATTGGGAATAGACCACATTAAACACTTCGTGAGTTCCCTGACTGCTTTTCTCGACACCAGCAAGATTGGCGATGCCCGAAAGCACATTCCCCGCGGTTTCCAGTTTTAGACGAGTCCGTGAGAAATTGTTGTCTTTAATATTTTCACGTGTATCACGAGTATAGGTAATATTTGTGGCAAAAATCAGGTTGTCCTCGGTCAATCGTTTTTTACGTTCGTCTATATTGTCAACAGTTTCATAACCCTCACCATCGTCAGAAATTGGATTAATACTCCCATTGAGAACATCGTCTATAAAGCCATTTGCGCCTTGTGGGATTATTAGCTCCAATTCGTTGTTTTCATTATAAACGTAATACGTGGGATCTATAGCTCCTGGATCTCGAATTTCTGTTTGTTGAGCAATGTGATTTAACTGTTCGAAACTGTTTCTATAGACATTAAAATAGTTTACCGTATTCAGGTTTTTGACATATTGAAGATTGATGGCGTCCAATTGGTAATTTACGATTTTGGAAGGCTTCCAATTATAACTGAAATATCCGTTTACGGTCTGTCTATCCAACCCTATGTTGTTTTGGGCACTTGCACCAATGCTTAAGGTGGTAGAAGGGGACATATATTTTGGAATAATTCTTTGTGTATTTAAAGGAAATATAATCCGAGGGAAAATTAGTTTTGCGTCGCCTCCAAATTCGGAAATATTAAAAAAACTGCTGGTGTTGTCGGCAGCATCCTTAGAGGAACCTAAACTTCCTCTTCCAGAAATCTGGAGTATTTCGGCACTGCGAAAAATATTTCGAAAAATCATATTTCCGCTGAAGCTAATACCGAATTGTTGGATGGTGGAAGTAAAAGCATCGAAATCCGCCCCCAGCGTAAAACGTTCTCTAGGTGAAAGCAGAATTGTTGAATTTAATAGACTGTTGGTAGTATCTGTCGGAATTTCCGAATAACTAATGTTTGGATATTTGAAAATTCGGAGGTCGTTTAATTGATTATAAGTCAATGTCCGATCAATATCTTTAAAAATTTTTCCCGGAGTGATGGAAATTGCATCGGTAATGGCTTTTGGCCGATAGCGCATTTTGCCATAACTGAATAGTTTATAGCCTCTATAACTTATCGAGTCTTGGAATGGCTTATCTTTATTTGCATATGCATAATCTGTTACTATCCTGACCTCTTCAACCGTATGAACCTTGAATGGAATTGTATATGTACTGTCCTCAGTAGTTATTTTGCGATCGGGAATAATGTAAGTTAAGTTCGCTTTGTGATCAGTATTTACCGTGTCCGCTTCAATACCAACGTATTCTTGATCAAAATAATAGAGCCCAGAATTTCGGAATTGGATAGTGAGCCGATCCCGTTCGTTAACAGCATCGGATGCAGCGTATTGCCTGCCAGGATGAAGGAAGGAATTTTTCTTGGTTAACTGAAACAAGGAATCCACAACAGGAGAACTGATTTTTTCCAAGATGGTGTCACCGACAAAATAAGGCTGGTGTGTGGTGACCTTGTAAATCATTTCAGCCTTTTTTCCTTTTTTTTCGCTTGGAATGATTTCGTGACTGACCTCATTATTGAAATATCCATAACTTGCATACCATCTTTTTAGGCGCTCGGTTGATTTTTCAATTTTACTATCTGAAATTATTACAGGTGCATCTCCAGATTTTTTTAACCAATTGTTGAAGCCTACATAAATGCTATCCATCCCATTTACCTGTTTTTTGGAAAGCAGTTGTGTAAGTCGTTTTTCACGGTTTGGTTTATTATGAAGCCAGCGGTTAAAGGTTGAATCCGGTTGTGGGTCGGCTAAGTTGTAAATATGTAAACCTAGTGGAAATCCAATTAATGGGATGCTTGGATTTGGTTTTTGAGCCAATTGACTATAAACACCGGCATCCTTCACTTTAACGCTATCCACCAAAATAGTGTTGTCGGTAAGTAAGTATTTACCTTCCGGAACACGTTTCACAGCATTGCAGGAAAAAAATAGACCTAATAATACTATAAATAATGATATTTTTGTGAAGGTGTACTTCAAGTGGGAGTGCTTTTAATATCGATTCAAAAATACTATATTTTGGTAAGCAACAGCCAAACAAAATTAATAACAAGCCTCAAGCAAAAAAAACTTCGAGACAAGGTAGGCCTTTTCGTTGCGGAAGGACCAAAAGTTATTTGGGAACTACGCAATGAAGGAATGAAGCTAAAGTGGTTATTTACAACTCAAAATTCGCAAATAGCTTCAGAAAATCATTTTTTGATAACTGAGGGTGAGCTTCAGAAAATCAGTTTTCTTAAAACACCCAATTCTTCCCTTGCTGTTTTTGAAATTCCTCATAACATTTCCATTTGCAATTCGGGACTGATTCTGGTTTTGGATAGTGTACGTGATCCAGGGAATTTGGGCACTATTATTCGTTTGTGTGATTGGTTTGGCGTGCAACAACTTATTTGCTCTGAAGACACGGCGGATTGCTATAATCCAAAAGTGGTACAGGCGAGCATGGGATCCTTGGCGAGAGTGGCTATTCGCTATCTTTCACTTACTGAATATTTGGATAAAACGGAACTGCCAATTTATGGGGGATTTATGGATGGAAACAGCATTTATTCCGAAGATTTTCCTTCGGAGGGAATTATTGTAATGGGAAATGAGGCAAATGGAATTTCAGAAGAGATTGCTTCGAAAGTATCTCATAAAATAAGTATTCCCCGTTTCGGAAAGACACAAAAAACCGAGAGCCTCAATGTAGCAACGGCAACCGCTATTTTGTTGAATGAATTTAGGCGATTTACTGAAAAGTAAAATTGATAAACACTCCACGCGTGGATAATTGATCAATGTTTCCCGTCCATGGACTATTAGGGTCGTTATCGGGAATCAATTCATTGCTCATCGCAAAAACACCTCGAATGGAAGGGGTGAATTTGAAAAAATATAAATAGAAATCGATACCAAATCCAAGCTCATAGTAGTTTGTGCTCTTGGTCATTCTGAATTTTCCCTGTCGGTTGTCATCTGGGTTTTTCTCTTCGCTAGAAAGATTGAATGAGGTTGAAATCCCACCTATAATAAAAGGTTTGAAGTTATTCAGCCTTTTGGTCGAGACTTTCAGCAGGAGAGGTACGTGGATATAGGTTGATTTCACTTCCCGCAAATAATCCTTTTGTTCTTCAAATCCAGGAAAGGTTAGATCTCGCTGGGTAAAATATATTCCAGGTTCTAGACGAAGGTTCATGTATTCGTTTAGACGCATATCCCCAACTAGACCGACATTAAACCCCGTAGAGGTTTTAACCAAAATATCGGTATTGTCATCGGCGTATTGCTGTTTCATATCTATTTTGAAATCGTAGCTATTAAAGCCGAGGAAATAGCCCCAAGTTAGGAACTTTTGATCGAAATTTTCAAGGTTTGCGATACGTTCACGGCTGAAAATTCCTTGTGCGTTAGCACTGTTTGCAGCAAATATTAGAGCAAAGACAAAAAATAGTTTCTTCATAAAATTATTTGGTAGCCGAATAAATGGTTGCAACACCAAAGGTTTGTGGTTTGTGGTGCACATCTTTAAACCCGATTTTGCGCAAAATATTGTTGAGTTCTTGGCCAAAAGGAAAAACGGATGCGCTTTCACTTAAATACTGATAAGCCACCTTGTCCTTGGAAAACAATCGACCCATAAGGCGCAATACATATTTGGAGTAAAAATAATATCCTTGTTTAAACGGAAACTTAGTGGGAACGGAGGTTTCAAGAATTACAAAGATGCCATCTTTGCGCAATACTCTTAAAATCTCGGATAGTCCTTTTTCTAGATTTTCAAAGTTACGAATCCCGAAGGAGACGGTAATAGCGTCAAAATAATTATCCTCAAAAGGCAGAGCTTCTGAATCTCCTTGAATAAATTCTATTTTTTTGGCAATGGGTTTTCCCAAAACTTTTTTGCGCGCCACCGAAAGCATTCCGTCAGAAAGATCCAGACCAATAATTTTGTCGGCGGTTGTTTTTTCGGCAAATTGAATGGCAAGATCGCCAGTTCCTGTAGCAATGTCTAGAATGGTACTCGGATTTTTGGCAGCAGCCATTTTAATGACCTTCTTTCGCCAAGTAACATCGGAGCCAAGGGAGATAACTCGATTCATGCCATCGTAGTTTTCAGAGATGGTATCAAACATCTGTTCTACCTGCCGCTTTTTTCCTTCCGAAGAATCCTTATAGGGTATTACTTTCTTTTCCATAAATTTCGCCTGCAAAACTACATAATTTTTAATAGCTAGTTTTATCTCCTTGTGATAATATTTTGGGAGGAAAAGGGCTTCGTTTAAGATAGAAGATACTTTTTTCTCCTTAACTTCTTTAATGTTCCTTACAGGATTTTTGACTCACTTTGCAGTAGCCATATTTCTCTTTGCGGGAGCTATTATTCTATGTGCAGGAGTTCCAATTCTAAGGTTCTTTTGAAAATTCGTTGTTCTTCGGCGATAAGTACTTTTCAGGTTTAGTAAAGGTGTTTATAATCAGTGCTTCTAATTTATCTATCTTTGCCGATGCCAATATCCAATAGGTGGGAAATCGACAATGTTCATTCCTATTTGGATTGCCTAAAACAAAACAGAAAAATCAATGAAAATCATCATTGCTGGTGCTGGAGAAGTGGGGTTTCATCTTGCAAAACTTCTTTCTTTTGAATCACAAAATATTACCCTTATAGATCCCAATCGGGATTTTTTGGCCCATGCCGATGCCCAATTGGATATACGAGTTGTCCGCGGGGATGCAACCTCAATTGCAGTATTGAAAGATGCACGTGTAGATGAAACCGATTTGCTGATTGCAGTTACTTCTAGCGAAACCACTAATATAACGGTGTGTGTGCTTGCCAAACAGTTAGGTGCGAAACGAACCATCGCGAGGATTTCAAATACCGAATTTATCGACAGAAAAGATGAGGTTGGTTTTACGAAGTTTGGAATTGATGAACTTATTTCACCTGAATCTTTGGCTTCCAATGAAATCGAGTTGCTTCTTAGTCAAAGTGCTTTTAACGACACTTATGAGTTTGAAAATGGAGCGTTGACAATGATTGGGCTGAGTCTTTCGCGCAATTCGGCGTTTGTGGGGAAATCTGTGAAGGAAGTAGCAAGAATGTATCCTACGCTAAAATATGTGCCTCTTGCCATGCAACGTTATGGCACACAATTTACATTGATACCTCGTGGAGATACTAAATTCAAGAAGGGGGATCAGGTTTATTTTACAACCGTTAAAAATGGGGTTGACCAAATTGTCAAACTCACTGGGAAAACCAATCAAGAAATCAAAACAGTAATGATACTGGGCGGGAGTAAGATTGGCTATAAAACGGCTAAAGATCTTTGCAAGAGTAAATTTAATGTAAAATTGATAGAAAGGGACAATGATAAGGCCTTCGAGATTGCTGATGATATTCCAGAATGCTTGGTAATCAACGGCGATGGACGGAATGTAGATTTGTTGCAAGAAGAATCTATTGAAGACATGGATGCTTTTATTGCAGTCACTGGAAACAGCGAGACCAACATAATGTCATGTCTGATTGCAAAATCCAAAGGAGTGAAAAAAACCATAGCACTGGTGGAAAACATGGATTATTTTCAACTTTCCCATTCCATCGGCATAGACACACTTATCAATAAAAAACTTCTTGCCGCAAACAATATTTTTCGTTTCGTCCGCAGGGGAGAAGTGGTAGCAATGACGAAGTTGAACAATATGAATGCGGAAATTCTTGAGTTTAGAGTAACTCCAAATTCACGAGTTTGCAATAAAAAGATACGGGATCTGAACTTTCCTATTTCAGCCATTATTGGAGGAATTATCAGAAACGGCGAAGGAATCATTGCTCTTGGCGATTTTGAAATACAGGCGGGAGATAGGGTAGTGGTTTGTTGTTTACCCCAATCTATCGTTAAAGTTGAAAAACTTTTCATATAAATGACCGCACTTTCCAAAATCAATTTTAAAATCATTTCCCATTTAATGGGATTGTTGTTTGTGGTCAATGGAGGGTTTATGTTTCTTTCCGCCGCGGTTAGTTGGTATTATAACGATGGGGTTTTAAACCAAATACTATTAGCTGGAACGGTGGCATTGGGTGCTGGTGGAATAATTATGCTTTTCACCCAAAATCATCGAAAGGAAA
Organism: Aequorivita sp.; assembly: GCA_048270045.1. Taxonomy (GTDB): domain Bacteria; phylum Bacteroidota; class Bacteroidia; order Flavobacteriales; family Flavobacteriaceae; genus Aequorivita. The sequence continues at coordinate 12,744 of JBLWTS010000052.1, forward strand.
TTCAGAAACGGGAAGGTTACATAATAGTTACCTTTGGTTGGATTTTTATGGCATTGGTAGGAACTTTACCTTATATTTTCACTAGCGCAATCCCCAATTTTACTGATGCCTTTTTTGAGACGATGAGTGGTTACACTACCACAGGAGCGACTATTTTAAACGATATTGAAAGTATTCCGAAAGGAGTTCTTTTTTGGCGAAGCATCACGCACTGGATTGGCGGAATGGGAATTATTGTTTTGGCTATTGCAATTCTGCCACTTTTGGGAATTGGTGGAATGCAACTTTTTGCCGCTGAAGCTCCTGGCCCAACAGGGGATAAACTTCACCCTCGAATAACCGATACTGCCAAACGATTGTGGCTGATTTATGTTGGGTATACCTTAGCTGAAACTATTCTTTTGAGAATAGCGGGAATGAGCTTTTTTGATGCAATTAACCACTCTTTAGCCACCTTGAGCACTGGAGGGTTTTCAACCAAAAATGCCAGTGTGGCTTTCTGGAACGATAGACCGATTATTCAATACATCATCATTTTCTTCATGTTTTTGGCGGGAAGCAATTTTGTACTTAGTTATTTTGCATTCAAAAGAAAATTTCAAAAGGTATTTCAAGACGAGGAGTTTCGGATGTATGGCCTTTTAGTGGTTGGGTTTACCGTAATTGCCGCTTTGCTTATTTATTATGAAGCAGATGTGGCTCTATCTAGTATTGCGCACCCAATGGTTTGGGGTCCTTTTGAAAGTGCCGTGAGACATGCTCTTTTTCAAGTGATTTCCGTTATTACTACCACGGGTTTTGTGAGTGCGGATTATACCATGTGGACGCCCTTCTTGACTATTTTCTTTTTTGGGATAATGTTTTTGGGCGGATGTGCGGGTTCCACTTCTGGCGGAATTAAGGTAATGCGTCACTTGATTATGATCAAAAATGGAGTGCTCGAATTCAAACGGACCTTGCATCCCCACGCTATTTTACCTGTTAGATATAACAGAAAAGCAGTACCAAGACCTATTGTTTTCAATATTCTGGGCTTCTTTATTCTCTATATGCTTTCCTTTATTATTGGAACGCTTGTTTTTTCTTGGCTCGGACTCGATTTTAGCACTGCATTGGGAGGAGCGGCGTCAACATTAGGAAATATTGGTCCAGCTTTGGGAAGTTTGAGCCCTGTTGATAGTTATGCCAGTTTACCAAGTGCCGCAAAATGGTGGTCTAGTTTCTTGATGCTTATCGGAAGATTGGAACTCTTCACCGTCCTTATTCTTCTGACACCATTTTTCTGGCGAAATAGATAGTAATAATTGTATATATATATATATGTTTGCTAATGTGATGGGCCGAAAAAATCTTTATTGTTTTAGGGTAGCTTAGTTCCAGAACCTAAAATCGACCTAATTAGCTAATTTTAATTCCTTACCATGAAAAATATCCTCCTCCTTTCAGCCATACTATTTTCAACATTTACTTTTTCACAAACGGAGCCTTTCAATTATGATCTAGATTGGGCTACTTTTTTTTATTGTCCAGAAGGAAATAATATTTCAATCTTATCTTCCGCGATGGACGATGAGCAGAATCTTTACATTACCGGCGGAATTATCGAGTCCTGCGAAACTTTCCCTTATAACGATCCCTTGTATAATTACCATGGGATGGAAGATGCCTATATTGCCAAATTTAATCCTTTGGGCGAACTCGAATGGTTTAAGTATTATGGCGGAAGTGATGCTGAGCTCGTAAAGAGTATGAAGATAGTGAATGATAACATTTATCTCGGAGGAAGAATTTCCAGTATTGATAGTTCGTTAAACGTCAACAATGAATATTACGGCAATGGAGATGGCTTTGTTTCAAAACTGACGCTCGATGGTGAGGTATTATGGAGTACCTATATAGGGGGAGAGGGTAGTGACGCTATTGATGCAATTGATGTAAACAATGACGGCGAAATTTTTGTAGTGGGCTATAGTACTAGTCGCTCAGGTCTGGGCACGCCGCATACTTTCCAGCCAGAGAATATTGTGCCAGACAGCTTCAGAAGTGGCTTTGTTGCTCAAATTGACACCCAAGGCAATAAAGTTTGGGCTAGCTATTATGGCGAACACAAGAATGGTTTTCTTCGGTCCATAGCTGTTGGGGAAACAGGAGTCTATGTAATGGGAATTGATATGAGTTTTCAGGCTGGAAATTATTACGGCACCTCTGGAAGCCATAAAGAAAATACAGGTACTGATATGGATGACTTTATCGCAAAATTCTCTTTTGACGGAAACAGACTTTGGGGAACTTATTTTGGTGGAAGTGGAAACGAAACTAATATTGCACCCTTAACCATTGCAACCTTTGAAAACAAAGTTTATTTCTGTGGATATACCAATAGTCCAACTGACATTGCAACCCCTGGAGCACAACAGGAAATTATTGGCGGAGGAAGCTCCATGTTTCTTACAAGTATGGATGCTGATGGACGTGTGGAATGGAGTACTTATGCAGGAATAAAGGATCCATCAATCTATGGTTCGCATGTGGGCACTTCCATGAATGTGGATGCCTCTGGAAATCTTTATCTTTCAGGAATTACCAATCTTTCTGGTCTCGCTACGTCAGATGGTTTTAAAAATACAATTACCGTTGGTGATCACGATGCCTTTGTAACCAAATACAATCGTGATGGCGAAATAGTATGGGGAACTTATTTTGGAGGAACTCTTATTGATGGTGGAGGACAAGCGTTGGTTTCTGATGATTCCTTTATTTTCACTGGCTATTCGTACAATGAAAGCATTACAACCCCGGGTGCATTTCTGGAAACACTTAACCCAATTGGTACCGAATATAACGACATCATCGTAAGATTCGGACCTCCACGTCTAAGCATTCCCGATCAAAATAAAGAGCAATTTGTTGTGTGGCCAAACCCTACAAATGGCATGCTAACAATTAATGCTGCTAAAGAAATGAAAGAAATTAAAATCTATGACATCGTGGGAAAACTAATCCTGTCAACCACATTTAAGAATGAAACACAAACGACTATAGATTTGTCTAAATTGATGTCAGGAACTTATCTATTACAAGCTATTATTGAAGATGGCATCCAGATGAAGAAAATCATTAAGAAGTAGCTATATCAAGGCAATCCTGCAACCTAATCCTTAATAACTTTGGTTTTTTCGGTATCTTAGTTGCTGAATCAAAAAACGACCAAATTGATCGAATTTTAAATTCTATTACCATGAAAAATATCCTCCTCTTTTCAGCCTTGTTGTTTTCAATATTTACTTTTTCACAAACCGAACCTTTTAATTATGACCTTGAATGGGCCTCCTACTTTTATTGTCCCGAAGGTAATAACATTACAATTTTGGCTTCCGCGATTGACAAAAATGAGAATCTATATCTCGTTGGCGGGATTAGCCAGACCTGTGAATCTTTACCACAGAACGACCCCTTATATAATTTCCATGGCTCAACGGATATTTACATTGCCAAGTTTACCCCATCTGGCGAACTTCTATGGTTCAAGTATTATGGCGGAAGTGATTATGAAACGGCATTTAGTATCAAGATAACAAACAACAACATATTTCTGGGCGGAACCATCACTAGCACGGATAGTTCATTGAATTTCACCAATGACAATGCTGGAAGTGAAGATGGCTTTGTTTCAAAACTCACCCTCGATGGAGAGGTATTGTGGAGTACCTACATCGGTGGGGAAGGCAGTGATTCTGTTATAGTTTTTGATTTAAATGATGAAGACGAAATCTATGTACTGGGCAATAGCTCAAGTTTAGAAGGTCTTGGCACACCCAATACTTTTCAACCCGAGAATATTGTTCCAGATTCGCATACTAGCGGCTTTATAGCTAAAATTGACAATAATGGCAATAAAGTTTGGGCAACCTATTATGGTGAAAGCGAATCGAATTATCTTCATTCTATTGCAGTAGGAGAAACAGGCGTATACGTAATGGGAATTGATTCAAGCCAAGAACCGGGAAATTATTACGGTACGCCCGGTAGCCATAAAGAAAGTAAAGGGACGGATTTAGACAATTTTATAGCTAAATTCTCTTTTGAAGGAGAAAGATTATGGGGTACATATTTTGGGGGAACTGAAGATGAATTTGGAGCCACAAGTTTGTCAATAACCACTTTTGATGACAAGGTATATTTTTGCAGCCTTACCGCAAGTGATAATGGTATTTCAACTCCCGGGGCACAGCAGGAAGAAATAGGCGGTAGTGTATCCATGTTTCTTACCAGCTTGGATGCCGAAGGATATGTAGAATGGAGTACCTACGCAGGAATAGTGGATCCAACAATAGGTATAACATTCGGCAATGTTGAAATCAATAACGATGTTTATGGAAACCTTTATATTTCGGGTGTTACTGGTCTTTCAGGGCTTGCAACGCCAGATGCTTATAAAAACACAATTTATGATACCGACGCTTTTGTAACCAAATACAATCCCCAAGGCGAAATACTATGGGGCACTTATTTTGGTGGAACCCTTACAGATGGTGGAAGTCAAGTTTTGATTTCCGACGACTCCTTTATATTTACTGGCTATTCACATAGTGAAGATATTGCGACTCCAGGGGCTTTTCGGGAAACACTTAATCCAAACGGCTCAATTTTTAATGAAATCATCGTAAAATTTGGCCCAAAGCAATTAAGCATTCCCCAACAAAATAAAGAGCAATTTGTTTTATGGCCAAACCCTACAGATCACAACATCAAACTTACTTCTTCCAAAGAAATCAAGGAAGTTAATATCTACGACATAGTAGGAAAATTAATCCTGTCAACTTCATTTAAGAATGAAACGCAAACAACTATAGATTTGTCTGGATTTATGTCGGGAACTTATCTTTTGCAGGTAATTACTGGTGATAGTAGTCAAACTCAAAAGGTAATAAAGAGGTAAATTCCAGATGGTGAATTCTTTCCCCCAATTACAAAACCGCCAAAAGAATGAATCTTGAGACGGTTTTTATTTCTTAGAATCAATTTTTGAAATTATTGCTCCAAAGCCTCCTTAATTCGTTTAATCGCTTCTTTAATCTCTGTTTCAGAAGCAGCATACGAAAGTCGAATACAGTTGGAATCTCCAAAAGCTTCCCCAGTTACAGTAGCGACTCTCGCTTCTTCCAATAGATATAGGGAAAAATCGGAAGCAGTATTAATATTCTTCCCTCTCAATGTTTTTCCAAAGAAGTAAGAAACATCTGGAAAAACATAAAATGCGCCTTCAGGTTTATTTGTTTTTATACCATCAATTTCTGACAGCAAGTCAAGTATCAATTCCCTTCGCTCCTTAAAAGCATCCACCATAAACTTGATTTTGCTCGGTGGGTTTTCCAAGGCAGTTATGGTTGCTCTCTGTGCGATACAGTTGGTGCCGCTAGTAACTTGTCCTTGCATTTTGTTGCAGGCACGTGCAATCCACTCAGGACCTCCAATGTAACCAATACGCCATCCGGTCATTGCAAAGGCTTTAGAAACGCCATTTACAACAACGGTACGGTCATACATATCCTCAAATTGCGCCATAGAGAAATGCTTCCCTGTGAAGTTGATATGCTCATAAATTTCATCACTAATGACAATGATATCTGGATATTTCACCAAAACATCCGCGAGCTTCCGAAGTTCTTTTTCACTGTAAACAGAGCCGCTGGGGTTACAGGGCGAACTGTACATTATCAATTTGGTTTTAGGAGTAATTGCTTCCTCTAAGGCTTCCGCCGTCACTTTAAAATCGGTTTCAATCGTTGTAGGAATTTCCTTCGGAATACCACCAGCAACCTTACATTGATCTGCATAGCTTACCCAGTATGGAGCAGGTAGTAGTACTTCATCCCCTTCATTTAAAAGTACCATTGTTAGGTTGGCAAGCGATTGTTTAGCGCCTGTGGAAACCACAATTTGCGAAGGTTTGTAAGTAAGTTTATTGTCTCTCTTGAATTTGGTAATAATGGCAGCCTTCAGTTCGGCGTAACCATCCACAGGAGTATAGGTGTGATAATCATCCTTGATTGCCTGTATCGCAGATTCTTTAATGAATTCTGGAACCGTAAAGTCAGGTTCCCCAAGGCTGAGACCAATAATGTCCACTCCCTGGTCTTTTAATTCTCTTGTTTTGGCAGCCATTGCCAGTGTGGCCGAGGTTTCCATCTCGTTCACACGTTTTGAAAGTCTATTATCCATGATTATTATGCAGGTATTGCGGGTTTTATTCCCATTTGCTTTAGATGTTTAAAATGGGAGATGATGGCCATCCGAGTACTCTTGTATTCTTTGTAGGGTAAATTGAATTCCTTAGTTGTATTTCTTACAATTTCAGAAATATTTTTATAGTGAATGTGACAAATGTTTGGGAAAATATGATGTTCCACTTGATGGTTTAAACCACCTGTGTACCAGTTGATAAATTTATTATTTGTGTCAAAATTTGCTGTCGTAAACAGTTGATGGATAGCCCAAGTGTTTTTCATCGTTCCGCTTTGGTCGGGCATCATAATTTCGGTGTCTCCAACAACGTGGGCCAGCTGAAAAACGATACTTAAAATAAGGCCAGCGACATAATGCATTATAAAAAATCCAATAAGGATTTTCCACCAAACAATGTTGAAGAATAATATAGGAATCACAATCCAAAGTGAAATGTAAATGATCTTCGTGATTACCAAAATACTCCATTGTTTAACTGGATTTGGAAATTCTCCGTATGAAAGCTTTCGAGCCAAATATCTTTTTGTTTGGAAGAAGTCGGTAGTTAACACCCAATTGAAAGTGAGCAATCCATAAAGAAAGATGCTGTAAAAATGCTGAAATTTGTGGAAACGGTGCCATTTAGAGTGTTGTGAAAACCGAAGAATTCTACCTGCCTCCAAATCCTCATCATGACCTTGGATGTTTGTGTAAGTGTGGTGAAGTACGTTGTGTTGTACCTGCCAATTATAAACATTGCCAGCAAGAATGTACATACTGCTTCCCATTATTTTATTGAGCCATTTTTTGGAGGAATAAGTGCCGTGATTGGCGTCGTGCATCACGTTCATCCCTACGCCAGCCATTCCTACGCCCATTACGACGGTAAAAAGCAGCTGAGCCCAACCTGGAAGGTCCAAAGTTAGCAGAAGAAAATAAGGAGTAAGGTATAATGAAAACATCACAATAGTTTTTAGGTGAAGCTTCCAATTACCAGTTCGGGCTATGTTATTCTCTTTAAAGTAATCATTAATACGTTTATTCAGTGTTCTAAAGTACTTAGCACTGTCAATTCGGGAAAAATTTAGATTTGTTGATGTCAAAATGTGGGTTTTACTGTGGCTTAAACCTGGGTAGACGAAAAAATAATTCTATTAAGTCGATTTCTTGGGATTCAAAACCATAATTTTGACAAAGATACCATACTTTCGTCTCTTAAATAAAATTATGGAACTGATATTGAAATATTTTCCAGAATTATCTGATGAACAGAAATCTCAATTCTTGTTATTGGAGGAATTATATAAAGATTGGAATACTAAAATCAACGTGGTGTCACGAAAAGATATCGATGAACTTTATCTTCGCCACGTGTTACACTCCTTGGGAATTGCCAAAGTCCAAAGGTTTCTTCCGGATTCCAAAATACTGGATGTCGGTACTGGTGGTGGTTTTCCAGGCGTTCCCCTGGCCATTCTTTTCCCCGAAGTGCAATTTCATTTGGTGGATAGTATTGGAAAAAAAATCAAAGTAGTGGAGGAAGTCGTTGCAGGATTAAAACTGAAAAATGTAAAGGCCACCAATGATAGAGTTGAAAATATTCCTGGAAAATATGATTTTATAATCAGTCGTGCCGTTGCTCAAATGGAAACCTTCGTTCATTGGGTAAATGGGAAAATTGCGAAACAAAATTTTCACGAAATGAAAAATGGCATCTTTTATTTGAAGGGAGGAGATTTGACCGAAGAACTAAAAATTTATCGGAATGCAGTAATATATCCGTTAAGTAATTATTTTGAAGAGGATTTTTATGAAACCAAAAGTGTGGTTCATTTGCCGCTAAAGTTCAAAGGATAAAAAAGATTGTTCATCCCTAATTTTTCAATCGTCAATTGTCAATCTTTAATCTAAAACCATCAATTACTTCTCGCTATTATTCAAAAGAAACCATTGTAAGCCCAAAATTGTTTTAGCGTCCTCAAGTTCGGAAATCTTCATCGCTATTTCTGAAACTGGCACTTTAATCATTTCAATATCCTCATCCTCTTCATCCACGCCACCTCCTTTTTCAATCTTATCATTTTTTGAGACTTCGGCGAAAAATATAAAAATCCGTTCCGTACTTGCGCCAGGAGAGGTATAGAAAGTATTGATGAGTTTTGGTTTGTCAATTTTATAACCCAGCTCTTCCATAACCTCTCGAATGATACAATCTACAGGGTTTTCATCTTCTTCCATGGAACCCGCTGGAATTTCCATCAACCATCCTATATTGTGTTTACAGCTAGGATAGCGGAATTGGTTCGTTAAAAGAATGCTTTGGGTTTCCTTTTCCAACAAAACAATTGCTACGGAATCACCACGCTCAAAAGCCAAACGTTGGGTGTTTATTTCTCCTCCATTAAAAGTTTGGTAGGTTACTTGTGCTTTTACTACTTTATAATGGTCGTTAAACACGACTCTTTCATCACTGATCGAATATTTCATTACGGGAGATTTTTATAACGTCTATATCTTTTCAAATTACAGAATTTTCAGGGTTTCAAACAAAAAAACCCCGAAAAAATCGGGGCTCTTTTCAAAAATGGGAAAGTATTAATTATTTTGCAACAATAAACTTTTTGGTGGTAGTCAAACCTTCTTTTGTTATTTTGATAAAATAAGTTCCAGCATTAAGGCTAGACACATTTACCTGCTCATTCAAAGAGATATTTCCTTTTGAAAGAATTGTTCTTCCAAGCATATCGTACACTTTAATATCCGCAGTTTCCGCATTGGAAATATTTAGGATATCTAGTGCAGGGTTTGGATAAATATTCACATTTTCAAGTAAGGATTGGCTCACTCCTAGGACTCCATCGCTTGAGAACGGTGATTCTTCCATAGTTCCATAGTTACCATCTGTTTGGTATACTACAATTCCATTAGTATCTGTAAGGGTAACTGTCGCTCCACCATCTCCATAGGTGTCGATCATCATAAACGAATAACAGCCTGCAGTATCTAAATTGAATATTTCAGTATAGGTTTGGTTATTACCGTAAGGGCCACCGGTGTATAGAATGTTGCCGGCACCGTCCTTTAATCTCCAACGAGTTTCATTTCCGTAACCATCGCTATTCAAAACCATGGTTAATGTTCCGCCGCCTGAAGGAGCTGCATCAAATGCGAATACTTTTTCATTGTTTGCATTGTAGTCATCATTTGGTACAGATACCGAAATGGAATTTGTTTCCAAAATCGTAACGTTGGTTGCAGGAAGAGTTATAGTCTTGCTTTGTAATGAAGCCAAAGTTCCTGTCCACGTATGAGTGGCTGAAGTTCCGTTAACCGTATAATTAATGTTCAAAGATGTAATAGGGTTCGAACCGGTGTTTTGGATGTTTACCTTTGGAGCTACGGCAAATTCGGATCCCAAACAAGAAGTTTTAATATCCTCTATATAACGTACTCCAATATCGTTTGTGTTTGCAACAGAAACAGTAGGAATAGCTCTATTTCCACTAATGATTTCCTGATGCGTTTGTGTCATAAAAACTACAACTTCCAATTCTCCAATTTCAACAGGTACTAGGTTATTGTGTGGAATTATTTGATAGGTGTAATCTCTTGAAACAAATGTTCCCGAAGTGGTTTGAGTAATTTCCTCTCCCCATTGTCCGGTTAGCATGTTTATTAAACGGTGCATGTGGTTGTAGTTATTACCTTGACCGCCTCCCGTTTGCGGGCCTTTGGTGTTGTTTTGGACTAAGGCAACATTCAAAAAGTTAGTGCTTTCTGGACTATTTGCAGTGTAATAAGCTTCTACGTGAATAGTCATTACATTAGTTTCAGCATCTACGTGCGCTGTTGCTGCAAGATTAACATAAGATGGAGCTGCAAGTATGTCGTTTGCAGAAATATTCCAACTGCCTCGTCCCATAGCCGTAGATCCTCCAGACATTCCTCTGCCAGGAAAAACATGTCTGTTGATTTGACCTGCAGGATACCCTGTAAGTCCAGATTGTCCAGCGATGGCAGTTCCAAATGCAGTTCTAAAGTCTGGTTCACCATTTCCAGGAACGGCGTAACCACCTTCGTGAATGTTTATTAAGGAAACACGAGTTGGATTTGCATCCTGAATTGCCTTTGCGATAGCATGACCATCGGGGCAATAGGTACAATGAATACCAGTAAATTCTTCAAGTACGACATTCTTGTTTTGAGGGGAAGTCGATACAATAGTTTGCCCAAAGGATGCCAAAGCAAAAAAAGCAAACAATAGGCTTAAGGGTAGTTTTTTTAGCATGATAATGTAGTTTAGTATTAGTGAATAAATTAGGAATGTAAAGGTAGTATTTAAATGGGAAGAAATAAAGGTTGAAAAAGTATTTTTATAGAGGTTATTGTTAAAATTTGTTCTTTTTCATTTGGGGAATACCATAAAGAAGCTATCAATCCTTTATGGAACACAAAAATTTTGTAGTGCGCGATAAAGAGTTCAAAACACAAAACAGGAGTCTATTCAATTAAGTGTGTCAATTTATAATTTAATAAATTAGACATATGAAAAATACAGAAAGTAAATTAGATATGGAAGCTCTTATAAAACAAATGGGCGAAGAGCTTCGATCTGGCAAGCCCTTTACAGGAACCGGTGGTG
>JBLWTS010000053.1:0-23279 GCA_048270045.1 Aequorivita sp.
GCTAAGTTCAAATAAATTATATTTATTAAAAAAACTTTAAGAATTATCTACAGCATCTTGACAAAGGCTAAAAGTTTTAAATAATTTCAATTTTGGTTTGCGCATTCGCCATTGTAAACTTGTTTTTACAGACGATCATCGTCAAGATTTGAAAGCCAAATTATATTTTTAAATAAACATCTTAACTTCACTTCAGGTTATTAAGACGGAATTTGTGATTTGGCGTTTGTTGGTTGTATCTTTGCAAGCCTTTAAAACAAACTTTTCTAGGAGGAATTTCATTTAAAAAAACATGAAAAAGCGAGTTGTTATAGGATTGAGTGGTGGAGTAGATTCCAGCGTTGCTGCCTATCTGTTAAAGGAGCAAGGTTATGAGGTCATAGGGCTTTTTATGAAGAATTGGCATGATGATTCCGTAACCATTTCCAAGGAATGCCCTTGGCTGGAAGATAGCAATGACGCAATGCTTGTGGCTGAAAAACTAGGTATTCCATTTCAAACAATCGATTTGAGTGAGGAATATAAAGAGCGAATTGTTGATTATATGTTCCGAGAATATCAGTTGGGGCGCACTCCGAATCCAGATGTACTTTGCAATCGAGAAATTAAATTTGATGTTTTTATGAAAATCGCCCTCGGTCTAGGTGCTGATTTTGTTGCAACAGGCCATTATTGCCGTACTTCGACTATTTTCATTGAACGCAATGGGAAGAAAGAAAAAGTCCATCAATTACTTGCAGGAAAAGATTCAAACAAGGATCAATCCTATTTTTTGTGTCAACTTTCCCAAGAACAACTTTCCAAAACGTTATTTCCGATAGGAGATTTGTTGAAACCCGAAGTGCGAAAAATTGCTTTAGAACAAGGTTTAGTTACAGCCGAAAAGCGTGATTCCCAAGGTTTGTGTTTTATAGGAAAAGTAAAACTTCCAGATTTCCTTCAGCAGAAGCTTGCACCTAAAGATGGAGAAATCGTTGAAATTCCATCTAATTTTCATAATTATGAGTTGGAAATGCCATCTTTTGATTCTGAACAAGATCGATTGGAATTCCTTTCAGCAAAATACCGGTACTCAAAATCGGATGGAAAACTAGTGGGAATTCATCACGGAGCTCATTATTTCACAAAAGGCCAACGTAAAGGTCTTGCGGTGGGTGGCACTCCAGAACCACTGTTCGTAATTGATACCGACGTCGAGGAAAATATTATTTATACAGGCCAAGGCAAAAGTCACCCTGGTCTATATAGACGTGGACTCTTTATTAAAAATGAGGAAATACATTGGGTTCGTGAAGATTTGGCGTTAAGGGAAAACGAAAAAATGGAAGTGATGGCTAGAATTCGATATCGTCAGCCTTTAGAAAAAGCAATTTTGTACCTTACATTTTCCGGCCTTTATGTTATATTTGACAAACCACAATCTGCAATCACTGAAGGTCAGTTTGCTGCCTGGTATCTCGAGGATGAATTGATAGGAAGTGGTGTAATCTCCTAAAATATATTTATGAAAAAAATATTATTATTTTCCCTGTTTTTAACTTCTACCTTTTGTTTTTCTCAAGAAGATGCCTTGGTGTTTTTTGCCGACAAACAAGATGTGGCTTCTTCCTTAGCAAATCCTATAAGCATACTTACACAAGAGGCGATAAATAGGAAAACCTCTCAAGGAATCGTAATAGATGAGCGCGATGTTCCTTTGAATGAAGTTTACAAAGCCCAAATTGAAAATGCGCCTGGCATTACAGTACTTGCGAAATCCAAATGGCTAAATGCCGTGTATGTTCAAGGTTCCTACAACAATATCAACAATCTTCAGGATCTGTCATATGTAACAGATGTTGAGTTTATGGATAAATCATTGAATAGACCATTTCCAAGAAATGCGAAAAGAGATAAATTCGAAATTGAAAATCAACTAAGAGTTGAATACAACTATGGCGCCGCCCAGAATCAAACCGAAATGATTGGCGTTGATCAATTGCATCAAAGCGGTTTTAACGGCGAAGGAATTATTGTAGCCTTTATGGACAATGGTTATCCTAATGTCCTATCTAACCCAGCTTACGCACACGTTAGAGATGAAGGTAGATTATTGGGGTATTATGATTTTGTTGATCGAGTTGAAAGCCCACAGGGTTGGGGAAGCCACGGTGCCGCAACTTTTAGCGATGCAGCTGGAATTTTAGAAAATTCTAATCCCAGTCGTGCATTCGTTGGGACCGCACCAAAGGCATCTTATTATCTTTATATAACCGAAGACGCTAATAGTGAAAGTCCAGCAGAAGAAGCATATTGGGTCGAAGCTTTAGAACGGGCAGATAGCCTTGGAGTCTATGTAACAAATACCTCTTTGGGATATCACGCCTTCGATAATCCAGCTTACAATTATCAATATGAAGATTTAGATGGACAAACAACACTTGGAGCTCGTGGTGCAAATATTGCTTTTGATAAAGGAATGATTAATGTTGTCTCTGCTGGTAACGATGGGGATGGATTTGGATATATTTCTTCACCTGGCGATGCTCCTGGTTCATTTACAATTGGAGCGGTTGATGCGGATGAAAATTATGTTTATTTCAGTTCCTATGGTCCTAATTCTGCAGGAGTAATCAAACCTGATGTGATGGCTCAGGGTTATAATTCGGCGATTGTTAGCCAATATGGACAAGTTGATTATTCAAGTGGCACATCATTTAGTTCGCCAATTACAGCTGGTGCTGTCGCTTCCTTATGGCAAGCTGTTCCAAACCTAAAAAACAGTGTTGTTATGCAAGCAATACGGGAATCTGCTAGCCTTTACAGTAATCCAACCTATAATATGGGCTATGGAATACCCAATTTTGCAGTTGCTTTAAATACGTTGCAACAATTGAGCACCGAGCAACAAATGCAGGAAACTTTGTTCGCATTATATCCAAACCCAGTGAGTACGGAAATAAATATCTCGTTTCCTACAAATGCAGATCAAGCTGATTTCGCATTATATAATGTTTTAGGAAAAAGAGTGTTGCAAGCCAAAATTACTCCTATGAAAAATCGTTTGGATGTTTCTGGATTAGTCTCTGGCATGTATATAGCTTCTATTACTTCAAACAACAAAACCACAAGCTTCAAAATAATTAAAGAGTAGTGGAGAATAGAATCACGAAGCTTTTTGGAATAAAATATCCCATTATCCAAGCTGGAATGATTTGGAATAGCGGATGGCGATTGGCCAGTGCAGTTTCCAACACAGGAGGTCTTGGACTTTTAGGAGCTGGTTCCATGTATCCAGAAGTACTTCGGGAACATATTTTGAAATGTCAAAAAGCTACAGATGAGCCTTTCGGAGTAAACGTGCCGATGCTTTATCCAAATATTGATGAAATCATCGATATCATTATAAAGGAAGGAGTGAAAATCGTTTTCACTTCCGCAGGAAATCCAAAAACCTATACTTCAAAGCTGAAGGAAAACGGAATTACTGTAGTCCACGTGGTAAGTAGTGTGAAGTTCGCATTAAAATCCCAAGAGGCTGGAGTGGATGCCGTAGTTGCGGAAGGCTTTGAAGCTGGAGGGCACAATGGCCGTGAAGAAACCACCACCTTTACCTTAATTCCGATGGTAAAAGAACAATTGAATATTCCTTTGATTGCTGCCGGAGGTATTGCAACAGGTCGTGGAATGCTTGCAGCTATGGTTTTAGGAGCTGATGGAGTGCAAGTGGGAAGTAGGTTTGTGGCTTCGGAAGAAAGTTCAGCTCATCGCGCCTTTAAAGAAGAAGTTGTCGCGGCCAAAGAAGGGGATACTCAACTTACATTAAAGGAATTGGCTCCAGTTCGGATGTTGAAGAATAAGTTTTTTGAAAGTGTAGTCGAACTTTATACAACGAATCCCACTAAAGAAGATTTAATAAAACATTTAGGTCGGGCGCGTGCTAAACGCGGAATGTTTGAAGGAAACTTGGAAGATGGTGAATTGGAAATTGGCCAAATCGCGGGACTGATTCACGATATTAAACCTGCGTCTCAAATCATAAAAGATATTATTTCGGAATTTGAGCTAGCGAAAAAGGAAATCGCTACTACAAATTATTATGGGATCTAAATTTCCGTTGAATAATTCAATATTTATTCATCCCAAATGATAAAACGACAATAGGCACCATGAAAAAAGCCTCCCGATTGGGAGGCTTTGTCTTAAAAAGTGTTGCGTATATTAAAGTACTTTTACATTAACCGCGTTCAATCCTTTTTTGCCTTCTTGAAGATCAAATTCTACTTCGTCACCTTCACGAACTTCGTCGATTAGGCCTGTAACGTGTACAAAATGTTCTTTGTTGGTTCCTTCTTCAGTGATAAAACCAAAACCTTTGGTGTCGTTGAAGAATTTTACTGTTCCTTTGTTCATTGTAATTAATTAAAAAATTTATATAAGATGCAAAGATAGAACTATTATTGACAAATATTATGTTTAGTAGTATTTATTTTTAAAAAACTAAAAATGGTAAGCTTCTTTTGGTTTTTAACAATTCTATTAAGTTGGTCAGTTGTTATTTGTAATTTTTCTTTTCTTATTTTCAATTTTTTTATTCAGCCACTTTGGATAATTGGTGTCCTTTTCAGCTTCTAAGATGGTAATTTCTTGCTCAGTGTCTGTTTTTAAAATATCTTTTTGCTTCAGATTTAATATTTCACCAGCCGTTTGTAACCCAGAATAACCCGCACCAGCAACTCCGTGACTTACGATACTAGCACCGCATAAGTAAAGATTCTTTATTTCGCTTTTCGCTTTGTATGCAAATGGGCCAATTTGTGAAAGCTTTTTTTCGGTTCCATAAACGCTTCCCTTTGTTGAGTTTATATAATATTCGTTGGTTATAGGCGTGCCTAAATCCTTATGAATAATATGCTCTCTAATATTAGGCAAAACTATCTCTAAGGTTTTCAACATTTTCTCTATAAGCAATTCTTTGAATCGAAGATATTCTTTTGAACGAGGTTCCTTTTCATTTTTGAATTTTTCAAAAATATCATAATCCAAATAAGTAATAGCCTCAATACTGTGGTGTTTCCCATCAAAACTGGAAGGATCTTTTAAAGTTGTGCAGCTGATGAACATTCCTTCAATCGCCTCCTCATTCGTGATATCGGGATGCATCATCCGCTCGTAAACCTTGTCCATATCTTCGTTTGGCATCAACCAAATATTTCCCGAATCGATTCCAGCCGCTCTTACGTCCATATCTACTGTTAAAAAAAGCATTAATGAAGTACAGGAATATTTGGTTTTATTTAGCTTTTTCTGGAGTCTTTTGCTTAGGTTTTCTTCGCCGATGAGTTTTTGATAAGTAATATTTGGATCTGCATTTGAAATTATTCGCTTTGCAAAAATCTGCTGTCCGTTCGACAATTCAACACCAATTGCTGTCTTTTTTTTATTTCCTTCAAGTAGGATTTTTTTTACACTTTGTTGCGTTTTCACAACTCCATCATATTTTTTTATTGCAGTTGTCATTGCCTTTACAATGGCTGCGCCACCACCGCAAGGATAAAATCCTCCGTGAAAATAATGGTCCATAACTGCGCAATGTAATGGAAAACTGGCTTTTGCAGGAGCAAGTCCGTGATCGCCAAACTGAATGTTGAGAATCTTTTTAAGAAGTGGGTCTTTAATGTGCCAGTCGATTACTCTTTTAAGACTGAAAAGTGCATACTTGCCCATATGTTTTGTGCGATATGGAATAGTCAAATGTTGCCAAAATCCTTCCACATTTGGAAGAAGTTGTAATTCAGCACTCACATTTCTGACCAGTTTTAAATACTTTTTTATGTTCTTTTCTTCCTTCGGAAATCTTTCAACAAGCGCAGTTACCAAATCATCAAAATTTCCCGGGAAGTCAAAACGTTCCTCCCCAATATAAGCATGTTCGTAGGCGGAAGGTTTCATTCGGAAGAAAGTGAGATCGCCTGCTATGCCCAATGCTTTATATAGCTTTGATGTGGATTGTCCTTTTTCCAAGAGTCCAACGTAATGAACACCTGGCGTAAAACGATGGCCATTCAGATAAAAGCTGTGACACCAGCCTCCCGGAACATCGTGCTGTTCTAAAACCAATACTTTTTGTCCCGCGCGTGCCAAAATAATAGCAGCCGAAAGTCCGCCAACTCCACTGCCAATAATAATTGTATCAAAATGACTTTCCGTGAAATGAGTTGAAGTAACTTTCAAGCTTATAATTTTGTTTAAAACCGGCTAACTGTTTGCAAACAAATCTATAACTTTTCTTCAGAATGAAATACAGTAATTTGAAAATTTCAGAATTAACAACTAAAGTCCCATTTCCATTTTTAGAATTTTTATAAAATTTTCAATTTTCTCAAGCAAATGGTTGTAGATTAGTATGGCATATTTCAACTTTGAAAAAGGACACTTTTGAAACAAAAATATATTAGTGAGTTCCTACAACATTTGTTATTTTTGCATTCCATAAACAAGCCTACCTTCAAGATGGGCCGAATTCAAAACACTTACTATGAATCTACACGAATATCAGGGAAAGGAAATATTGAACAGTTTTGGCGTTGAGATCCAGCGCGGAATTGTTGCAACCACACCACAGGAAGCCGTGGAGGCTGCCAAAAAACTTACGGAACAGACTGGTACAGGCTGGCATGTAATCAAAGCACAGGTCCATGCAGGTGGTCGTGGAAAAGGTGGCGGTGTAAAACTTGCTAAAAGTTTACAAGAAGTTGAAGATATTTCAGGTAAGATCATCGGGATGAACCTAGTTACTCCGCAAACTTCTGCTGAGGGGAAAAAGGTTCACCAAGTTTTAGTTGCTGAAGATGTTTATTATCCTGGTGACAATGAGCCAGAAGAATATTATATGAGCGTACTTTTGAACCGCTCCACAGGTAGAAATATGATTATGTATTCTACAGAAGGAGGGATGGATATTGAAACGGTAGCAGAAGAAACTCCGCATTTAATTTTTACAGAGGAAATAGATCCTGCAGTTGGACTGTTAGGTTTTCAGGCTCGAAGGATAGCTTTTAACCTTGGCCTAAGTGGAAAAGCTTTTAAGGAAATGACAAAATTTGTCACGGCTCTTTATCGAGCATATAGTGAGTCTGATTCTTCCCTATTTGAAATCAATCCTGTTTTAAAAACGGGCGATGATAAAATTATTGCAGTTGATGCGAAAGTAAGTTTAGACGATAATGCACTATACCGTCATAAAGATTACCTAGCGATGCGTGACATACGCGAAGAAAATGCTATAGAAGTTGAAGCCCAAGAAAAAGGGTTAAACTATGTAGATCTTGATGGAAACGTTGGCTGTATGGTTAATGGTGCTGGACTTGCGATGGCAACCATGGACCTTATAAAGCAAGCTGGTGGCGAACCTGCAAACTTTCTTGATGTAGGAGGAACTGCAAATGCCGAAAGAGTAGAGGCTGCTTTTAAACTTATTTTGAGAGACCCGAACGTAAAAGCAATTTTGGTAAATATCTTTGGAGGAATTGTTCGTTGTGATCGTGTAGCCCAAGGAATTGTTGATGCCTATAACAATATGGGAACTATTAATGTGCCAATCATTGTTCGTTTACAAGGAACCAATGCGGACATAGCGAAGGAGCTAATAGATAACAGTGGACTTGATGTTCAAAGTGCTATTGAATTTCAAGAAGCTGCAGATAAAGTTAAAGCGGTACTTTCATAATTAACCACTTAACTTTAATGTTTTTTAAAGCCTTCCCAAGAAATTGTGGAAGGCTTTTCATTTACTCCCCTTCTCCTAACCCAGCCAAGGCTCGCAGAAGCTGCTCATCCTTTTTTGAGCTGAAATCCATATTCTCAATTAGCACCTTCAATTCTTCATCAATATTTGTTGTATAGGAATGGTCCGCAGTGGGTTGATTTATTAGGTATTTAAGCATTAAAACAAGTTTTTGCATTACTATTGGATCGTGTTTGCAATAGGTGCGCAACGATGCCATAACATTATATAGCAAATCCTCAAACCTGATTATCGCAATTTTTATGTTTATGCCATCCTCAGTGGCAATAACGCCAGAATCATTTTTCTTCATTCGCAACGAAAAAAGTTCCGTCAAGTAATCAATAGCATTTACCGCAGTTCCAGGGTCATTTATTCCAGGAGACATCGCCTTTACTGCAATTTCTGTAATTTGCTTAAAGGCTAAGGTGTAGTTGTCTCGAATATATTCCCCGCGGGAGAAATTAATATTTGAATAAATATCATCCACAACACTTTCATCTAGTTGTTTGCTGGTTTTTAGAATTGAATTATTTTTCAAAACAAATAATCCTTTCGGAACGGTTATGTAAACTTGAAAATCATTTTCCTTGCATATATCCATAATGTTCTTGATGGAAAAATTTTGAAAATAGCCGCTTTTGGATGAACCATAATTATACCAATTTGAGGTATCAGGAAAATGAGGAATAGGTAAATTAAAAGCTTTTTCTTCAGCTTCAATAACTTCGTTTAAACGATTGACGGCGGCAATATAAATACCATCCATTATATTGTTAATCTGAATACTTTGTGAAATGTTATGAATAAAAAATATAAAGGCCGATAGACAAACAATAGTAAAAAACACGCCCAACAATATAGAAAAACCAGGAAGCGTATATTTTTCTTCGCTGGAATTTATCGAAAATAATGTGAATATATTATAAACGATAGTTGCTAGGAAAATACCTAATATAATTTGGTGCCTCTTATTGGAAATAAGTCCGGGAAGTAAGCGCGGGGAGAAGTTACTAGAAGCTTGACTCAGCAAAAGCATTACCATCGAAAAACTAAAAACCATCATTGAAATGAGTCCACCAATGCACGTACTGAGAACGTTGAGTGCTGTATCACCATCCTCAACCATGAGCATAGGAAATACTTCTAATATGTTCCTGGAAATCCCGCGTTTTTCCAAAATTATCATTCCGAGTGCAAGAAAAAACCCGGCGGTTGCAATTAGTGAAGGATAAAAAGCAATTTTGCTTTTTACAGTTCGAAAAAATGTTGCTACACGTATAAAAAAATGCTTCATAAATTTGATTGAAAGAACTATCAGAGATTTAAAATCTTTTTAAACCCATTATAAACTCTTATTTTTTGATAAGGGATTTATCATTATCCTTTAATGAATGAAATTAGTGAAAAATTAAACAATAAATCATAATGAAAACAGTTAATAAGAATAGTGATTTCGTTTAGAATGCATTTTGATAAATTGTTCTTTAGGAAAATAAAAAATGGGCTTGATTATTATGAAATTTTTAGCATTCCCTGAGCCATATATTACGGAAAAATTTTGCAAATTTGCACTCGAGATTCTGGTCCTGACTTCAGCAAGAGAAGTGGTATAAATGAAAGAGAAAAAGGAAGTTTGAAATTCCGTAAAAAAATAAAAAATTAAAGATTTTAGCATCCTAATCCAAAAGCTAAAGGAAAGTATTTAAGAGAATGGTTGAGATTTCATAATTGAAATTTAATTTGGTTAGTTAGTTGAAATGACCGCGTGCTACTCAATCGGTGCGCGGTTTTTTCATGCTCTATACTAATCTCTTCTTCTCCTCTTACCACTCGTATATTTCGACTCCTGCGTTTTTATCTCTACGTGATTCGCTCGTGGTTCTTTGTTATAAGTCTTTGGAAGGCCATCGCTGTCTTTTACAGAATCCTTAAGAGCCTCCAATTCTTCTTTGCTAAGGTTACGCCATTCCCCTAAAGGAAGATTTCCTAAGGTTAGATTCATTATTCGAATACGTTGGAGTGCTACAACCTCATATCCCAAATATTCGCACATACGTCTTATCTGTCTATTCAAACCTTGAACTAGGATTATTCGAAATTCAAATCTACTAATGCGCTCTACTTCGCAACGTTTGCTCACGGTATCTAAAATTGGAATTCCCGAGCCCATTCGCTTTACAAATTCATCCGTAACAGGACGATCCACTTTTACAATATATTCCTTTTCGTGTTTGTTTCCAGCCCGTAGAATTTTATTTACAATATCGCCGTCGTTCGTAAGCAGTAATAAACCGTCACTGGGTTTGTCCAATCTTCCTACAGGGAAAATACGTTCGGGATGTTTTACAAAATCCACAACGTTGTCATCAAACCGCGTGTCAGTAGTACACGTTATTCCAACGGGCTTGTTTAGCATAATGTAAACGAGATTGTTATTTTCCGTTAGTAGTTTACCATCAACTCGGATTTCATCTTCTGGCATAACCTTATCACCAAGCCCCGCCGTTACCCCATTTATAGTAACACGTCCTTTTTCAATTAACGCATCGGCTTCTCGTCTAGAGCAATATCCAGTTGCGCCTATAGCTTTGTTTAAACGGGTGGAATCGGGATGGTTCATAATTGTTTTTTTGTAAAGATACGGCTATGAAGCTCATTAGAAAAAGGTTAAAATTCAATTAAACGCTTTTCACATAGTTGCTAATTGTCGTAGATTCATCAAAATTTATTTAACGAATGGCAATACTTGGCTCAATCATAAAAACAGCAATCGACCTTCGAGGCGCACTGGTTTCAGAAAACTCTCCGATAGAATCGCAAAAGGAGGTCTTAATCAATCTATTGGAGAAGGCAAAGAATACAGCATTTGGTAAATATTATGGTTTTTCAAAAATTCTTGAAGCCGAGGATGTCCAAAAAGCCTTTAGAGATGAAGTTCCTTATTTTGATTATCATGAAATGGAGATGGAGTGGTGGAACAAGACCCAAGAGGGACTGGAGGACATAAGTTGGCCGGGGAAACCTACCTATTTTGCACGAAGTAGTGGCACTACTGGTAAAACATCAAAGCGTATTCCCGTTACTGATGAAATGGTTGAAGCCATTCGCGCAACTGGAATTAAACAAGTGGGAGCGCTTACTAACTTTGATGTTCCATCCGATTTTTATGAAAAGGAAATTATGATGTTGGGCAGTAGCACCAATTTAGAAGAGCAAGACCAATTTTTGGAAGGGGAAATAAGTGGAATTAGCGCTAGTAATATCCCTTTTTGGTTTCGGGGTTTTTATAAACCTGGAGAGGAGATCGCGTTAATGGAGGATTGGGATGAAAAGGTAGAAACCATCGCTAGGCGCGCTCCGGAATGGGATATAGGGGCTTTAAGCGGCATTCCGTCTTGGATGGAACTGATGTTGAAAAAAGTTATTGAATATCATGGGGTAAAGACTATTCACGATATTTGGCCCAATCTTCAGGCTTATACTACAGGAGGTGTGGCTTTCCAGCCTTATGAGAAGAGCTTTAACCAATTGTTGTCCCATCCCATTATTATTATAGATACTTATCTGGCTTCAGAAGGATTTTTAGCATTTCAGAACAGACCTGAAACAACATCCATGAAACTGGTAACCGACAATGGAATCTATTTTGAATTTGTTCCGTTTAAACCAGAATATATTAATGACGACGGATCTTTAGCACAAGATGCGCCTTCCCTTACCTTGTCGGAAGTGGAGTTGGATACCGATTACGTATTAATAATTAGCACGGTTTCTGGTGCTTGGCGGTATTTGATTGGAGATACAATTGCGTTTACAGATATTGAAAAGGCCGAAATCAAAATTACTGGCCGAACTAAATTTTTTCTAAATGTGGTGGGTTCACAATTGTCAGTAAACAAAATGGAGGTAGCCTTACAGGAAATGGAAGAAAAATTCGACATTAAAATCCCTGAGTTCACGCTGGCTGCGGTTAAGATAGATGGGGAATTCCACCACCATTGGTATGTTGGAACCACTGCAGAAATCGATACCCAGGAATTAGCAATTGCTTTGGATGAAGCATTAAAGAATGCCAACAAGAATTATTCCGTAGCTCGGTCAAAGGCGCTTAAAGGTGTAAAAGTGAGTTTGGTAAATCCTGATATTTTCCATGAATGGAATGCAAGGAACAAGAAGAAAGGTGGTCAAGTTAAAATGGAAAAGGTAATGGATGAGGAAAAATTTGCAGTGTGGGAAGCATTTGTAAAGGAGGAAAACAGTAAATAATTAATCCTCCATTTCCAATATCTCTGGATCTTCTTCTACTTTATTTTCGTTTATAAGTTCCATTACTTCTTCTGGGGAAATATAGAGTCGTCGAATGCGCGCTTTATACTTTTCAGAAAGATTCGCATTATCCAAAATGAAATTTTTGGTCAATAGAATATAGTCTCCCATTCCGTGTGCAATGGCATACGTATCTGCAGTTCGCTCAATCTTTTTAATACTTGAGGGGGATAATAGATATTTTATTCCTAGAATGATTAATCCAACATTAGTACGGTCGTGATAGTCCATCACATGCCCCAGTTCATGGCCAAGCCAGCCGATTTTCACATCTGATGGAATATCATCCATTGTAAAACTTTCCCCTTCAATCTGGATTTGGCGACTTATGAAGATTAGATATTCTCTCTTTTCTTTACGTTTTAGTATGCTCGTAAAACGCGGCTGGGCCTGCATGGTAGATTTTTTGATATTGTCTTTAAACTTAAATTCAATGGCAGTATCCCACAATTCGGGATAAAAGGAAAGAGCCTCCAAAGCTTCTTTTTTTATACTCTCGGGAATTATTTTGTTATCTAAATTTATATTCTGCGCTGTACCCATAGAAGGCATAAAATACAAAATAGGCAGTATGAGGTACGTTAAAGACATTGTAAAGTTTAATAATTCTGAATTCTGAATTCAGAATTCAGGATTCAGAATTTTCCAGCTGTTTTTGAAAAGTTTTAATCTTATCCCGAAGTTTCGCTGCCATCATAAAATCCAAATCTTTCGCAGCTTTTTCCATAGCTTTTCTGGTTTCGCGGATTTTCTTTTCTATTTCCGGTTTTGTCAAGTAAGCAACCTCAGATTCAGCAGCGAGGGTTTCGGCTTGCTCAAATGAATAAGCCTCTTGTTTGGATTTTGTCAATGAGTTTTGGAATGATTTTTTAATGGAGGTTGGCGTAAGTCCGTGCTTTTCGTTGTAGGCTATTTGCTTTCCACGACGATACTCCGTTCCGTCTATCGTGGCTTGCATGCTTTTGGTTATTTTATCCGCATACATTATGGCTTTTCCGTTCAAATGTCGTGCGGCACGGCCTACGGTTTGAGTAAGCGACCTATTACTTCTCAGGAAACCCTCTTTGTCAGCATCGAGAATTGCTACTAACGAAACCTCAGGTAAATCCAAACCTTCCCTCAAGAGGTTCACACCTACGAGCACATCAAAAATTCCCAATCGCAAATCTTGCATTATTTCCACTCTTTCCAATGTGTCCACATCACTGTGAATGTATCGGCAACGGATTTGCACGCGACTCATATATTTAGTCAATTCTTCCGCCATTCTTTTGGTTAAGGTTGTAACCAGAACACGTTCGTCCTTTTCGACTCGCAATTGGATTTCTTCCAGTAAATCGTCAATCTGGTTTAAACTTGGACGGACTTCGATAATAGGATCCAGTAATCCTGTGGGGCGGATGATTTGTTCCACATAAACGCCACCACTTTTTTCCAATTCGTAATCTGCGGGAGTGGCGCTCACATAAATCACTTGGTTTTGTAACGCTTCAAATTCTTCTACCTTCAAAGGGCGGTTATCCATGGCGGCAGGCAAACGGAATCCGTAATCTACAAGGTTTTCCTTTCGTGACCTATCTCCACCATACATTGCTCCAACTTGAGAAATGGTAACGTGACTTTCGTCCACCACCATCAAATAATCCTTTGGAAAATAATCCAACAAACAGAATGGGCGAGTGCCAGGCAAACGTCGGTCTAAATAGCGAGAGTAATTTTCGATGCCACTGCAATAGCCGAGTTCACGAATCATTTCCAGATCAAAGTTCGTGCGTTCGTCCAAGCGTTTGGCTTCTATATGTTTTCCAATTTCTTTGAAATAGGCAACTTGCGCTACCAAATCATCCTGAATTTCCCTAATGGCACCTTGAAGTACGTCAGGAGAAGTCACGAACATATTTGCAGGATAGATATTCAGTCGATCGTATTTGGCAATGATAGCATTGTTCAAAGGATCAAATACTTCAATTTCTTCAATTTCATCTCCAAAGAAATGAATTCGGAAAGGGTCATCAGAATACCCTGGAAAAACATCAATAGTGTCCCCTTTTATTCGAAAATTACCGTGTTTAAACTCAGCTTCGGTACGGGAATAAAGACTTTGAACCAACATGTGAAGTAGTTTGGTTCGAGCAAGAATTTGTCCTTTTTCCAAACTGATTACGTTTTTCTGAAACTCGACAGGGTTTCCGATACCGTAGATACAAGAAACTGAGGAAACCACAAGTACATCCCGTCTGCCCGAGAGTAGGGAGGAAGTGGTGCTAAGCCGCATTTTTTCAATCTCCTCATTTATGGATAAATCTTTTTCAATATAGGTGCCACTACTCGGGATAAAAGCTTCGGGTTGGTAATAATCGTAATAAGAAACGAAGTACTCCACCGCACTTTCAGGGAATAGGTTTTTAAATTCTGTGTAGAGCTGGGCCGCCAAGGTTTTGTTGTGCGCCAAAACCAGGGTAGGCTTTTGCACTCGCTCCACAACATTGGCTACGGTAAAGGTTTTTCCAGAACCCGTCACCCCTAAAAGAGTTTGGTATTTTTCTCCAGAATCAAGACCTGCAACTAAGGCTTCTATAGCCTGCGGCTGGTCTCCCGTGGGTTGGAATTCAGAGGCTATTTTAAATTTCATATTTTCTTTTCAATGCCTTGCAAAAGTACTGAAAAATAGTGGAAAGGTTTTGGGTTGTCACGAAAGCACGAATGTTCTGAAAATGAAAATGGAACAAATCGAAAGATGACGATTTGTTCCATTTTAACCGCTAAAGAGATTTCTTTGAGTGGTTTTTTAAAGTGAAACTCTTTTATATGTAAGACCTGGGCCATCACAATACTTCCAAGTACTGGAAAGTGTATTTTCCGATTGAAAAACTATATCTTCTTTTAATTCAGAATCACAAGAGCCAATAATATCACTTTCGTCATTAAAAATAAGCTCTAAAATTGTTTCATTAGAAGAATTATTTAAGCTGTAAGTTCCAGATGCTTCGGTAATATCTCCGTTTTCTTCACGTGATTTTTGAAAAGTTCCATTGGAATTTAACAAATAGGTTTCTTGCCAATCCATATCGGAACCAGTGGTGGTGGAATTTGTCATATTTCCACTCATTTCAATAAGTTTCCAAGTTCCAATTAATTCTTCATTTACATTGGAAGTGTCTTCCTTACTACAAGCGAAAAGAATTACAACCATAAATATAAATACTATCTTTTTCATAATTAAGGTTTTCATATAGATGCAAAAATCTTCATTCTGTTGCGTAAGAGAACTTTCGTATTAGTAGCTCACACGCGAGATAGTTGCGAAAGAAGGGGTGATTTACAACTATTAACTGTCAAAACAATTCAATGAATATGCTGCCTCTTCGGGGATTATCCAATTAGTGGCGGTATTTGAAAAGGAAATATTATCTACCTGAATACACTCTAAGCTATAGTTGCTAAGCCCAAAAAAGAATACCAAAATTTTAGTGTTATTGTTATTCCTGACATTCACAGTTTTTAAATTATAATTACACATTCCTCTAATTGACACAAGATTTTCGTTTTTGGAAAGGTCTAAAGTGGAAATGCCTGTAGTTCTTATATCTAGATTCTTCAATTTGGTATTTGGGCTAAGATCTATTTCAGAAAACGGATTGTTTCCACAACTGAGAAATTCTAAATTAAGATTAGCACTTAAATCGAGCGTGGCTATATTGTTGTTTGCGCAATTCAGAGCTATTATATTGACAAATTTTTCGACTCCGGTTAAACTTTCAATATTCTTAAACGAAACATCTATAGCTCCATTAAAGAGTGTGGCTTCTTCAAGGCTAATTTCATTGTCTTTATTGGTGTTAATTTCAAAATCGTTTAATAATATTTCTTTGAAGACCATATTGTCAAAATACACGAATGGTCCTTCCCCGATGGTGTATTTAAAATATCGGCTTTCTTCAACCTGTGATGGGTCACTATCCATATTTTCTTTGGAACAGGATAAAGTGAAGAGGTCATTAAAAATAACGGAAATAATATTTTTGAAGTTTTCATATTTTTCGTTTTTTAATTGATGGATGAGTTTGTTTCTTAAGTTGACGAAATAGATTTGAAAAAAATTAGTTGCGTGGTTTACGCATCTAATTTAGAGAAAAAAATCGAAGGTGAAGATAAAGGGGAGATTTTGGTTAACCACTGCTTTGAGGGTTTACCAAACTTACCCTTTTTTTATAAGTCGTCAAAGGGGTTATATATGTTTTTATGGCTTTGAATGTATTGTATTTTCTATTTCTCCACCGTCATCAGCGTTTCCACTTTAGCGGTTGGCAGTTCGTTATCCCTCTTTAGATCTGCAATATGCTCCAGTAGCGGCAGAAGTCATTATATGACCTTTTTGGTATCATTATGGTCCTTTTTAGTATCATTATGGTCCTTTTTGGTATCATAATGGTCATTTTTGGTATCATAATGAGTCCTTTTTGGTATCATTATGGTCATTTTTAGTATCATAATGGTCCTTTTTGGTATCATTATGGTCTTTTTTGGTATCATAATGCTACCATTTGGTATCTTAATGATACCAAAAAGTATCAAAATTGGGCAAAAAAATATGGTTATATGTTATCCTCGCAATCCTCGGCTTGATTCCTTCCGATAGGTATCCGCTCTCCATAAAATTTCGGCTGCACATTAAATACTATGTCCAAGAATGCTTTTGTTCTCGCAAAATATTCTCGAAACTGCATTTTTAGCCCGTCTGAGCCCTCAATATCTTTTGCATTGTATCCAATTGCTTTTATTCCTTTTTGTTCGGCAATGTAGATGGCGCGTTCGTTTTGGAAGCGTTGGGAAATGATGGTAATTTCTTCCTGTTCAAAAATAGCCTTTGCCCGTATTACAGAGTCTAAGGTTCTAAATCCGGCATAATCCAGATAGATTGCTTCTGCGGGAATTCCTCTTTTGACCAACGCTTTTTTAAAGGCAATTGGCTCATTATAATAAATGGAGCTATTATCCCCACTGACCAAAATGTAATCTATTTTTTGGCTTTGATAAAGTTCGACCGCCGCGTCTATACGGTACTCAAAATAGAGATTTAAGCCTCCATCTTTATAAAATTTAGAAGTTCCCAAAAGCAACCCCACTTTGTTTTTTTTTATTTGGGCTGTACTGGAAAAGGTTTTGTTTTTGGAAGTTTGGGAAATGGTGTAATTGGAAAAAATGAGCAATAGAAGCGCTGCCGAAAATAATATGGCAACCCCGTATTTTAATCGCTTTCTGTTCATTTTTTTCACTAAGGAGCGGATTCAGATTTTAATTGGGGAATAACGGTAAAACTAACAAATGTATTGGGCTATGCACGAAAAATAGTGAAATTAAGAATTAGTTGAAACTGGTAATTTCCGCGGAAAGAATTCTTGCTAAAAAATCATGCGTTTCAAAACTCGGAATTTAATAATTGACATAAACCCATCCAATAAATGGTTTGGAATACTTGGGGTCATTGAGAAATAGGACGTAATAATAGGCTCCTACAGGCACTTTGTTTCCGCGAAAAAGAAATCCTTTTGTTGCTATGCCATCCCAAAACCCATCTGCGTTATAGCCTCTATGGACCAAATTGCCATTGCGGGAGTATATTTCCAATTCAAAGTTTTCATAAATGTTCAATAGGTTGCTGATTTCAAATTCATCATTAATGCCGTCTCCATTGGGGGAAAACCCTTGGGGAATAAATGGTTCGCAGTTTTCGGTTTTTAAAAGAAAAGAAGCGGTTGCAAAACAAATTTCGTTTTCTAGCCTTACATAAATAGTCTGCGGATCAGCACCATTTTGGTATAGAGTGGGCGTACTTATTGGGTTCGTGTTTTGCATTGCGTTCTCTAAAGTTGTAAAATACTGAACAATGCCGTCGAGACCATTTCGAACTAAATCATCTTGTACACTTAGGTCAAAAGTAGCGGTATTGAAACCTTCATCGCACTTTAAAAGATCGGGAAGAGTGGGAATGGGAGGGATGCTTTCAAAAGAAATGCTTCTTGAAAAGCTATTGTTGTCTTCCCGCAACTCCTCCACGGTTCCATTGCCCTGTAAATCGTCATCCACTACTAAAGTAAGCAGGAAGGTATCGGGTAAACTATTTGGCAAGGTCAATTCTACTTCAATGGTTTCGCTTCCGCCAATTGGGATGGTATTTCTTGTATATGAAAGCCCAAGAGGAATTCCATCTGTATAAAAAGCCACGGAAGTATTTGCGGGCAGCGGACCCGTGGCTTCCAGATTGTAGACGGTAAAAGATACTAGTAACCCACGATCTCTACATGCTGAAGTCTCGGGAAAATCGATCGTGGCGTCGGGGAGAGGACAAGGAACAACGGAAATGGTGAAACTGTCAATTAGAAAGCAATCAGGATTTGCCACGCGAATGTATATGGTCTGGGGGTTCTCCGTATTCTGAAAATTTTCAGGATCGAGAATGGGATCGATATTGTTTTCCGCATCGTCATGAGAAAGATGAAAGCTGAGGTCGTAAATTGGATCTATCCTGAAAGTAGCTTCGGTAAGATCGAAAAACTCATCGTCAATTACGTCGCAGGTTTCCAAATTTTGAAGTCTGGGAATGACAGGGTTTATAAATAATCGAATAGGAAGTTCATCCTCGTTATTGTCTTCATTAGATTCATTGACAATGCCTGCTCCATTTCCTTGGTCGTCCACGACAACATTCAATATAAAATCTTCGCCAACATTGTTAGGAACCGTAAAAGTTATTGTTCCGCTTTCTTGCCCATCAATCGGAATATCTGCGACAGTAGCGGCTTGGGCGACAAGGATTTCATCTGCGTAAAATGCAATGGGTGTGCTTGAGGGCAAAACGGCGGTGCTGTTTAAATTGTACACCGTATAGTCAATAGTTAATTCCCGATTGCCACATTCTCTATCTCCCAGAATGTTGTCTAAAGAAATGGTGGCGTCGGGCAATTCGGTATTTAGGACGGTGATAATGTTGTTTATCATCACGAAATCCTGACCGCTGGTTAGTTGAATGGTGGCTGAGGCATCTCCTACATTTATAAAATTGGAAATCGAATAAAAATCGATATCCATATTGTAAAGCGTATCGCTTCCCGTAAAACTATTGGTGCCATTGAATGCATTATTCCCAGGATTTAATGGGAGATTGCTCAAGGTATTTCCGTTAATGCGAAGTGTTTCATTAACCGCTATTTCGCGATCGCCCTCCCAAGCAAGAAAACCGATTTTGGCTCCGTCGGTATATAGCACCAATAGGTTATCCAAAGTTATTTCCAAGTTTTCATTATTCTGATTAACACTTTCTAGACCATCGAAAACATTGACTTGGTTCATAGGCAAGGCATCATCTTCATAAATAACCGTTACTGCCCAACCTCCAAAATTAGTTCCAGATCCTGGTGGCCTGCAATAGGCTGGAATTACACTCGAAAGATCCAAATCTGCTAGTGTGTAATTTCCATTTCCCGAGTTTTGTATTTGTTGAGTAACGTCCGCAAAGGCAGCAAAATAGATGTACTCTGTCCCACCTTGAGTGTAAAGTAGGTTAAATGTCCTTTCAGCCGTGATTGGGATTTGATTAAAGGTAACTTCAAAATCCCCAGGACCAGAGCCAGCCCAATACAAGTAGGCCGCCACCACTTCTTGATTAGGGTTTAGATTGAAATTGGCGCTACTGCTAGTTAAAATTGAACACGGGCTTGTCCCTCCGTTTTCCGCTACATTAAGAGTGTTTCCAAAAGCGGTATAATCATAATGTCCGTTGAACTGCTGATATAATGAAATTTCCTGTGAAAAAGCAATATTGCCAATAATCAGAAGAAAAAACAGGAAATAATGCTTAGAGAGAAACATGGTTGAAATGGTTGAATGATAAATATATGAAAATTCAACCTTAAAAAACGTCCATCAAATTCTTTTTTGACATAAAAGAAATAAATGCGGATTTTCGAAATCCTTTAAAAAACCAAAATCTCAAGTGTTTGTCTTTTTTAAAGGTCTCTTCTCTTAAGAATAGCAAAGGACCAATAGATGAAAAGTGCTGTCCAAACCAGAACGATTAAAATGTTCAGATAACCCACTTCGTAAGTTTTTGAAAAGTCTTCGCCAAGCTGGGTAGCAGCCGATTGTATTACGCCCAATCTGCTAAAAGGTTCCTTGATAAGGTTTGCCATGGCGTTAAGGGGGAAAACCCTCGCCACGTGATCGGCGATATCCGAATCCTTAAAAATTTGCCATTTCATCAATCCATACGCCAGCCATTCAAATATTTGAACAACAATCAGAAAACCAAGGGCAAAGGCAGATCGTTTCACTAAGATTCCAAAGAAAAGGCAAAGCGAGAAAAATGCTACCAGTTTTAAAAAATAGGCGCCAATATATTGCAACCCACTAAAGATGACTCCAATTTCTTTATAATCCGAAAACAGTAAGCCGAGGATAAGGGAAACTAGAAAGATAAATACTGTGGAAATCACCGCGAAGAGCAATACTGTTAGAAATTTGGAAAGTATGAATTCCTTCTTGCTTAATCCATCAATTAGATTCTGTTTTAGGGTTCTGTAGCTGTATTCGTTACTGACCATTGAAACGATCACGATAGCCAAAAAAAGTTTCAGGATGGCTGCCATATACGTATTAAAATGCCAGATATAAGGAAAGTTGAAAATTCCTTGATCCGCCACCCGAAAGTGGACCCCTCCAAAATTGAACTCAATGGAAGCAATGAGCGCAATGAAAGTGATGAGTACAAAATAAATTATGGATATGACTTTCGCAGCGCGGTTGTAGCGAAGTTTATGGAGTTCTATATTTAATAATCGGAGCATCGACTTATTTTTGTTTGGTGAGTTCGAGAAACTGTTCTTCAAGGCTTTCTTTTCGTTTTACCAGATGCGAAAGGACTATCCCTTTTTTAAAAAGAAATTCGTTCACTTCCGAAGAATCCATCGGTTCCTTTAAGTAAGCTATTAAATATTCGCCTTCAAGTTTTAAGGATCCAAAGGCAGGATTTTGCTCCAAGGTCTTCTGAAGGGTTTCCATGTTTTTGCTCTGCATTGTAAGGAAACCGTGGCTGGCATTCATTGCGTCAACTCTTCCAGAATACAGACTCACTCCCTTGCGAAGAATGACAACATGAGAACATACTTTTTCTACTTCATCCAGTAAATGGGAAGCGAGCAAAATTGTAGTTCCTTGTGATGCTATTTTTTTAATAATCTCTCGAATTTGGTGAATTCCCTGAGGATCTAGACCATTTGTTGGTTCGTCCAAAATCAGAATTTCAGGATCGTTTAAGAGGGCAGAAGCAATAGCTAAACGCTGTTTCATCCCAAGAGAAAAGGCGCTAAACTTACTGTCTTTTCGATCTAATAAGCCAACTAGCTCTAATTTTTCAGTTATTTTTTTTTCGGAAACCTCTTTAATCTTACATACGAGTTGCAGGTTTTGAACTGCCGTCATATAAGGGTAAAAGTTGGGATGCTCTATGATAGCACCCACCTTTTTCAGAGCATCGTGAGTCGAGGTATTGCCGTCGAACCAATGAAAATGGCCTTCGGTTTTGTTTACCACATTCAGAACAATTCCTAAGGTGGTGCTTTTTCCACTTCCGTTGGGGCCAAGAATACCATAGACATTTCCTTTTTCAATAGTAAAGGAAAGATTGTCCACAGCGGTGAGCGACCCGAATTTTTTTGTAAGATTTGAAATCGTTAGAATATGCGACACAGTAATTTGTTTTGGTGGTTGTCGTTTGTTTGATGAATAAGATGCGGTTTTATTACATTTTTGAATTCTGAAATTTGAATTCCGAGTTTACTAATTTGTCGTCTGTTTGACGAATGGGTTCTTGTTTTGTTACACTTTTTCAATTCTTAATTCTTAATTCTGAATTTAGAATTAGCTAACTTTGCACTTCAATTTAAAACAAAAGCAATGCAAGACGGAATTTACGCAAAAATAACGACTGAGAAAGGAGAAATTTTAATAAAACTGACCTATGATAAAACCCCAGGAACAGTTGGAAATTTTGTGGCACTGGCCGAAGGTAATTTGGAAAATAAAGCAAAACCACAAGGGACTCCTTATTACGACGGACTCAAGTTTCATAGGGTAATTCCGGATTTTATGATTCAAGGAGGCGATCCAAAGGGAACAGGTTCAGGGGGGCCAGGTTATGATTTTGAAGATGAATTCCATCCAGACCTTCGTCACGACACCCCAGGAGTAATTTCGATGGCAAATTCAGGGCCGGCTAGTAACGGCAGTCAATTTTTCATTACCCATATTGCTACACCTTGGTTGGATGACAAACATACTGTATTTGGAAATGTAGTGGAAGGACAGGATGTTGTGGATAGCGTTACACAAGGAAATACGATGCAGAAGGTTGAAATCATTCGAGTGGGGGCGGAAGCCGAAAAATGGAATGAAGTAGAGGCTTTCAGAAGATTTACAGGAGAAAGAGAACAGCGAATTGCAAACATTAAAAAAAAAGAGGAAGATGAAATTAAGAAAGTTTCGGAAGGTTTTGATAGAACCGAGAGTGGTCTTCTTTATAAAATAATTGTCAAAGGAAATGGGAAAAAAGCTGAAAAAGGAAAAACCGTTTCGGTGCATTATAAAGGAATGTTAACAAATGGAACTGAGTTTGATTCTTCTTATAAAAGAAAAAATCCCATAGAATTTCCAATTGGCCGCGGCCAAGTTATTGAAGGTTGGGATGAAGGCATCCAATTGTTGCAAGTGGGAGACAAAGCCCGTTTTGTAATCCCATCACATCTTGCTTATGGCGAGCGTGGGGCAGGAGGCGTAATCCCTCCAAGTGCGACTCTGATTTTTGATGTGGAATTGATGGCGGTTAAATAAAGTGAGAATCTTAAATTCAAAAAGAGTATACATTAATAGAAAAAGAGCCCAAAACCGGGCTCTTTTTTAAAGATTTGAACTTTAAGGGTATTAATATTTCATTCCCTTTATCCGTTTGCGCAACCCGATACACGCCCCGGCGATAAGACCAATGGTCAAAAAGCCGTCAATAGGAGCATCGGGGATGTTTGCGTCCCCTCCAGGAAGTGTTATCTGCGCATTTGCGGTTATACTGCCAACAAGCAGGAGACCTACAAAAAGCAGTTTCACTTTCTTACCTAGGGTTCTATTTTCATTTTTC
>JBLWTS010000054.1:0-22931 GCA_048270045.1 Aequorivita sp.
AAAAATAGACTTCTGTGCGATTAAAAAATCCGGAACCTGCGAACAGAAATGTATCTTGTAACCTGTAACCCACCCCTATGTGCTACGAAACCGCCCTTACTAAAATGAAAAATCAAGTCTAGGAATATTTTCATAAGGACTTTGCTTATCCCCGAAAAATACGAACCCTATTATCACCGTTCTGGTTTTACCCATCCCTATCTCCAGATTGTGGAGATGGATGAGCCCAATACCATCTATCCTGCCAATTGGGGCATCACACCTTCTCCTCTATTCGTTTGGCTGCTTGCGAATCTTTCTTAAAGAGGAAATGGACACCCATAAAAAATCCCAATCTTTTCAAAATCGTTTATTCTAGTTTATGGAAAATTGATAAATTGTCCCTTTCAACTAAATGTATAAATGAAGAAAATTCTTATTATTTTGCTAGGTATTATCGCATTAGTGATACTTATTATATACACTTCCATTTGGAGTACACCCACAAAAAAGGAGACCCAGATTTTAGTGAATGCAGATAATATTAATACTTTAAATTTTAAAAATAGGG
Source organism: Aequorivita sp. (assembly GCA_048270045.1). Classification (GTDB taxonomy): domain Bacteria; phylum Bacteroidota; class Bacteroidia; order Flavobacteriales; family Flavobacteriaceae; genus Aequorivita. Next base: position 551 of record JBLWTS010000054.1, read on the forward strand.
ATTCCGTTATCATTGCCGTAACCACGATGTATGAAGGCAATATGTGGAAGGAAATGGTGCAAGGTGAGCAATATAGGGATGAATGGGCGGTACCTGTAAAAGTACCGGTGGTCTTTCTCGACACCCTAAAAGGAGGTCTTTCGGTTATTAAAGAAGGTGGCGGACATCAAACTCATTCCCTACGACTAAAAAACCCTCAAGGGATTTATTATACGCTCCGAAGTGTTGCGAAAGACCCATCGCCCTTGATTCCGGATTTTGCCAAGACACTTGGCATAGAAAATATTATTGTCGATGGCATATCGGCACAACATCCATATGCCACCAGTGTGGTAGCTTTAATGGCCGAATCTCTTTCCATTTTGCACACTCATCCCTCGTTGGTGTTTGTACCAAAACAAGAAGGGTTAGGTAAATACAATTTAGACTATGGCAATAAACTATACTGGTTGGAATATGAAACCGAAGGTCCCACAAACTGGACAAAGCTTGAGAATGTGGTTGAAATAATAGATACTGATGATCTACAGGAGAAAAAACAGGAATTGGGCGAAAAACTGACCATTGATAGAGAGCTATTGGTTAGAAATCGGTTATTCGATTTGGTAATAGGCGACTGGGATAGGCACGCAAAACAATGGGGTTGGGTGCTGCAAAAACAGGGAGAAAATTACAGAGCCATTCCTCTCGCGGGAGATCGTGATAATGCGTTTTTTGCTGTTGACGGTTTCATTCCTTCCGTCGTATCGTCCAAAAACATACAGCCCCGACTCCAATCGTTTGAGAAGGAGATTGACTATATTCCAGGATTGGTATATCCTTTTGATAGGTACTTTTTATTAAATACCCCAGAGGATGTTTTTGTAGAACAGGCGCAATTTATTCAGAATAACTTAAGTGATGAGGTTATTCAGGAAGCATTAAATATTTGGCCTCAGGAAATCTACAACTTGCACGGTGAGGAAATCAAGGCCAAAATAAAGTCGAGACGTTCGCAATTAGTGGAATACGCCATAGCATTTAAACAGGAAATAGACACACTGGGGGTTGTTACAGAACCCCTAAAAGGTTCTGATGGGGAAGATTTGCCGAAAGGTTTATTGGCGTGTTTTGAATGCGAGTAAAATGAAATGTTTCGCGGTGGCATTCAATACATCTCCTAATATTTCAAAAAGACAAGATCGCTTTTTCAAAGGGATAATCAAAACAAATGTTTTGAAAAAAGCTAGAAAATCATCACTAAAAAAAGAGGCTATCCGCCTCCTTTTATATTCAAATATAATTTTTATAAATCCTGTTTATTCTTTGGTGTTACTTTTTTTCCATTCTTGATACTTGGCATATTGTTCGGGAGAAAGTACTTTTTTTAAGCTTTCATCCATCTGCAGATCCACGTGGTTGCTATCCACAATATTGTCGCTTGACCTAACATTTTGTTTTTGCCTATAGTCGCTTTCAAAATCTTCTATTTGTCCGCGGGTCATGTTTAAGTCGGCGTACATTTTCGTCATATCCTGAGTGTTCCACGAGCTGGTTTGTGTAATAGTATGGTTGTTGGCATTATCGGTCGCCATTACATCGGTGCCATCCATATTTCGGTCGGCAGTGGTTGTTTCATAGGAATCGGCTGTTTCCGTTCCCAATTCATCTTCATTTTTAGTGGTGTTGTTACAGGATATAAAGGCAAGAACGCCTAATGTTAGAAATACATACCTTAGAGTCTTCATAATCACAGTTTTAATAATTATTACTATCAAATTTAGGGATTTTTAGGAGGAATAGGTTCCCTTTTAAGATAAGTTTAGTTTTCACCCCATTTTAAAATCCTTCTCGCCTTTGAAAACTTGATGCGCTCTCTTGGGAAAAGTGGTATAAATTTTAATAATTCTTTATAAACTCCACATTGCTCTGTTTTGTAAATTGAACCTTATTCATTTCTGATATAAACCTTTATGAAAACTCAAAAAGATTATAATCAAAAAAGGGACTTTTCAAAGACCAAGGAACCAAAAGCAGATGAAAAGACTTCCAAAATTGGGAAGAGGCCTTTATTTGTAATTCAAAAACACGATGCCACCAATCTTCATTATGATTTTCGGCTGGAAATTGATGGAACATTAAAATCGTGGTCAGTGCCGAAAGGTCCGAGTACGGATCCAAAAGTTAAAAGAATGGCAATTCCCACAGAAGACCATCCCATTGCGTATACCGATTTTGAGGGAACCATTCCCAAAGGTCAATATGGCGGAGGAACGGTAATGATTTGGGATAAAGGAACTTTTAAAAATATTAAAACCGACAGTAATAAAAAGCCTATAAGCCTTAAAAAGGCCTATGAAATGGGAACACTTGAGTTTAAATTGGAAGGAAAGAAATTATCTGGAGGATATGCACTCATAAAAATGAAATCGGGCAATATGAAGGGTAACTGGCTGTTGGTAAAGATGAAGGATGAAGATGCCGATGCGCGACGCAATCCGGTTAATACGGAAAATAAGAGTGTGGTTTCCAATCGCACTATGAACCAAATTGCAAAAGAGGAGGAATAGGATATGGATATTTTAAAAGAAATTCTTTCCTCAGATGAAGTAAAAAAACTAAAAAAGAAGCTCTTTCCGGGTTATGTAAATCCAATGTTGGCAACGCTAACAGACAATTACTTCGACAATCCGAAATGGGTATACGAACGAAAATTGGACGGGGTAAGATGTTTGATAACGATAGAAAATGGAAAGACTATTTTATTCTCTAGAAATGAAAACAATATCTCAAATTCCTTTCCTGAAATTCAGGTGGCGTTAGAAAAAGAGAACTATCCGAACTTGATTTTGGACGGTGAAATAGTCGCCTTTGATGGAAGGACTACTAGTTTTCAAAAATTGCAAGGAAGGATGCACTTAAAAGATAAAAAGCGGATAGCGGAATCCAATATCGACGTCTATTTATATCTGTTTGATATTCTATATTTTGAGCAATTTGATGTAACCGATCTCCCTTTAAAATCTCGAAAGAAGGTTTTAAAAAAAGCTATAAAGTGGAAATCTCCAATCCGATTTACACCGCATAAAAATGAAAAGGGTAAGGAATTTTTAAAAGAGGCCTGTAAAAAAGCGTGGGAAGGGCTAATTGCAAAGGATTCTGAAGCAACCTATGTTCACTCTAGAAGCAAAAGTTGGTTAAAAATTAAATGTTCGCAAGGCCAGGAACTGGTAATAGGCGGATTCACCGAACCCCAAGGCGAAAGGATTGGATTTGGGGCGCTTTTGGTAGGATATTATAAGAAGGGGGAATTATTGTTCGCAGGCAAAGTGGGAACAGGTTTTGACGATGCTTTTCTAAAGAAATGGCGAAAAAACTTCGATAAAATTCGAATGGAAAAAAGTCCGTTTAAAAATTATCAAGATTCCAAACAAGGCAAAAACCACTGGATAAAACCCAAATATGTGGGCCAGTTTGGATTTTCGGAATGGACGAAGAGCAACAAACTTAGGCATCCTCGATTTTTGGGGATGCGCGAAGACAAAGAGGCGAAAGAAGTAAGTAAAGAAATATAGTTATGAAGGTATCCGGAATTGAAATATCACATCCAGAAAAAATAATCTTTCCGAAATTGAAAATCACCAAATTGGAGATGGTACAATACTACGGCAAAGTAGCGAAAAAGATGCTGCCTTATATGAAGGATAGACCTTTGACTTTACATCGGTTTCCTGATGGAATAGGAAAGGACGGTTTCTACCAAAAAAATGCTGCAGATTATTTTCCAGACTTTATAAAAACCGTTAAGGTAAAAACTGAGGATGGAGAGAACACGCAAATACTTTGTAATTCGGAAAAAGCACTTATCTACCTTGCCAATCAGGGAACTGTCGGGTTTCATATATGGCTCTCAAAAAAAGACAAACTCTATAAACCCAATAAGATAGTTTTCGATTTAGATCCGCCAAAAGATTCCTTTGAAAAGGTAAAAAAGGCTGCACAGATTGTCGGGGATTTTCTAAGAGAAAAAGGTTTTGACCCCAATTTGATGACCACGGGACAAAGTGGATTTCACGTATGGTATAAAATTCAGCGTAGAAAAACCTATGACCAATTAAGGCCCAAATTAAAGGAATTAGTAAACGAACTCGAGAAACAAAATCCCGAACTATTCACTACTGCGGTTAGGAAGAACAAAAGAGAAGGAAAGATATTTCTCGATTACCTCCGCAATGCGTATGCGCAGACTTCGGTCTGTCCTTATTCCCTTCGACCCAATAAATCTGCAGGTATTGCCATGCCAATTGAATGGAAGGAGTTGCAGAGTATTAAAAGCGCTGATGCGTTTAGGTTACGTTAGAATTTGAACTATATACTAGCTCACGGCAATTTATTTTCCAATAAAAGCCTCCAAATTAGAAAAACAATTGAGATTAGAAGTCGTTAGGTGAATTTACAAAATCTCTTGCCTCTGCGTTTATTGGATTAAGATTTTCTTTACTCCCCATCCTTTCTTATAAACTTATGAAATTTGCTTTTCTCTCCCCCTTTAACTTCATCCTCATACAAAAAAAGCAAATTGGTATTGTCAAATATTTCAAAGAATTTATCCCATGAAATTTGATTCAACGGCCCGTCAGAGCCATCCATAAAATCTATTCGGAGCATCTCACCGCCCCCATCATCAGGAACTATACCATCCATTAATGCCGGTTTTCCATCACGATCTTCCACCCATTTTTTAATTGTACTGTGATTGTCCGTGGTTTTTACTTCTTCTAAACTCATAGCATTTGGTTTAAGGGTTATTGATTTCTTTATAATTTATCATAATAATCTTTTATTAGTATTTCGGCATTATAGTGACTTCGCCAAAATAAACGGCTCATTTATCTTGTTAGTGCAGTCCATGCATTCGAAAATAATATATTGAATTCAAAATCACAATTTACGTCAACTCTAGCCGAAAAAGGTCTATTATAACATTTCTTTAAAAACTTTGAAATAAATGTATTCCTAACCAATGAAAACTAGCAAATCGAAAGAGCAGCAAAAAAACAAAGTCGGTAAGGTTTAATTTTAAGCCGTAAATTGAAAAATTCCGTATAACTAAAGGTTTTAGGGATTTTTTTATGAGCTATAATATTTTAAACTATAGCTCGAGGACGCTTGAGTATCTTATTTTTTAAGTGGGGCCATCTGCTTTACTGTATTAATTTATCAGGTATTAACGTTCACAATTTATTACATTTCATTTAAGTGCTTTTAAGGACTTCCATAAGTTTTTGGGCAGTTGGACCTGCCGATAGCGGGTTCTGACCAGTAATCAACAGTCCATCAGTTTCAACATGCGATAAAAAAGGTATTACGGCTTTGGAATAATCTGCTCCCAGTTCTTTCAACCTATCTTCCAAGTAATAAGGAATATTGGCATAGCGCATTGCAAGTTTCTCTTCCGCATTAGAAAATCCAGTAACCCTCCGTCCTTTTAAAATTAACGGATCCAATTCGGCAGCTTTTAGCAATGCGGCAGGTCCGTGACACACAGCGGCCACGGGTTTATTGCTATTTAGGAATTCGGCGATAAGTTCACCGCTTTTTGTATCAGTAGCCAGATCGAACAGGGGACCATGTCCACCAGGATAAAAGAGTGCGTCAAAATCCTCTCCATTAATTTTGTCTAGGCGAACTGTACTCGCCAAAGCCTTTTTTGCGATATCATCTTCTTGAAATCGTCTGTTAGAGCTGGTAATGTTTTCCGTGAGTTCACTCATGGGGTCGATGGGTGGTTTACCTCCCATTGGGCTTGCTAATGTCACTTTATAACCTTTATCTATAAATTCGTAATAAGGGTCAGTAAATTCGCCGATCCACAGTCCAGTTTTACTGTCCGTATTATTCAAAAGTTGATGCGAGGTAATGACCATTAAAATATTTTTCATTGTATTTGATTTTTGAAGGTTAATTATGAATGCAAGTTGTCTTTAATCGAAACTCTTACATTACAAACAATTGGGTCTTTCTTCTAAAACTAAGGACTAAAAATGAAACAGTGCCATACATTAATTTAAGTTTAACGCGCAACCAAATTTTTTAAAAAGTTGTGTGAGCTGGAAATTCATCTTTTAACTCTGATATTAAAAGCAACAGTTTAGTTTGTCCAATAAATCATATATCACGAATTTAGATTATTAATTGCCGCTTCCATAGCTATTCCCTTTTCTAGGACTGGACTAAATATGTCTCCCATGGTTACAATTCGCTTTGGCATATTTTTAATCGTAAAATCTAAAATAGACAAGCCTGAAGCTACTTCTGTCCACAATAATGGGGCAGAAACTGGCGCTCCTCTTTTGGGCCTTACGCAATATGGCGATGCCAAAGTCTGGCCCCGACGGTTTTGCAAATAATCCAAGTAAATTTTGCCCTTCCGTTTGTTTAAAGCTCGCTCCATAGTGGTGAGCTTTGGGAGGCGATCGCGTACAAAATAGCACAACAGTTTGGTGAAATCGCGCGCTTGTTCATAAGGGTACTGCGCAGCCAATGGGATATAAATATGCAGTCCGGAAGAACCAGAAGTCTTTGGATATCCTTCAATTTTTGCCAAATCTAACACCTCTTTTACAGCTAGTGCCACTTCAATCACCTCTTCGAAAGTGTTTGCGTCAGAAGGATCTATGTCTATTACCGTGTAAGTTGGGTTTTCCAAGTTCTTGATAGTGGCATTCCACGGATTTATTTCTATACAGCCTAAATTCGCCATATAAAGCAAGGTCGCATCATTTTGACACAGCAAATAGTCTATATTTTTTTTTGAGGATTCTGAATAGATTCTAACCGTTTCAACCCAAGTTGGCAAGGCTTCATTGTCCTTCTGATAAAACGAAGGTTTTGAAATACCATTGGGATGTCTGTGTAAATTTTGAGGTCGGTCTTTTAAATACGGCAGAATGGTATCTGAAATATTTAAATAGTAGTCTATAAGATCGTATTTAGTGTACCCAACTTCAGGCCAATATACTTTTTCTAAATTTGAAACCGGGACGGCTATTCCATCCACTTCTAAGCTCGCCGACGTATTTTTTTCTTTGGTAGCTATGCTCTGCTTAGATTGAACTGCTACCTCCTCTATTTCCTTATCGTGTCGCAAGCCTTTATAAATAGGATGTCGCATTAATCCACTTTTTGTCCATTCTGAGAACTTTACCTCACAGATTAATTCGGGCTTTATATAATGGGGAATTCGACCTTTTAATCCCAGTATTTCTCCGAAAGGATTTGTTTGGATTTCTATAGCCTTCATTTTTTGAAGTAATTCTTTTTGCTCCGCATTAGAATACCCAGAACCGCAATTCCCTACATATATTAAGTTGTTATCCCAATACATTCCCAAAATCAAGGATCCAAAAAGAGATCCTCCACTCTCAGACTCGGTGTACCCACAAATTATAGCTTCTTCAGTAGTTGTGTTTTTAATTTTCAACCATTTCTCACTTCTGTAACCAGGAGTATAGGTAGAATCAGCTTTTTTAGCGATCACTCCTTCCATTCCTGCAGCTATTGCACGTTCGTAAAGGGTTGGGCCCATCGCTTCTATATGGTCACAAAAAAACACGTGATCCAAGCCCTCTAAAATATCGGGCAAGAAGCTTTTTCGTTCTAACAATGACAACGAAATAGTGTCAAGGCCGTTTAAATGAAGTAAATCAAAAACGTAATACCTAAGTTCACCCTTGGTGGTTTCTGAGTTGTATTTTTGTAATTTTTGAAAATTTGGCTTACCATTTTTATCTACTATAACCACTTCCCCATCCAATATGCAATTATGGGGAATGCTTTCCAATTCCGTTTTTAGTAAAGCGAATTTGCTGTTGTATGAAATCCCATTGCGGGAATACAGAGATACTGTTCCTTGGTTTATATTTGAAAGTACGCGATATCCGTCCCATTTCAATTCGAACACCCAATCTGGATCTTTAAAAATTTCTTTTGCAGCCGTGGCGAGCATTGGTTTCACCAATTCATTGATATTTAAACCTGCTTCCGATTTTTGTTTTGGGGAAATAGAAAACACCTCTGCGTCGTAATCCATTTTAGTAGCGTATTCATCTTTCTTTTTGATAAGAAGCCAGTGATTTTTTGATTCACCTCTTTTTGTATGAACTAGCGCAAAGCTTCCCTTTATCTTTTTCCCAAAGAATTGAATTTTTAAATCTCCTTTTTCCAGTTGTTTAATCGGATCTGTGCCCACCTCACTTTCTAAAACTGCAAACGTGCCTTCATCCCAAATATCCATGTTACCAGCGCCGTAATTCCCTTTGGGAATGCTGCCGTGGAAAGTTAAGTATTCAACAGGATGATCCTCCGTCATTATAGCCAATCGCTTGTCTGACGAGTTCATAGAAGGGCCTTTAGGAATTGCCCAGCTTTTAAGAACGCCCTCCATTTCTAAACGCAGGTCATAATGCAATCTTCGAGCTTGATGCCGTTGCACTACAAACCGCTTGCCGTCTGTATTGCTTACTTCTCCTCGGGGCTCCGGGGTGTCGTTAAACTTGCGTTTTTTTATGTACTTGTCTAAAGCCACGACTAGGAGGCTTTAGAATTTTTCTTTTTCTTTTCTAAACTGGCTTTAAGTTTGGCCATTAAGTCATCTGCTTGAGTTGGAGTAGTGTCAACTTTTTCGGTCTTGGTCTTTTTACCACTGCCTTTATTGTTTATAATCTTCATCAACTGCTTGTTGTAAACATCTTTATACTTATCGAGAATAAAAGTAGTAGTGTAGTTTTCTATTAAGGATAAGGCCATATCTACTTCCTTTTTTGAAACCTTTGTCGCTGGTAACTTTAAATCGGCAGGATCGCGAATTTCATCCGCAAATCGAATAACGTGAAGCACCAACGCATTTTTATAAACCCCGATCAGACTCAAGTTTTCTTTTTGACGCATTACAAAAGTAGCAACCCCTAGTTTTCCGGTTTTTTTTAAGGCATCTCGCAGTAAATTATAACTCTTACCTCCCTCCTTCTGAGGTTCCAAAAAATACGGGCTTTTAAAGAGTAAGTCACTCACTTCCGATTCTTCCACAAACTCTTCAATGTCTATGGTTTTACTCTTTTTCATATTGGCCTTTTCAAAATCCTCCTTCTCCAAAACCACATAGGCATCATCTTTCCTAAAGCCCTTTACAATGTCTTTCCATTCCACTTCTTTCCCGGTATCTTCATTAATGCGCTTATACCGAATGCGAGCGTTATCGTGAACATCTAGCATATCTAGATCCAGCTTTCGATCTTCAGATGCACTATACATTTTAATAGGGATTGACACTAGGCCAAAGCTGATTGAACCGTTCCAAATTGATCTCATAGTTTCGTATTATATTTTAAAAATAAAACTATTGAAGGAAAATGATATGATATTTCACGATACTTTAGCGTTTTAGGCTCACATTTTTTAGTGTTTTGGGCAAGAAAGAATTCAATTTCACCCAGACAGTTTTTTCAGAGACATTTTATCTAATAATGGAAGGCAATTGCAAAAGCAGAAGTCAAAATGATATTGAAAATTTCATTAGTGTCTCCTTAACAATCAGTGTTAAACAACGTTTAAATTATTTTATCTTCTATAGTCAATGCCTAGCTTTAGCTTAACGAATTATAAACCAAAAAACCAAAACTATGAGAATTGAAGCATATTTAGCCTTTAGAGGCAACTGTAGAGAAGCATTTCATTTTTACCAAGAAATATTTGGAGGTGAGATCAAGAACACGGAAACGTATGAAGACAAAGAAATCGATATCCCAGAAAACTATCGAACGAAATGGCAGCACGCAGAATTGCGAGGCAAAAACTTTACCCTACTCGGTTATGATGCAGCTCCAGATACACCTTTAACCGATGGCACAAACATTCATTTGGGTGTAGATATGGATAGTGAAGAGGAAGCAAAAGCGGCCATTGAAACGCTAACCAAATCCGGAAAAGTGCACACTTCTTTTCAGAAAACTTCCTGGGGTGCCCATTACGGTAGAGGTACCGATAAGTACGGTATAAGTTGGATGATTAATTTTAAAAAATAAAATCAAATTTGAAAAATATGAAGTCGCAGATGTTGTGGTAACGATCATAGAACAGACAAGATATTAAAATTTAAAAACTATATTATTTTATGTAATTGGGGGTGTGGTTGAAAAAACCATCTTGTAAAGCTTACTTTTATGTGCCCGTAGACAGGCAGCAATATCTCTAAGAGAATTGCGAGAGGTCAGTTGGCCAAAATATAACTGAACAAACTGATTCCAACAGTTGAAATCACGTGTTCTGTAATCGCCATTGTACCGCTTGACGCACTTCCCAAATTCGTATCTATTTAAATAATCAAGTGTTTGGGCAAAAACATATTTTCCAGAATTCATAGCAATCTAGTTTTAGACTACTAAGCTAAAATACATTTCAAATCAAAAAATCAAAGAACGCTTGCAAAACCCTATGAACAATGTGTTTATTGTGAAAATAAAAAAGTTAACGCATCACTACTAATATTTAATAAAAAAACGTGCTGAATTTCCCAATTGAAAATTCAACACGTTGCAATGAAATTTTCGAAATGAAATCTTCTATTTGATAATTATTTTTTGTGAGGTCACATTTTTATTATTGCTGATTTTTAATATATATTCTCCTGCACTTAAGTGGCCAACATTCATCTCTAAGGAAACTGCATCGTTATTTATTTGTTCTTTCACTTTTCTTGCGTTTAAATCAAAAAGTTCGACTTTAGAATTTAATTCATCCTTTGGGAAATTGATAACCAAAACATCATTCGTAGGTACTGGATAAACAACATAGCCATATTTGGCTTGTGAGTTTGTACCTAATTGAATTCCGCTGCCTTCAACCACTAAATAGGTGTTGTTATTGTCGATATCCGTAAAAGTTTCCACGGCACCAGAAGGCCACTGAATTTCGATTTCAGATACTAATGAAGCATCGCCCAACCCAAAATGATTGGTATAACTATTTTGGCTGCAATAACCGCTGGCGGCTTCAATTTGGCGGATTTGCCAAATTTCGTTGCCATTTATCGTGGCTTTAACCCTAACTTTCGCTCCTATTGCTGAACCGTTTGACGGATTACCAACACATCGAATTTTTATCCAATTATTCCCCGTTCCCGTGTTTTTGAACAAGGAATTACTTTGATTTTCGTCAAGTGTATTCGCCAAAATAACATCCAACCAGCCGTCGTTATTGTAATCGCCAAAAGCACAGCCAAAAGTGTTGCCTTGATGGGTTGCCAAACTGCTGGTAGTGTCTTTGGTAAAATTCCCGTTTCCATCATTTATAAAAAGTGAATTGGTTACTTGCCCAGGATAATAAGCGTGGCATACCAGCAAATCCAAATCGCCATCGTTATCAACATCGGCAAAGGAAGAACCAAAGGAACTCCCTATTTCTGCTGGAATTTCAGAATTAATTTGCTCTACAAAAGTTCCATTATCATTTATAAACAGTTGATTGTGTTGTCCGTTCCAATTGGCAACAAAAAGATCGAAATCACCATCATTGTCAACATCTCCCCAAGAACTGCCGGCAGAGTTCATTCCGTTTTGGGTAATGCTTAAATCGGTGATTTGGGTGAAATTATTGGGACCATCATTGCGGAACAGGGAATTATTGGCGTCGTTTTCATTTGTAATAAACAAATCGGAATCGCCGTCGCCGTCATAATCTATCCAATTGATGGATCTAGAAGCAAGAGTTTCACTAGTAATCGACAACCCTGTTACTGCTTCGAATGAACCATTGCCTTGATTTTCAAAATAAAGATTCCTAGTGGAAACCACACTATTTGTAATATAGGCATCCAAAAACTGATCGTTGTTGAGGTCGATCCAATTTGCCATTTCAGAATAGGTAAGGGGAATTCCAATTGCGTTTGCGGGCTCATAGGTAAAAGTGCCGTCGCCGTTATTTCGGTAGAAATAGTTTTTCTTGCCTGCTCCATTTCTGCCGTAAGTTACCACCACTGCATCTAAATCGCCATCATTATCAACATCGGCAAAACTCGCTCCATCTGAACGGTCGTTGTCCAAAACAATAGCATCGGTAGTTATGGTGGTAAATGTGCCGTCGCCATTGTTTATATAAAGCATGTTGTTTTGACCGGCAGTTGGCCCATTGGTAAAAAATATATCGTCCCAGCCATCGCCATTTACATCCACAAAATTGGCACTTCGGGAGGCGGAAGGCGTTGTGGTAATATCTTCAAAAGTTGTCGCCTCAAAAGATTGCGCTATTGTGCTTTCGGCGAAAAAAACACAAACACAGCTGGAAAGTAGTACTGATCTAATCATAATTTGTTGGTTTTAAAGTTTCTAAATTAGTCGTGTCCGATTAAGATTTAAGCCTGCCTGAAAGATAAAATACATAAGACCCGCTTCTTGATGGGTGGATAATGAAAATAGAATGATTGAGCATAGTTTCTAACTTTCAAATCTCAGCAAGGTGTTACTCACTCAAAGGTTTTAAGTGAACTTACACTTCGCTAAACAAGGTTTTTTCATATTTTATCGGACACTTATGTTTCTAAATGCATTTTGAAAGTGTGAAACTAATTGGAATTTCCCTTGCCGCATTTAACTATGTTGTGAACGGAGCTATATTGTTTTGAATGCCTTATAACTTGTTTTAAAAATGTTTTCCAGTTGATGACTTTCTTCGGAAACAATAAAACCAGTGCTCTTTGAAAAAGATGTGAATAACTGATTAATTGCTGCGAGTGACCTAAATATCGGTTTCAAATTGACTTATGAAGAATGGGCTGATAGCGATTTTATCAAAATAAGAGATAGGTTTGCTACATTTACTTTTTGAAATCTTTAATCGTTCAATTAGATTGTTAATTCAGATGAAAATTAGTTGCTTAATAATTGATGATGAACCTCTAGCTAGAAGGCGGTTGCTGACTTTGGTTGAGGAGATGGACGATCTGCATTTGCTCGGACAATGCAAAACTGGGAAAGAAGCTTTGTTAAGTATAGAAGAACTGCAACCCGACCTTATCTTTTTAGATATCCAGATGAAGGATATGAGCGGTTTTGATGTTCTGCAGAAATTGAAGTCAGGGAAAAAGCCCATGGTTATTTTTGTTACCGCCTTTGATGTTTATGCTGTGAAAGCATTTGATGCTTTCGCTTTGGATTATTTATTGAAACCCTTTAAAAAAGAGCGATTTCAGCAGGCTGTTTCTAGAGCCAAATCCCAATTTGAAAAAGAAACAGAAAATAGTCTAGACCATAAGTTTCAAAAACTAATAGCTTATATTGAAGAAGAAAAGTCTGAGAACACCCGCTCGAATACCAAGAGCAAACTGCCGATAAAAATTGGTAATACGGTTTCCTTCATACCCTACTCTGAAATTCAATACATCCTCGCTTCAGGGAGTTATGTTGAAATTTGCACCCTTGATAAAAAGCATGTGCTCCGCGATTCCCTTCAAAATATTCTTGAGGAAATGGAATATAAGCAGATGCTCCGAATTCATCGATCTACAATTATAAATACCGATTTTTTAGAGAAGGTACTACATTCAAATTTTGGGGAAATTGATGTAAAAATGAAAGATGGGGAACTTTTTAGAGTTAGTAAAAGTTATCGGAAAGAATTACAACACAATCTAGGGGTTTAGAGCAATGCTAAAAAAATATATCGACATAAAACTCCTGAAATACCTAGCTGTATTTTACACCATAGTATTGGTGTTGGTGCAGTTTAAAAAAAGCTATTGGAAAGTTATCGGCACCAAAAGTTATGGTTCTTTAAGTTGGGGGCAACTCTTTAATTACGGCGTGATTATAGATTGGATTGTCGTGGTAGGTTTTATGGTATTTATAAGTCTGCTAACTAAAATAATGTTCGAAAAATGGGGCGCTAGCGGTTGGAAAAAGATTGTGTGGGCACATCTTTTCTTTTCCTTTTTTATAGGCTATTTCATCTTTTTTGTGACGGCCATCGTTTCTTTTTTAATTGGAGCAAGCACCTTTTCAGAGGCAGTACAGTACGTTTCCTTCAACCATTTTGTCGCTGTAATGGAAGTTAATTTTCTAGTCTATTTTGCAATGATCGGGATTATTAATGTGTATTACTACATCAAGAAAGTACGTGACATTGAACTTCAAAAGTCTCAGATTGAAACGCATTTGGCTACTGCTAAGCTCAATATGCTAAAAGCACAGTTGCACCCACATTTCATTTTTAATACATTAAACAGTATTTCAGCTTTAGTTGAAATCGACAAGGAAAAATCACAGAACCTGATTGCTGATTTTGGAGATTTATTTCGTGATATTTTGGATTTTAAGGATGAAAATCTAATTCCGCTGGAAAAAGAACTCGCATTACTGGATAAATACATACGGATTATTTCTATCAGATTTTCAGATCACCTTTCCATTGAGAAGATTATTAAAAACGATGTCCAACACGAACTGGTTCCCCACATGCTGTTACAACCAATTATTGAAAATGCAATTAAACACGGCTACGGATACAATACCACAGAATTAAAAGTAATTCTTAAAATTTATAAGAACAACGAATTTATTTTCTTTGAAATAGAAAACAATGGGGAGCTCTTAACGCAGTCTTTCAATGAATTGCTGCAAAAGGGAACTGGCCTAAAAAACACTCGAGATAGATTAAATACGCTTTATGGAAATGAAGTTGAGTTTGTGGTTGGAAATACAAATAAAAATGAGGGGGTTCTTACTTTTATGAAAATTCCCTTAAAGCTATAATTTAGTGGTAGGTGGTCGTTGTTTAGGATTTGATTTTTAGACACTTGAAGGGGTTTCTAGAATTTTTATTAAGGGTGTAAAATCAAAAATTGGCGTTGAGGCTCTTGTGGATTTCGATTTTGGAAAATTGTGAAATTTGGCATTTAACCATCCCTTAAATCTAATTATCAATTGCCTAAGGATGGTGAAAACCAAATGTCAATAATGGTAAAGTTTCTTTTATACCCAATGAATGTATCCCCAATAAATCATAATTAAAAGGTAAGCGGGATTCGCAATTGATGGAAATACAAGTCGGAAAAACTTGAAATAGTTTTCATCATTTTATTTAACCTTAAATAGTGGTTTTATTAACTTTGGCACTTATTTTAAAATCCCCAAATGAAAATAGGCTTTCTTGCATTTCTACTCCTCTCCTCTATTTATATCACGGCTCAAAATAACCCAGAAACTCCAGAAAAACTTGACGAAGTTGTCGTATCGGCAAGCAGGATTGAGATTCCTTTTTCAAAAGACTCTCGATCCATTGCTATTATCACTTCAGACGATATAGCGAAAAGTCCAGCCGCTTCCTTGGCGGAACTGTTGCAAGAAGTGGCCGGACTCGATATAAGGCGTCGAGGCACTGATGGCATGCAGGCTGACCTTTATATTCGCGGTGGTGGTTTTGACCAGACTTTACTATTAATAGACGGAATAAAAATGGATGATGCTCAAACTGGTCATCACACTATGAATGCGGCCTTGCCGCTTGAGCTCATTGAGCGAATAGAAATTATTAAGGGCCCAGCAGCTCGAATTTACGGTCAAAATGCATTTACTGGAGCCGTGAATATTATTACCAAGAAAAATATTCACAATCAACTTTCAGTGGCAGTAAAAGGTGGATCTTATGAGCAATTAGGAGCTTCGGTTACTGCTGGCAACAACTTTAAAAACTCAAACCATTTGGTGCACTTCTCAAGAAACGTATCAGAGGGTTATCGTTATAACACTGATTATGACAACCAAAACTACTTTCTGAAAAGCGAGTTCAACTCCCAAAACAGACCCGTAGAATTATTGGCTTCCTTTTCAGAAAGAAAATTTGGAGCCAACGGCTTCTATGCTACGCCATCGGCTGTAGAACAATACGAAGAGACCCAAACCAGTGTTGTGGGAATTTCAACCGAATTCAAAAGAGATAATTTAAAAATTTCGCCACAAATCTATTGGAGAAGAAATCAGGATTTGTATTTATACAATCGGCAAAATCCCACGGGTTATAGAAATCTCCATATTTCAAATAAAATCGGAGCGCAGGTCAATGGCTCATACAGTTCAGAATGGGGTGCTACGGGCTTTGGTGCTAATTTTGACAAAGTGTATTTGTCCAGTAATAATTTGGGCGATAGATCACGAACAGAGACCACACTATTTTTGGAACATCGGTTTAGGTTTTTGGAGGATCGCATCGACTTTACACCTGGGGTGGCAGCTACATATTATTCCGATTTTAAATTTCACTTTTTCCCGGGTTTTGATGCTGGATGGAAGATTTCAGAAAACTTAAGAGCCTATACCAACGTTGGCTATACTTATAGAATTCCTACTTATACAGATTTGTATTACAACGATCTTACCACCTTGGGAAATGACAAATTAGAGCCCGAAGAAGCAATTGCAGAGGAAATAGGTTTCAAATTTATTTCTTCTAACTTGAACATATCTTTGGCTTTCTTCAACCGAGATTCCAAGAACCTAATTGATTTTATAAAGAGCACGGAAGAAGAGCCCTTTAAGGCCACAAACATTAGAGCTCTGAACACCAAGGGTTTTGAAACGTCAGTGGATTATAATTTTTCAGCAATTGGTTTTAACCAGAAAATGAATTTGGGATACACGTTTCTTGAAGACAAAATTAAGGAACTGAATCTCCACTACTCCAGATACGCTATCAATTCTCTTAAACATCAGTTTATTGCAAATTTCCGATCGCAATTTATTAAAAACCTCTCGCAAACAATTCTTTATAAATATGCAGTGCGCACAGGTGGCGATGAATATAGTGTTGTAGATGTTTCGGCAAATTATCAGATTCAGAATTTCGAGATTTCGTTGACTGCAAACAATATTTTTAATGAGGAATATACAGAGACAAATTTAGTGCCGATGCCTAAAGGAAACCTGTTATTCGGTTTGAAATACGACTTTGATTAAGCCTTAAAGTTGCATTTACCCGTTTTGTCCAACCATAATTCCAACGCATTAGGCTTATTGCAGCCTAGCTTCTGTGCTTCCTCAATGGATTGCAAGAGTTAACCGTTACTTCATAGTATCACTTTAGAAATACAACTTAAAAATTAAACAGGTTTGCTTTAATCCAAATGCAAATGGGTTAGATATATCTTGATAAGAAACTAGGTCTATTGAGAGATTTCGCGTTGCCATTTATCCTGCTATTTTAAATCATAAAACTGTGATAAAAGTACCAGCATTAACTTCGTTTTTTTCTAATTTTATATAAGAAAAATCCTTCGCAGTAATTCATTTATGCTATCGAACTATAAGTTTTGCAGATTTAAAAGTGTCTTATAATAATATACTTTTCGGAAATCAACTTCAAAAGAAATTTTTAATAAGTCTCATTGAGAATTAAGATAAAATAATTCGACTGAATTTATTTGAAACTCGAAGGTCTTCAAAAAAAGAATTGAACTATAATTTACTTAAATATCCATAAAATGAAAAATCAAACCTACCCTTTAAAATTCGACCCCATATATCAATACCGAATTTGGGGAGGCAGAAGATTGGAAAAGTTACTTAACAAGCCACTCCCAAAGGATGAACCCATTGGCGAAGCTTGGATTTTAAGCGATAGAAAAGATCATGCCAGTAAAGTTTTGGAAGGAGAGCTAAAAGGTACAACTATCACCAAGCTGATGGAAGATTATCGGTATGAAATAATGGGAAAACTGGGAGACCACTTTGAAAAATTTCCTCTTTTGCTGAAATTCTTGGATTGCAACGAGGTTTTATCGGTTCAAGTCCATCCTTCTGATGATCAAAAAGACATAATTCCAGAAGGTGATACGGGAAAAACCGAAGCTTGGGTAGTTTTGGAAACAAGTGACGACAGCCGGATATACGCAGGTTTAAAGAAAGGAACCTCCAAGGAGAATTTAATTGAATCCATTGAAAACAAATCAGTTTCTGAAAGGCTTCACAGCTTTGTTCCCAAAAAGGATGATGCGGTTTTTATCCAATCCGGAACGGTACACACTTTGGGAGGAGCTGTAGTTTTTGAGGTCCAGGAAAACAGCGATGTCACTTTTCGGCTTTACGACTGGGATCGAATAGACAAGAAAACAGGGAAACCGCGTGAATTGCAAGTCGATAAAGCTATTGCAAGTATTGATTTCAATCAGGTAGATATTGGTCCTGTAACTCCCGGAAAAAGTACAGAAATAAAAAATGCCGAAAAGCTTTTCGACAATAAGCATTTCAAGCTTTGGCGCATTAAAAGTGAAACGGAATTTACCGTAGGTTTAAAAGATGAACCCACTATTTTGGTTTGTCTTGAAGGAAGAGGAAGTATGGAGTTCAAGGATTCGAATTACACAATCAATAAAGGCGAAGTAATGCTCTTGCCGGCGATTGTTGGGCAACTCAATCTTCAACCAGAAGAAAAGATTACACTGCTCCAAATCGCAATTCCAGATAAAAATTAAGACAAATGAAAAAACTGATAATATTCGATTTAGACGGAACACTTGCCAAAAGCAAATCATCTATAGACAAGGAAATGGCAGAACTTTTACAGAATTTGTTAAAAATAAACCACGTAGCTATTATTTCCGGAGGTGATTGGCCACAGTTTCAAAAACAAGTTTTGAGCAATCTACCCGAGGAACCGATTTTGAAAAAACTGACCATTCTTCCCACTTCTGGTACAAAATTCTATCATTACAAGAAGAATTGGGAAATGTTATATGAAGAGAATTTCAGCGACGAAGAAAAAAAGAAAATCCTACACAGTCTTCATAAAGCTCTCGACGAATCTGACCTGAATATCAAGAAAACCTGGGGCGAACAGATTGAGGATCGGGGCAGCCAGATCACCTTTTCAGCATTGGGACAAGAGGCGCCTCTAAAAGAAAAAAAAGGCTGGGATCCCGATTTTGAAAAACGAAAAAAGATTGTGGCCCGTCTTGAAAAGCCGTTAAAGGAATTTTCAATTGGCATGGGAGGAACCACTTCCATCGATATCGTAAAACCCGGAATTGATAAGGCATACGGCATCCGCAAACTCGAAAAGATTTTGGATTTCAGTATTTCCGAAATGCTTTTTGTTGGAGATGCCCTGTTTGAGGGCGGAAATGATTATCCAGCCCGAAAAACCGGCGTTGACTGTATTCAGGTAAGAGATGCAGAAGAAACCAAGAGAATAATTGAAACCATAATTGCGTGCAACGCTAAGAACAAGGGAAACAAATAATTATGACTCCTTTTAAACTTGAGCGAATCTGCACTATTATGGAACCTGAAAAAGGAAACGAATTTGAGGTGGAAGGTGTTCTTAACCCCGCAGTTACTCGCGGACCTGATGGCAATCTCTATTTATTTCCGCGTTTGGTTGCCAAGAATAATTATTCCCGAATTGGAATCGCACGAGTGATATTCAATAAAGAAGGAGACCCAGTGGATGTTGAACGTTTGGGTATAGCCCTCGAACCAGAAGCCGATTATGAGAAACGCCCCAATGGCGGCGGCGGATGTGAAGATCCGCGCATAAGTTATGTGGAAGCCGTGGAGCATTACATTATGACCTACACCGCTTACGGCCCGGATGGTCCTAGAATTGCTATGGCACGTTCAAAAGATCTGTTTAACTGGGAACGATTGGGATTGGTAAGCTTCGCTCCTTATAAATCATTGGATTTTAATAATATAGATGACAAAGACGCCAGTTTTTTCCCATCTGAACTTCCAAGTCCGCATAACCATAACTCCATTGCCATGTTACACCGGCCACTCTTTCCTGATACAATCCCTGAGGAGACAATTAAACAAGGCGATACCCGAGAGATAGATGAACCTAAAGAGAGTATTTGGATTTCGTATTTCAATTTAAAAGATGGAAAGACCACTACATTGGAAAAGGCCAAATTTACATCCCACGACTGTCTTGCGCATCCTGAATATGCTTGGGAAAATTTGAAGATTGGCGGAGGAGCGCCGCCAATTTTAACCAAGCACGGTTGGTTATTGATATATCACGGAGTGAGAAAGCATAAGGAGTGCACCAAAAACAAACCCAAATACTCCTACTCCGCTGGCGCTATGGTTTTGTCTGAAAAAGAACCCCAAAAGATACTATACCGTTCAAAAGAACCTATTTTGACTCCGGAATTGGATGATGAAATTATTGGAACTGTTGGTGATGTTGTATTTCCCACAGGCACTGATAGACGGGATGATATTGGAAACCCCAATAGAATTGACGTCTATTACGGAATGGCCGATAACAGAATTGGGGTGGCGAAGATGGAAGTACCTGATAGGGTAGGTTGAAATCGAACTTGAAACCTGCCTGCCGGCAGGCAGGTCGAACTTGAAACCCACCTACCGGCAGGCAGGTTGAATTTGAAGATGTCCCTCGGCTCCGCTCTGGAACCGACTTGAGGTAGTATCCAAAACTCTAGTCTTCTTTCAAAAAGTTCTGATTCAAAAAGTCTGGGTTCAAAACGTCGTGCCTCAAAAAGTCCACATTCAAAAAGTCTTGGTTCAAAACGTCCTGCCTCAAAAAGTCCAAATTCAAAAACTATTTCCGCCACTTCTTATAAGCGTTGATCAATCCATTGGTAGAAGCGTCGTGGGAATTGATTTTATCATTATTCTTTAATTCAGGTAATACTTTTTTTGCCAATTGTTTTCCGAGTTCCACGCCCCATTGATCGAAACTGAAGATGTTCCAGATTACCCCTTGAACAAATATTTTGTGTTCATAAAGAGCGGTGAGCGAACCCAAGGTAAATGGTGTAATCTCTTTGAGCAAAAATGAATTGGTGGGTTTGTTTCCCGTAAAGACTTTAAAGGGAATCAATTTTTCTCTTTCAGATTTATCCATTCCTTGCTCTTTTAATTCGTCTTCTACTTGTTCTGCGGTTTTTCCATTCATTAGCGCTTCGGTTTGGGCGAAAAAATTGGAAACCAAAATAGGATGATGCTCTCCAATTGGGTTATGACTTATGGCGGGCGCAATAAAATCGCACGGAATTAAATGTGTGCCCTGATGTATCAACTGATAAAAGGCATGTTGTCCATTTGTTCCAGGTTCACCCCAAACTACGGGACCTGTACTGTAGGTTACATTATTTCCATTTCTATCGGTATGCTTTCCGTTGCTCTCCATATTTCCCTGTTGAAAATAGGCAGGAAAACGGTGCATATATTGGTCATAAGGTAAAATAGCTTCAGTTTCGGACCCAAAAAAATTGGTGTACCACAAACCGACAAGTGCCATAATAACTGGAATGTTCTCTTTAAAATCCGTATTTCTAAAATGGTTATCTGTTGCTTCAGCGCCTTTAAGCAACTTTTCAAAATTGTCGTAACCAATTGTGAGCGCGATTGAAAGCCCTATACTGCTCCACAGACTGTAGCGGCCTCCTACCCAATCCCAAAAAACGAACATATTTTCAGGATCTATCCCGAATTCTTCTACCCCTTCCTTATTGGTTGAAAGTGCAACGAAATGCTTTTCCACATGTTTTTTATCATTCGCTGATTTTAAAAACCAATCGCGAGCGGTATGTGCATTGGTCATGGTTTCCTGTGTGGTGAAAGTTTTTGACGCAATGGTGAAAAGGGTTTCCTCTGGATTTAGATTTTTAAGTGTTTCTACAATTTGAGTTCCGTCCACATTGGAAACAAAATAAGCGTGCATGCCGTCAATCCAATACGACTTTAAAGCTTCGGTAACCATCACTGGGCCAAGATCACTGCCGCCAATTCCAATGTTTACAACGTTTTTTATTTTTTTTCCGCTGTAGCCTTTCCAAGTACCATTATGGATTTTTTCACAGAAAGATTTCATTTTCTGACGGGTTTCGCGGACTTCCTTCATTATATCCACTCCATCTATCATTATGGGTTTATCCGAAAAATTCCGAAGGGCAGTGTGCATAACCGCACGATCTTCTGTTTCATTTATTTTTTCACCTGCAAACATCGCTTCCTTTGCCGCCTTTAACTTGCAATCATCCGCAAGATTCAAAAGTTTTTCCAGGGTTTCCTGAGTGATAAGATTCTTGGAATAATCAAAAAGAATATCGCCCAATTGAAGTGACATCTCTTCAAACCGGTTAGGATTTTTTGCAAAGAGATCTTTCATCTGAACATTTTTCATTCCTTTTTGATGATCGCTTAAGTCTTTCCAAGCTTGCGTTTGGGTGGGATTTATTTTTGGGAACATTTTTCAATAATTTAAAAATTTATCTTTTTCTTTACTATGACTTAGGACGGTAAGACGTAGGACGTAGGACTACTGGGTATGTTTTTATTGTCCTAGGTCGAATGTCCTTTCGTCTTAAGTCAATTTAGTTGCTTACTATGAC
>JBLWTS010000055.1:0-22537 GCA_048270045.1 Aequorivita sp.
GGCAGGGCTTCTGCCAATTTAAAAACACCCAAAACAAAACGACTACGCACATAAATGTACCCTTATATTATTATTTTAAAACACTAAAAACATAAATTATGAATACCTACAACGCAACCCAGATAGATACAGCAATCAAAGTTGAACCCGTAAAAGAAATGCTAGAAACGGCAGGCATGTACGGCAATTACGGCGGGGCTTATGTTCCAGAAGTATTGGCAACCCAATTGACCAAACTAGCCGCGTTTTTTGACTCAGAAGTTCAAAAAACTGAATTCCAACAAAAGTATATTCACTACCTAAAAACCTTTGTAGGAAGACCTTCCCCTCTATTTAAAGCTGAAAACTTAAGCGAAGCCATTGGGGCTACCCTCTACTTAAAGCGCGAAGATTTAAATCACACGGGGTCGCATAAAATCAATAATGCCATCGGTCAGATTCTATTGGCAAAACAAATGGGCGCAAAAGAGGTAATTGCAGAAACCGGGGCTGGGCAACACGGAGTTGCAACGGCAACCGCAGCGGCATTGCTAAAAATCCCTTGTAAAGTATTTATGGGTGCTGTAGATGCAGCACGGCAATCGCTTAACGTAAAGCGAATGGAGCTTTTAGGCACTGAAGTGATACTAACCAACGAAGGACGCGCTACCTTAAAAGACGCGGTTGATGCTGCCTTGGGGTATTATATCGAGAATCCCGAAGCTTTCTATTTATTGGGCTCTCAAGTGGGGCCACATCCCTATCCTAAGATGGTGGGGTATTTTCAAAGTGTAATTGGCAATGAGGCTATGCAACAAATACTACAAGCCGAAAAAAGACTTCCCGATGCCGTATTTGCCTGTTTAGGCGGTGGCTCGAACGCCATCGGCGCCTTTAGTGCTTTTTTACCCGAGACAGAAGTAAAGTTATACGGCGCTGAAGGCGGAGGAAAAAACGTTTTTAACCATACCGCAGCAACCCTTACGTATGGCAAGCCTTCTGTGTTTCAAGGAACCTATTCGTATTGTTTGGTGGATGAAGAGAACAATCCCATGTCATCAGAATCTATTGCTGCCGGATTGGACTATCCGGGTATTAGTCCGCAACACGCAAATTTAAAAGATTCGGGTCGAGCAACCTACGAACCAATCACTGACGAGGAAGCGCAGGAGGCCTATAGATTGTTGGCAAAATTGGAGGGAATTATCCCTGCTATTGAATCCAGTCACGCTGTGGCTTTGGCGATAAAAAAATTCAAAAACACGGGGAAACTGGCAATTGTAAATCTTTCAGGAAGAGGCGATAAAGATATCGCTCGCGATATTTAAGAACTAAATTTAAAAAAACCTAACAGGCTGTCTCGACCTGTTAGGTTTTAACGTAAGCAATTCCACAGCTCATTCTTAATTCTCCACTTCTTGCCAATCATCGCCACTGGTGGTAGGATCTTGATTGCGTTGGTTTTCGGATGGGTTTCTGTCATTCTTGGCTACCTTGGTGCGCTCGCTTTCTTTTGTCGTTGGGTTCGAGTCCGCCACATCTTGAGAGGACGTTTTGGTATTGGTATCTGAATCCTTGGGTTTGCTAGCAGCCTTTTGACTTGCAGAACTCCTTTTGTCTATGGATTGATGCTTGTCTTGTTTAACAGACTTTGTCTTTTTTGTCGATGTATTCCGTTCGGTGCTATGCCCATACTGTTGATTTCCTAAAGAGATACCAGTCACTTGAATGTCGGTTTGCGGATTATGCTGATATGGATTCCCACCTTGTGAATCCGCCTTCTCTTTAGTGCCTTGTACCTGTTTCCCATATTGAAGGTTTCCTAAAGAGCCCGGAATCCTTGTTTTCTCTTGGTTACTATTTTGAGAATTCTGTTTCTGTTGTTTATTGCTGTCGTTACTATTCATACCAATTGGGTTTATTATTCTTAAAAAATTTCTTTCTCTAAAAGTATTCCACCTTAAACATATATCAATTTTTTGTAACAGGGATTTAATAGGAAATTATAAAATGCTTAACTCCCTTGTAGCAATCGCGATTGAGGACATTAGTTAAGGAATTCAACTTTATAGACTAGCTTTACCACTTTTGTACGAAATTAACAATTAATGTTAAACATCTTACAAAGCTTATTCTGGTTTACCGCTAAATAGGTAGCTTAGCAGTATTACTAACTTAAAAACATAAATTATGCTACGCTGGATCGTTATCTTTTTAATCATCGCAATTATTGCCGCCGTCTTCGGATTTGGAGGGATTGCCGCTGGTGCTGCAGGCATCGCAAAAATCATTTTCTACATTTTCTTGGTCTTATTAGTCCTTAGTTTATTATCCCACTTATTTAGGAAGTAACTTCGGAAAATAATTATAGTAAACGTCCTACCTGTATTAGAACAGGATGTTTTATGGAGCAAACGAAAGAACAAAATGGTAAAAGTCCGTTGGAACTGAGCCCATAAAAATTCTTAAGCATTCAATAAAAAACCCGTCCTAGGCGGGTTTTTTAAATTGTAGAATCCATTTTCAGTTGTCTCCTTATTAAACTAAAGCTGTCTCAAAACTTGGATGTTGTCAGTTCGAGCACAGTCGAGAACTCGACTGCTCGAACCACATAAAACGATTGCTATGAGACTGTTACTTAAAGTTTTCAAAAAGAAATATATCAATTGCTGATATTTCGTAGCTTTCACAAAAAAACATTATGACCTTACTTCCTGATCAATACGACAAATACCTTCGGTTTTTTAAGTTTATGGTTAAATATTGGAACAGTGATGTTTTTTCCTTTCCTGAAGACCAAATCACTGGCTCGGACAAAGAAAGTGTTCGGGAAGAGTTCGATCACACTCCCGAAGAATTGGCGGAAGATTTAAAGGCGATGGGACCCACTTATGTGAAATTGGGGCAACTACTTTCTACCCGTCCCGACCTTTTGCCCCCTCACTTTATGGAAGCCTTGGCCACACTTCAAGACGATGTTGAGGCTGCGGGTTATGAGGTAATAGAGGAAATATTCAGGGAAGAAATCGGGGAACGTATTTCAAAAGCATTCTTGTCCTTTGAAAAAGAACCCCTTGCCAGTGCGTCCATCGGCCAGGTTCATAAAGCGGTACTCCATTCGGGGAAAGTGGTAGCGGTAAAGATTCAGCGACCGGGCATTCGAAAACGCTTTATTGAAGACTTGGACACCTTAATGTCGTTATCGGAAAAAGCGGAAAGCTACAGTGAAACCGCCCGTAATTATGCCGTTCACGATGTTATCGAGGAGTTGCGCTATATTCTCCTTAAGGAACTGGATTATACCCTAGAAGCGCAAAACCTTATCACCTTAAAAAAGAATTTAAAGGAATTTGAACATCTATTCATCCCAACTCCCATAATGGATTACAGCTCGTCCAGAGTGTTGACAATGGAATTTGTAGAAGGTGGAAAAATTACAAAAGTTTCTCCCTTAAAACGAATGGACATCAGCTTGGAACCGCTGGTGGATGATCTGATAAAAGGATACCTCAACCAGATAATCGTTGATGGCTTTGCCCATGCCGATCCACATCCAGGGAACGTTTATCTAACGCCAGACAACAAAATTGCACTGATGGACTTAGGAATGGTCGCCAAGTTCAGCAATAACATGCAAGAGACGATATTAAAGCTGATGATTGCCCTAAGCAATTACGACAGTGAACGGGTGACCAATATTTTGTTGTCCATAAGTAAATACGAAGAAAAAGAGGTGAATCTAGATCTCTTCCGAAAAAACATAGCCCGTAAGATTCAAGAAAGTGAAAACCAAAAGGCAAAGGATTTAAAAACGGGTAGGACGCTTATTGAAATCAATCAAATGGCAGCCCAACAATCCATTCATATTCCTGTGGAGCTAAACATCTTGGGGAAAATCCTCCTCAACATGGATCAGATAGTAGCCCAGCTTACCCCCGAATACGATATGCATGAGACGGTAAAGAACTACGTGCAGCACCTGATGCATAGACGGATGAAAGAAAACCTAAAGCCGGGAAACTTAATGGAACTCTTTCTGGAAATGAAAGAACTGACGGAGAACTTGCCATTTCGATTGAATAAATTCACAGAAAATCTAGCCGATAATAAAATAAGGGTAAAGGTAGATTCCATAGACGAAGAGCGATTTACGGTTGCCTTTCAAAAAGTGGCTAACCGGATTACCGCAGGGTTGATTATTGCCGCCTTGATAATTGGCGCGGCAATGTTGGTGCGGGTACCGAGCACCTGGAATATTGGCGGGTATCCAGCTTTCGCATTCTTCCTATTTATATTGGCTGCCGTGATAGGACTGTATTTGCTTTATCAAATCTTGTTTAAGGACGAAGATAAAAAAGGACGTTAGCCTTTAATAAACATTGACGAAGGCTTAAAGGTTAAGAGTTGTATTAAAACCCTCGGCAACCCAAGTGAGCTTTTCTCGGATGTTTGAAATTGATTGCAGGTTTGCAGTATATTTGGGCAGCAAACTAAAGAGCTGCATTTATTACCTTGCAATTAGTTTACCTCAACTATCAATGGCATTTATAAAAACAATTTTACGAGGCGTTGGACAAGTAATATTTCAGAACAATATTTATTCTGGAGCTTTATTTCTATTGGGGATATTTTACAATTCATGGCTATTAGGTTTGGCTGCACTTGTTGGGGCCACAATAAGTACCCTTACCGCCCACATTTTAAAGTATGAAAAGGAAGATATTCAAAACGGACTTTATGGTTTTAATGGAACACTGACAGGCATAGCCGTTTTGACTTTTTTTGAAGTGAATGCAACTACTGCCTTATCGCTAGTTGTCGGCGCCATTTTCTCAACCTTACTGATGAATTATTTAAAGAAACTTCTCCCACCTTTTACAGCACCTTTTGTTCTGGTAACTTGGTTGGTGATATATTCATTGGTCTTTATTTTTAACATTTCCCTACCCGCTTCATCTGCGGAAACAGCTTATAACATCAATATTCTAGCTGCCACAAGCAATAGTTTTGGGCAGGTGATGTTTCAGGAAAACATCGTTACAGGCTTGTTTTTTCTATTGGCAATAGGAATAAATAACCGGCTGATGGCTATTTACGCAATTTACGCGGCCGTTTTAGGCTCGTTGGCTGGATGGCTGTTTTCAGGGTCTATTTCTGCAATTAACGCGGGACTTATGGGCTATAATGCAATCCTTTGCGCCATTGCACTCACTGGGAAAGCACGGCGAGATTTTCAGTGGATTACGGTTGCTATAATCCTGTCGGCATTGGTGAATATCGGTTTGGCAAAGACAGGAATAATTACACTAACCGCACCATTTGTTTTAGTAACTTGGGGGATTATTAAATTGAAACAGCAAACGCAAGTTATGAAAAGAGCAGTTTAATCAAACGAAGTAATCACAAATGAAAACCAACAGATTAGAGGCCTTTAGCGATGGCGTTTTGGCAATCATTATAACAATAATGGTTTTGGAGTTGAAAGCTCCCGAGGGCACAGATTTCAATTCTTTATTGGCCAAAGCTCCTGTTTTTTTAAGTTATATTTTTAGTTTTATCTATGTGGGGATTTATTGGAATAACCACCACCATCTGTTCCAAATTACCCAAAAAGTAAACGGCAAGATACTTTGGGCAAATTTACACTTGCTTTTTTGGCTGTCATTAATTCCATTTACCACCGCTTGGATTGGCGAACACTACACAGATGAATTGCCAGTAATTGCTTATGGCGCAGTTTTATTATTTTGTGCCATTGCCTATTTTATTTTGCAGGCAGAAATTATAAAATCACACGATAATGAATTCGTATTGCGAAAAGCTATAGGCTCGGATACCAAAGGAAAAATATCTATCCTTTTGTACATTCTCGGCATTGTAGCCTCCTTTTTAAGCCCTTGGATAGCCCTAGGTTTTTATGCCTTTGTTGCAATTATGTGGCTCATACCAGACAGGCGTATTGAAAAAAGTGTTTGATACCGTTTTATAAGTTTCAAAAACTAATATAGATGAACTCCGTAAAAACCTATCAAAAAGTAAATGCTGAACACGGAAACCTGAGTTTTGGGATTTCTAGAATGGAGGATATTTATACAAAACGCAATGGAGCAGTTGACGAACCCCACAGGCACAATTACTATACAGTCCTAATCATCAATAAAGCAAAGGGACTGCATAAAATAGATTTCAACACTTACGAGTTGGCAAATCAGCAGATCTTCTTCGTGGCCCCTGGGCAGGTTCACCAAGTTATTGAAGCCGAAAAGTCGATTGGGTTTTCGATGGTTTTTTCGAATCAGTTTTTAGTGGAGAATTCTATTCCGCTATCGTTTATTGACAGTTTGAACCTTTTTCAGAATTATGGTCAAAGTCCACCATTAACTCCCAGCAAGGAACAATTTGAAATTATAGAAGATTTCGCAAACAACATTTACAAGCTTTTCGGCAGTGATTTAACGATGAAGAACTTGTCCATCGGTTCGTTTTTAAAGTTGTTGCTTATTGAGTGTAATAATATTTGCTCCATCAACCCTATAGAATCGGATGTGGATACTACGGGCGACAACCTGATTCGGGCTTTTAAAAAAGCAGTAGATGCAAGCTATAAAGAAGAACACTCCACCACTTTTTATGCAAACGCGCTCTTTATTACGCCAGACCATTTGAACCGGACCGTGAAAGCAAAAATTGGCAAAACCGCCAAAGATTATATCCAAGCAAGAATAATAACCGAAGCAAAAAGACTACTCTACTTCACGGAGTTAACTACTAAGGAAATTGCTTTTGAACTGGGCTTTAACGAGCCTGCAAACTTTAGTGCGTTTTTTAAAAAGCACACCCAATTATCTCCTTCCAACTTTAAGAAAACCGAGATTATGGCGTAATCCCAATTTCAATATCGGATTTTCATACGTTTACCCCTAATTTTCATATTCCACAGGCTTCTAGTGGGTTATATCTTTGTACCATACTTTTAAAGCAAGCGTAGAATAATTTCATAGCTACTTTAAATGGTAAAAAATAATAACAATAGCTAATATCAATATACCATTAACACAATAATTCACAGAGCAGAAACAAGAGGACACGCAAATCACGGTTGGTTGAACTCACACCACACCTTTAGTTTTGCAAATTATCACAATCCAGAAAGGATGCACTTCGGCGTACTACGCGTATTGAACGACGACACCGTAGCCGCTGGTATGGGTTTTGGCACACACCCACACGACAATATGGAAATTATATCAATTCCATTAGAAGGTGATTTGGAGCATAAAGA
Organism: Aequorivita sp.; assembly: GCA_048270045.1. Lineage (GTDB taxonomy): Bacteria > Bacteroidota > Bacteroidia > Flavobacteriales > Flavobacteriaceae > Aequorivita. The sequence goes on from JBLWTS010000055.1 coordinate 7,262, forward strand.
CAGTATGGGCAACGTGGCGGTAATTAAGGAAGGCGACGTTCAGGTGCTGAGTGCAGGAACGGGGGTTACCCATTCGGAATACAACAAAAACAAAGACAAAGAAGTTAAGTTTCTTCAGATTTGGGTATTTCCTAAAAAGAAAAATGTAAGTCCGCGTTATGACCAAATTTCTATTAGGGATATTTCAAAAGAAAATGAATTTTACCAGGTGCTTTCTCCTAATAAAGACGATCAAGGTGTTTGGATTAATCAAGATGCTTGGTTTCATATTGGAAACTTCACCAAAGGAAGTTCTGACGAATACAAAATCAAAAAAGCGGGCAATGGTGTTTATGCATTCATTCTAGAAGGCGAAGTAAAAATTGATAATGAAAAGCTCTCCAAAAGAGATGGAATGGGAATTTGGAACACCGACAGCATCAATGTAAAAGCAACAGAAAATGCACGTGTACTTTTAATGGAAGTGCCAATAGCATTGTAAATAATCGAACTCAAAACAAACAAAAAATGGAAGTAATCATAAAAGAACAAGAAAGTAAAGGCTTCGCTATGGCTAGGGAAGACAACAAAAGAGCCGGAGTAATGACCTACTCCATACCTGCTTCAGATTTTATAATCATTGATCACACTGAAGTAGAGCCAGAATTTAACGGCAAAGGAGTGGGCAAGTTATTGCTCTATAAAATTGTAGAAATGGCAAGAGAAAAAAACATTAAAATTCTGCCCTTGTGCCCTTACGCGAATGCTATGTTTAAAAAGTTAAGCGACATTCAGGATGTACTAAAACAATAATGATCGAAAACATGAAACAGATTCTAAAGAATACAATCAATCCTGGTAGTTATGCGGAAAGTATAAATCTATTGCTCTTATTATTACGTATAGTAGTTGGAGTTTTTATGCTGTCCCACGGAATTGGCAAGCTTCAGTCTTTATACGGAAGCGAGCCCATTCAATTCCTCGACCCACTTGGAGTTGGAGTGGTAACATCTTTATTTCTTGCAGTTTTTTCAGAAGTAGTTTGTTCCATTTTATTAATATTAGGATTAGGAACTCGTTTTGCAGCAATTCCCCTCCTATTTACAATGATGATTGCGTCCTTTGTAATCCATATTAACGATGGATTCGGGAAGCAGGAGTTACCGCTTCTGTATGCAGCAATCTATATAACAATTATAGTATTAGGTGCAGGGAGATATTCTTTAGACTACCTATTTTTGAAAAGAAGAAAATAAACATATATAATTTAACAATTAAAAACTAAAAAAATGAAAAACACAAATTGGACATTAGACACAACCCATTCCGAAATTGCTTTTAAAGTAAAGCACATGATGATTTCAACCGTAACAGGTCACTTCGAGGATTTTCAGGCATCTGCAAAAACAGAGGGAGACAATTTCAACGGCGCAAGTCTAGAATTTAGTGCAAAAACAGCATCTATAAACACTAAAAACAAAGACAGAGATGCACATTTAAAATCGGATGATTTCTTTCACTCTGAAAAGTTTCCTGAAATGAAGTTTGTTTCAAAATCATTCAATGGCGATAAACTTGTGGGCGATTTAACCATTAGAGACGTAACCAAAGAAATCACCTTAGATGCTGAGTTAAATGGAATTGCCGTAGATCCTTATGGGCAAACCAAAGCAGGTTTTGAAATGAGAGGTGAAATCAACAGAAAAGATTTCAATCTAACTTGGAGCGCAGTTACCGAAGCGGGAAGCATTGTAGTTTCTGACAAAGTAAAGTTGGTTATTGACGTACAATTCATAAAGCAATCATAAGAAAAACCCTATTTATTAGCTCAAATTCTAAAGTAGCGTTAAAAACCAGAACGGTTGGGGAAAAATTTCTCGACCGTTCTTGTTTTGAAGGTATTTTACTATATCTTCAAAAATTAATGCCCTTTTAATTTGGCAAAGTTATTGCTTTCAGCGGCAATTAATCTGAATGAATTAAGGAAGATCAAAAATTTTAAACTTACTAATACTAATAAAACAAAAGATGGCAAAGAATATTTTAACACTCGCAGTACTCGCAGCAATATTTCTAAATTCTTGTAAAGAAAATCCAAAGCAAGAAACGGTAGAAACAACTCCAACTGAAACGGTAGAACAAGCTAATGATGACATTGTAACCGCCACCTCAATAGATAAGGATGGCCAACAATTGAATATGACGTTCAACAACACCAAAGGAACAGCAACCCTAGATTTTAATGGAGAAACCATTGAATTGGTTCAAGAAAGAGCGGCATCCGGAATCTGGTATAAAAATGAAAATTACGAATTGAGAGGAAAAGGCGACGACATCCAACTAACAAAGGATGGCACCGTAGTTTTTGAACATAAAGATGATATTGTCAATTTAGAAGCGAAAAATAAAAAAGAAGATGTTTTAGTTTTGACCTTCAACAATACAGCTGGCACCGTTAAAGCCTATCTAAATGGTGGAGAACAAATTGATTTAGTCGCAAAAAAAGGAGCTTCTGGAATTTGGTATAATAACGACCAATATGAATTGAGCGGAAAAGACGATAAGTATAAATTAACCAAAGACGGAAAAACAGTGTTTGAAAATTAAAACAGGCACGAATAACAAATTCTATAAATAAATGCGGTTGGAGTTCATACTCCAACCGCATTTCTTATGGAAGATCCCAAATTTTGGGACAATTACATAAGAATTAAATATTCTTGGACGTCAGAAATGGCACTGTTGACCCCATTCCAGCTTAAAAATACGTGCTTTCTCTCTACTGTCCCCGTCGTGTCTTCCCCTATTATCTGCGGAGTCTAACCTTTATTATTCAAGAATAAATAGTTTTACTAGAGTGACCAGAATAAAAATAACTGTAGAGAATTAAACCATATTCTCTCTAAACAGTCTCAACAAGAATGTATTTACCCAAAAAACTGATAATATCGTGTTAAACACAACATAAGGTTTTATTAAAGTCAACTTAAAAATTAGATTTGTAAATTCCCTTATATTTCGTCCTAGGATCAATTTCCATTCAAGCTTATGAAGACAAAGCACATCGTTTACTCCCTATTAATCATTGGAATTATAGCCCTAATCGTTTATAGAATTAGCAGTAACAAAGCAGAGACCAACACAAATCAAAGAGGCACATCCCAAATAGCAACTGTTACTGCCATTATTGCCACTCCCGAAAAATTTGCCGACAATCTTCAACTTTCTGGATCCCTAGAAGCTAATGAACAGGTCGAAATTCGCAGTGAAGTTACAGGCGTTGTAGAATCTATAAATTTCAAGGAAGGAACAGAAGTTTCAAAAGGACAAGTTCTTTTACGTGTGAATGATTTTGAATTGCGAGCACAACTTTCCAAGATGGGAACCGCAAAACAATTGGCTTCTGAAAATGAACGTCGCGCTAAATTGCTTTTAGAAAAACAAGCAATAAGTCAAGAGGAATACGATGTTGCCAGCGCTGCTTATAAAAGTGCCCAAGCCGAAGCCCAACTTATATCAGCACAATTAGCCAAGGCCACCATCAAAGCGCCATTTTCGGGGACTATTGGCTTGCGATATATATCTGAAGGAACTTACGTAACTCCAACCACACCAATTGCCACATTGGTAAACACAAAGCAGCTTAAAATAACCTTTAGCATTCCTGCAAAATACGCTAACAGAATTAAGTTGAACAGTGTGATAAGCTTTACAACGTCAGGTTCCAAAAAAGAACACAGTGCTAAAATTTACGCTGTAGAACCACAGATTGACGTTGCCACTCGGACACTGAAAATGCGCGCCATTGCGGATAATCCTGAAGGTGATTTATATCCGGGAATGTTTGCTAGCGTGTTGCTGCCCTTAGAAACCGTAGATGACGCTATTCTGGTACCTTCCGAAGCACTCATCCCAATTCAAAATGGGAAGATGATATTTATTTCTGAAGGGGGAAAGGCGAAACAGATAAAAGTGGAAACTGGATCACGAACTGAAAGCTCCATTAGAATTCTTTCTGGTTTAAAAGCTGGAGATACAATTCTCACCTCCGGGGTAATGTCACTTAAAGATGGCGTCCCAGTAAAAGTAAAGTTTGAAGAATCTGCTAAACCCACAGGCGTCTAATGAATCTTTCTACTTTAAGCATCAAGCGACCCGTTCTTGCCATTGTAATGAACCTTACCATAGTCCTGTTTGGGGTTATTGGATATACCTATCTAGGAGTTCGGGAATTTCCTTCCATTGACCCAGCGCAGATTTCCGTAAGCACGAGTTATTCAGGTGCGAATGCCGATATTATTGAATCCCAAATCACAGAACCGTTAGAAAAATCTATTAATTCCATAGACGGAATTAGAAACATTACCTCTTCCAGTAACCAAGGTTCCAGCAGAATTAATATAGAATTCAACCTAGGCAAGGATTTGGAAGCTGCCGCTAACGATGTGCGCGATAAAGTGTCGCAAGCCATTCGAAGTCTTCCGGATGATATTGACGCCCCACCCGTAGTTTCAAAAGCAGATGCCGATTCGGATGCGATTATTGTAATGACCGTTCAGAGTGATGATAAAAATGTGTTGGAACTCACCGATTATGCCGATAACGTGATCGCCCCACGACTGCAAACGATTCCGGGAGTGAGTAGTGTGCAAATATGGGGACAGCGAAAATACGCCATGCGACTTTGGATAGACCCCATAAAATTGACCTCTTATGGAGTCACGGTTGCTGAAGTGAGGAAGGCTTTGCTCGCTCAAAACGTGGAACTACCTTCTGGAAAATTGACAGGAGCGAATACCGAGCTTACCGTAAAAACCATTGGAAACCTTTCTACGGAAGAAGAATTCAATAACATCATCATCTTCGCCGATGGAGAAAAGGTGGTGAAAATGCAAGATGTGGGAAGAGCGGTCTTGGAAGCCGAAAATATGGAGACCAAGCTTAGCGACAGTGGGCAGCCCATGATTGCAATGGCTATCATTCCGCAACCGGGAACCAATTATGTCGATATAGCCGACAGTTTCTATGTGGAATATGAAAAACTCCAAAAGGATCTTCCGGGAGATTTTAAACTGAATATATCTCGTGACAACACCATTTTTGTAAAACGAGCAATTGTGGAGGTGGTTGAAACCTTGGGTATTTCGCTTTTTCTTGTGATTTTAGTGATTTTCCTTTTCTTCAGAAACTGGTCTATGGCGTTACGTCCACTGATTGACATTCCTGTTTCGTTGATTGCAACGTTTTTTATAATGTGGCTTTTCGGTTATAGTATAAACGTGCTTACACTTTTAGCCATCGTACTTGCCACAGGTTTGGTGGTGGATGATGGAATTGTAGTTACTGAAAACATCTATAAAAAAGTTGAAGAAGGAATGTCTCCTATTGAGGCTTCCATAAAAGGTTCCAAAGAGATATTTTTCGCTGTTATTTCGATATCTGTCACCTTGGCGGCGGTTTTTCTTCCTGTGATATTTCTAGAAGGTTTTGTGGGGCGATTGTTTCGAGAATTTGGTGTGGTGCTAGCAACCGCTGTAATGGTCTCCGCCTTTGTGTCTCTTTCCTTAACGCCCATGCTGAATGCGTATATGATGCGCCCCGGAAAGCAAAAACACGGAAAATTCTATAAGGTTACCGAGCGGTATTTTGTAAAAATGAATACTAGCTATGCCGATTCCTTACGAAGTTTTATGAAAAGGAAATGGATGAGTTTTCCAATCCTTTTAGTTTGTGTAGCGATGATCGGTCTTTTCTATAGTCTCCTGAAAAAGGAAACAGCTCCGTATGACGATAGAAGTTTTATTCGAGCGTCGGTTACGGCTCCCGAAGGTTCTTCATATGAGTATATGGATCGTTTTATGACTGAATTAACTGAGTTAATTAACGATTCCGTTCCAGAAAAGAAAGTAAACTTAATAATCACTTCCCCTGGCTGGGGTTCTTCCTCGGTAAACAGTGGACGTGCCATTATTTCCTTAGTAGATCCAGAAGATAGAGACCGTTCACAAGCAGAGATAGCTCGAGATTTAACAAAATGGACACGTCAATACACGAATGCTCGCGTAAGTATTTCGGAAACCCCAACCATTGCTGTAAGTAGGCGGGGTGGAATGCCTATTCAGTATATTATCCAAGCACAGAATTTTGACAAGTTGCAGGAAAAGATTCCCCCTTTCATGGAGGCAGTGGAAAACGATCCTACTTTTTCAAATAGCGATGTGAATTTAAAATTCGACAAACCAGAGATTTATGTAACCATAGATCGCGAGAAGGCGCAAAGTATGGGAGTCTCCGTTTTAGATGTAGCGCAAACCCTTCAACTTTCCTTAAGTGGGCAACGGTTTGGATATTTTTTAATGAACGGGAAACAGTATCAGGTTATGGGACAATTCGATAAGAAAGATCGAAGCGCCCCTGCAGATCTTACTTCTATGTTTGTGAAAAATAATAAAGGGGAACTTATTCAAATGGACAATTTGGTCACCACCGAAGAACATAGCAGTCCACCACAGTTATATCACAACAACCGTTATATGAGTGCCACGGTTTCAGCAGCCCTCGCGCCGGGGATGAGTATAAGTGACGGGATTGATGCGATGGAAAGAATAAGAAGAGAAATATTGGACGATTCTTTTACAACAGATTTAGGTGGTGAATCTAGGGATTTTGTGGAAAGCAGTAGCAATACGCTCTTCGCATTCGGATTGGCTTTAGTACTGATATTTTTATTATTGGCAGCACAGTTTGAAAGTTTTATAGACCCGTTAATTATTATCCTTACTGTGCCAATGGCGGTTGCAGGAGCAGTATTTTCACTGTGGCTTTTTGGGCAGACATGGAATATTTTTAGTCAAATAGGAACTATAATGTTGATTGGGCTAGTGACCAAGAATGGAATTTTGATAGTGGAATTTGCAAACCAACTTAGAGAAGATGGCATGCCAAAAGCACAGGCTATAATGAGAGCCTCGGAATCGCGATTACGACCTATATTGATGACTAGTTTAACCATTGCCCTTGGTGCTCTACCCATTGCTTTGTCTATGGGAGCAGCCTCTACGAGTAGGATCGGGATGGGAGTAGTAATTATTGGAGGAACCATGTTTTCACTAATGCTTACTCTTTTTGTAATCCCCGCGCTTTATTATATGTGGTCTAGAGAAAAGAAACACCGCCCTGAATTTGATCAATTGGAAAGATATGACGCAGAACAAACTTCATAAAATTTTAATGGTATGTGTGGTGTTGCTAAGTTTTGCCGCAATCGCGCAACAGGAAGAACTGCTCACGGTTGAAGAGGCGGTTAGTATTGCTTTGGAAAATAATTATCAGATTAAAATCGCGACTAACGATCTTAAGATAGATGAAACCTCCGTTAGTCCTGGGTTTGCGGGAATGCTTCCTTCCCTGAATGCAGTGGCAGATAATAACAACAGCAATCAAAGTATCGATCAAACTCGATCTGATGGCACAAAGATTTCTTTGGACAATGCCAAAAGCAATAGTTTAAGTTACGGAGTACAGCTGGATTGGACCATTTTTGATGGTCTCCAAATGTTTTCGCGCTACGACCAGTTAAAAGAAATAAAAAAACGGAGCGATGCAGAATTAAAATTCGCTGTTTTAGGAACCGTAAGCGATGTAATGACCATCTATTTTGATTTGGTACAGCAAAAGCAGCAACTAACGGCATTGGACAGTACGCTTGTAATTTCGAAACAAAGAGTGGAGCTGGCGAACAATCGTTTCAGTATTGGAAAGGCTTCTAAACTGGAGTTGTTGAATGCACAGGTGGATCAGAATACCGATAAGGCATTATACCTCCGGCAGCAGGAATTATTGCAAAATACAAAAACGCGACTGAACACGATTATTGGAAGAGATGTAAAAACCGCATTTCGAGTAATAGACTTGATTTCGATTGATAAAAGTTTGGAACTCGAGACGTTGGAAGAACAAGCAAAAACCCAAAATCCGCAGCTACAAGCACAACTGATAAATAAACGGATTACAGAACTTCGGTTAAAGGAGATAAAAGGCGGTCGATTGCCCACAATTAGCGCGCAAGCGGGATATATGTTTAGTGATTCTGAATCGAGTTTGGGATTTACCACGAACAATAACACCCGCGGATTCAATTATGGGTTTTCTGCACGATTGAATCTTTTTGATGGGTTCAACCAAAACCGAAATGAAAAAATCGCCAAAATTCAAATCGAGAATTCTGAGCTTCTGATTGAAGAACAAACTCAAACCTTACTGTCGCAGCTAACTAGGGCTTTCGAAACCTATCAAACCAATTTACAACTTATGGATTTGGAAGTACACAATGAGGCCATTGCAAAGGAAAATCTAGAAATAACAATTGCTAAATACCGAATAGGCACCATTCCCACCATCGAATTTCGAACGGCGCAATTAAATTACATTAACGCCGTAGTTCGGTCCAGTAATGCAATTTATATGGCTAAACTTTCAGAAATTGCTTTAAAAGAATTGGCAGGAAACCTTAGTTTAGGAATGTGATTTGTCTCAAATCAGGATTATTATAGAGCAATAGCTGCTTTCGCACAAACTCCAAACTGGAATTTTGAGTTTTTCTTTACCTTTTGTAATGAAACCTAAAAAAAGGCATTTATCCTCTAAAAGCGCACTTTCAATTTACCCCTTCCACTCATTATTGGCCCGATCCACATCTGGCAATTGATGGTCTGCATCCAACACAATGTGTTTTAATTTGGAAGTGGTATTCACATGGAATTTAGCATCTTTTTCAAACTTCCAAATTTCTACGGGCACGGTAAATTTATGAGTCTTGCCGTTGCTTTCTTCTAATGTAACCAAAATAGGCATTACCATTTGCTGGTTATTGGTGACCGTAATATCGGCTCCGTTAGCTTCCACGTCTTCTGCATACTCTACTTTTGTAATCGCTTGGTCCAACTGCCAATTATTGTGGTACCATCCCAGCCAAAACCAAGACAAGTCCTCTCCGGAGCCATTATCCATACTTCTGAAAAAATCTTCCGGTCTTGGATGTTTGTATGCCCAATTCTTAATATACTGTCTAAAAGCGTAATCAAATTTATCGGGTCCCAAAACCACTTCGCGCAACAAAACCAACCCAAAAGCCGATTTAAAATACGCCAAGGGATGCACAAATTTATAATTCTGGTCGTCGGCAGGAGTCATCAAAGTGGGACCGTCTTTAGCATCCTCAATAACTTGAATGATTTCGTCGGCTGGATTTCCTCCACCGGGAGTATATTCGCCATCGCGTTTGGGGGATAATTCACCTTTGTTAAAATCGGCTTGCGCATACACATTCATAAATGTATTGAAGCCTTCGTCCATAAAAGGGTGACGACGTTCATCTGAACCCACAATCATCGGAAACCAGGTATGTCCGATTTCGTGTGACGCCAACAAAAACATCATATATGGTTCAACATCCCAATGATTAAATGCGAATCCCGGAAACTCCATCCCTCCTACCGAACCAGCAACACTGGAAGCGACCGCATAAGGATATTCAAACCATCTATTAGAATAATCCTCAACGGAGGCTTTCAACATTTCTGTAGATCTAGCCCAGGCCCTTCCCTTTTTGGTAGAAGCTACTGGATATGCGGACTGCGCCAAAGCAGTTTTGCCATCGATAAGATTGATTTTGGCAGCATCCCATATATAATCGCTGGACATTGCCCAAGCTACATCACGGGTGTTTTCCATTCTATAATGCCAAGTTACAAGACCTTTATCCTTTGTAACCGGTTGTCTTATTTCATTTGCATTTCGTATAAACACAACTTTATCAGATTTTCTAGCTCTTTCGAGACGTTCAAGGGTTCTACTGTTTAAAATTTCCTTTTCATTTATCAAAACTCCAGCTCCTATTACAATTTGGTCAGCAGGAACGGTTATTTGATAATCGATGGTACCATAATCCAAGTACATTTCACCACCACCGATAAAGGGAAGTGTATTCCAGCCATAATAGTCGTCGTAAACACACATGCGAGGATACCAATAGGAAAATTCAAATATTTTTCCATTTTCGTCATCCATAAATCCCGAACGCCATCCACCGCCATTAGGTTGAAGCTCATAGGAATAGTTTATGACCAATTGTAATTTTTCATTTGGTTTTACACTATTTTTTAATCGTATTTGCATTCTTGTACCATCCACGATAAAAGGAATATCCTGCCATTCTCTCCCTCTCAAAAGCTTTATTTTACTGATGGAGTATCCTTTTGTATCATCGGGAAAGGCATTTGGATTTCTGATTTTATTGCCTCGAGCCTCTGGTTTTTCCGTATTTTGATCCATTTGAAGCCAGAGAGCATCAAGTTCGTCCGGGCTGTTATTGGTATAGTCTATCGTAACATTTCCTTTTAAAAGACGAGTTTTTACATCAAAAGACACCTTTACGGTATAATCGGCTTCATTTTGCCAATAATCAGAACTTGGTTTTCCACTCGCACTTCTAATGTTATCACCTTTGTGATTATAGAAATCGGGAGCAAATATTTTTGAAGGTTCGTACTGTGATATTGCAGTTAGGGAGGTGAAGAAGAGGATTGTAAATAACCATTGGGAAAGCTTCATAGATAGGTGGATTAGAATTAGACTATCGAAGATAGTTATTCTGATAAAAAAAAATATTGATAGGGATGGATAAATTGTCTGAAAAGGGAAACAAGACACGCTTCGCTGTTAGAACCAAGAGGCAAGACTTAATCTGAAATGAACTTATATGATTAGGGGCATCCCCAAAAACAAAAATCCCCGAACAAAACTGTTCGGGGATTATGTGGTGCCTCCAACCCCGACAAATCGGGGGAACTAGCGACACATCCCCAAAAACAAAAAACCCGAAACAAAAGCTTCGGGTTTTTAAGTGGTGCCTCCAAGAATCGAACTAGGGACACACGGATTTTCAGTCCGTTGCTCTACCAACTGAGCTAAGGCACCTTTTATTTGGTGGGCAAATATAAAGCTATTTTCGTTTTTGCAAAACATAAATGAAAAAATTACCATCAAAATTTAATCAGTACCTGTAAAATACCATAGTATCTCATTCTGACTTATGACTCTAAGACATCAGACCTATGAAAGCATCAATTTTAACAAAGAATGGGTATTGCCAGCGCTAAGTTCTAATTATTAATGGGGTAAGTCGGTTTTATAGATCCAGATGAATAATTAAAATGTGCCCACTTTAATAACACCTTAACAAATAGTTAAATATCCAAGTTGTATTTTTGACTCCTTAATTTAAGGAATGAACTTGGTTATTGATGTAGGAAATACGCTGGTAAAGTTTGGCGTTTTTGATTTAGATGGACTGAAACTGAAGAAAACCTGTATCCACAAAGATTTTTTAAACGTTCTTGGCGAGGTTTCAGAAGCCTTTTCTGAAATTGACCACGCAATTATCTCCGCCGTGGGGAATATTAAACAAGACTATTTGATGAGCATTGAACATCGTTTTAAGTTGTTGCATTTGGACCAGGAGACGGAGCTTCCGTTTATAAATAAGTACGGAACACCGCAAACTCTAGGTGTCGATCGAATAGCATTAATTAGTGCCGCCGCACAACAATTTCCAGACAGAAACGTTTTGGTCGTCGATGCCGGCACCTGTATTACCTATGACTTTATTAATTCGGCGAATGAGTATTTGGGGGGAGCCATTTCTCCAGGAATAGGCTTGCGTTATCAAGCACTCAATTCATTCACTGAAAAGTTGCCACTATTGAACGCCCACAATCCGGAGGGCTTGATTGGGAACTCGACAGACACCTCCATACATTCAGGGGTTGTAAACGGAATAATATATGAAATAGATGGCTTTATTGAAAACTATAAAGCTAAATTTGCCGATTTAACAGTTATTTTAACAGGAGGCGATGCACATTTTTTGTGTGATAGCATAAAAAATGACATCTTTGCCAACTCAAATTTTTTACTGGAAGGTTTGAACCATATTTTGGAATATAACATACGTTGATGTATAAAAAGATAATAGTAGGAGTATTTTTACTAATAACGGGCGGTTTATTGGCTCAGGAAGGAACCACATCACCCTACTCCTTTTATGGAATTGGGTTACCTAAATTCCGCGGAACTACTGAAAACCTCTCCATGGGTGGGATTAGTGTCTTCTCTGACAGTATTCACCTAAACCTCCAAAATCCTGCAGGCTATGCAGGTCTTAAATTGGTTAATTTTTCGGTGGGTGGTAGACATGAATCTACAAAACAAAAAACGGCCAACGAAAGTCAGAATGTTTCGAATACAACTCTTGATTACTTAGCCATGGGAATTCCTATGGGTAAATTAGGAATGGGGTTCGGACTTTTGCCGAATACCGCTGTGGGGTACCATTTCTTTTCCGAATTGGAGGATGGAAAAACCGAACACTCTGGAAATGGAGGACTCAATAAGGCATTTCTATCCCTCGCCTATCAAGTCACACCCGAATTAGCAATCGGTCTTGATGGGAACTACAATTTTGGAAAAATAGAAAATACAGCTACTTCCCAAAACTTCGACTTACAATATGGAACCCAAATATATAATAGCTCTGAACTTCGAGGTTTCAGCTTTAATTTTGGGGCAATTTATAAAAGGATGATTACCGAAAAGTTGGAACTCACAGGAGCCCTTACCTATACCCCAGAAACTAACCTCAATTCGGACAATTATAAAAAAATCTCCTCTATTTCCATTCTGCCTACAGGCATTTATACTATTGATGAGCGCGAAATTGATATGACAAGTTCCAAATCAAAACTCCCATCTCAATTTACTTTTGGAGCAGGAATTTCCAAACCAAAATATTGGGGGATTGGGGCAGAATATTCGCTTCAAGGAACTAGCAATTTCACAAATGAAACCTTCGATTTAACAAACGCAACTTTTAAAAACGCTTCAAAATATCATTTAGGAGGTTATTTTATTCCTAATTACAATTCTTTTGGAAACTACTTTGAACGAGTGGTTTACAGGGCTGGTTTCCGCTATGAACAAACTGGTTTGAACGTGGAAGGACACGACATCAATGAGTTTGGCATATCTTTTGGATTAGGTTTCCCAGCTGGCCGTTTATTTTCCAACATTAACCTTGGATTTGAGATTGGCAAACGTGGAACCACAGAGTATGGGTTAATTCAGGAAAACTTTTTCAGCACCTTTCTGAGTTTTTCACTTAACGACCGCTGGTTCGAAAAAAGATTTATCAATTAAATACATTTAACACTAGTATCATGAAATTAAGACTCCTTGTATTCTTCACTGCCCTATTCCTCTCCATCTCAGGAAATACATTTGCACAAGCTCCCGATGACTGTGCGATCACGCTCTCCTATTTTATTGAGCCTGCAAAGGCAAAAAATTATGAAGCAGCACTTAGCCATTATGACAAAGTGATTAAGGAATGTCCAAAAGCCAGTTTAGCTACCTACCAGTACGCTGTAAAGATGTTCGAATATTTTATTGATGAGAAAAAGGATGAGAGTAAGATAAACGACCTGATCAAGGCATGGACCCTTCGTCTGGAAAATTTCCCTGAAAAGACTTCAGAAGGTGAAGTACTTACAACTATCGCTCAATTGAAATTTGACCACAACATGGGCACTAAAGAGGAGCAATTCAAAGCGTTCGATGCAGCTTTCAAAAAAGATCCTGACAATTTCACTAGTGGAAAAAGTTTATATACGTATTTCTCCTTGGCTGTTGATCTTTTTAACGAGGGTAAAATGGATCTTCAGGATATATTCCAATTATACGATGTTGTTTCAGCAAAAATCGACAAAGAGAAAAACAACTTAGCCGAAAAATTGACTCCCTTAATGGATAAGGAGGAAGCGGGGACGACTTTAGATGATAAGGAGCAACGCGCAAAAGATGTTTACGAAAACAATCTTGGTGTATATGCCACAGTAGAAAGCAGTGTAAATGGAAAACTAGGACAACTGGCAGACTGTGAAAATCTTATCCCTTTCTATGAAAAAGATTACGAAAACAAAAAGAGCGATGTTGATTGGATAAAAGCAGCAAGCTACAGGCTCGATGCCAAGGATTGCGAGAGTAAACTATCCACAAAGTTAGCTGCGCGTCTTAACGAATTGGAACCAAGTTCCACCTCTGCTTACCTTTTAGGAAAGCAGGCAGAAGCTGAAGGAAAATCATCCAAAGCATTGGAGTATTTCAACCAAGCATTGGAGTTGGAAAAAGACAATTCTAAGAAATATAGAATCTATTATAGCATTGCTGAAAACCACCGCAAGAGAGGAAGTTTCAGTACCGCAAGATCATTCTACAACAAAATGCTTGAGGTAAAACCTTCAGCAGGAATTGCATATTATAAAATAGGCGCAATGTATGCAGATAGCGCCGACAATTGTGGTACTACAGTGTTTGAAAAAAGAGCAATGTATTGGCTAGCTGCCGACATGATGGACAAAGCAGCACGAGTGGATGGAACCTTAGCATCAAATGCAAAAGCAGCTGCAAATTCATACAGACAGCGTGCTCCACAAAAAAGTGATATCTTTAACGACGGCATGGCTGGCAAAACCATTACCTTTAAATGTTGGGTCGGTGGAAGTGTCCGAGTTCCTAATTTATAAAAATGTTCAACATATTAAACTTGTTTAAAAGCGTGATGGCTCTAATTATGGCCATCACGCTTTTTGCTTGTGAAAGCAATTATCAAAATGTAAAAAAATTAACTCTTTCCGACGGAGCACCAATAGCAGTGGGAAAGAACATCAATTTTAAATATACAGATTCAGGAAAAATGGTCACAAATCTGTTGGCTGATAAACTCTTGGATTATTCCAATCTTAAATTCCCGTATAAAGAATTTCCAGAAGGAATTGAAGTTCACTTTTGGGATGAAAAAGGGGAAGAAAGCACCATAAATGCTGACTATGGGATTCAATACGAAAAAACAGGCCTTATCGACTTGAGAAATAATGTAGTCGTAATCACAGCAGATAGTGTGGTTTTAAAAAGCGACCAACTTTATTGGGATCAGAATAACTCCTGGGTGTTTACAGACAGCCCATACGAAATAAAATTTAAGGATGGCTCCTATAATCGTGGTGCCGTAGGGTTTGATAGCAACCAAGAGTTTACTTTCTTTTTGTCCAGAAAAAATCAAGGAGTTCAATTGATAGATAAAAGTAAAAAAACTATGGATTGAAATCAATCCTGTCCTAAATGTTTTTCGGAAGATTTAAATTTAACGCTTTTACTGGTTTCCCGACCGTTTTTCCTCATTTT
>JBLWTS010000056.1:0-22443 GCA_048270045.1 Aequorivita sp.
AGATTTATGTATTTAATTAGGGCTGCTAACAAGAAGGATAAGTATCAGATGATACCTTTTATTTGGAAATTTATTTATAACCTTGACCCCCCCTTTGAGGCTAAATCTTAATTGGTTCTTGATCAATTATAACTACTTTCACTTAGAATTTTTCAATAACCAAAATAAACAGTATTTTATTCACGAAAATTAAAATTTTGGTGCATTTACCAGAAACAGAAAATTACTAACAATAGATGCTATTTTATTGTTAATTACTTTCCCAAGTATTGGTTTCACAAGTGCTCGCGTATAATTATATTAGCCATCCTACATTGAATCCTTATGTCAGATACTCAATATACCGAAGACAATATCCGTTCACTCGATTGGAAGGAGCATATCCGTATGCGTCCTGGTATGTACATTGGGAAACTCGGCGATGGCTCGTCCCCCGATGACGGCATCTATATTCTTCTAAAAGAAGTCATTGACAATTGTATTGATGAATTTGTGATGGGAGCGGGAAAGACCATTGAGGTACGCATCAAGGAAAAGGAAGTGAAGGTTCGTGACTACGGTCGTGGAATTCCTTTAGGAAAAGTAGTGGATGTGGTTTCCAAAATGAACACGGGAGGAAAGTACGATAGTCGTGCTTTTAAGAAATCGGTTGGGCTGAATGGTGTTGGAACAAAAGCTGTGAATGCGCTTTCATCGTTTTTCAAAGTGGAATCGGTTCGAGATAATCAAATGAAAACTGCGGAATTCTCTCTTGGTGAGCTTACCAACGATTTTAAAGTAGAAGAATCCTCAAAACGAAAAGGGACGAAAGTCGTTTTTATTCCCGATGAAAGCATTTTTAAAAACTTTAAGTATCGCACAGAATATGTAGTGAAAATGCTGAAGAATTACGTCTATCTCAACCCGGGATTGACAATAGATTTCAACGGCGAGAAGTTTTATTCCGAAAATGGACTAAAGGATTTATTGGGTGAAACCATCAGTGATGAAGATATGGCTTATCCCATTATTCACCTTCGCGGAGAGGATATTGAAGTGGCAATAACCCATAGCAAAACCCAATATAGTGAAGAATATCACAGTTTTGTAAACGGCCAGAATACCACTCAAGGTGGAACGCATTTAAACGCCTTTCGTGAATCATTGGTTAAAACCATTCGCGAGTTCTACAATAAAAATTACGATGCGAGTGATATTCGAAAATCTATAGTTTCGGCTATTAGCATCAAGGTAATGGAACCAGTTTTTGAAAGCCAGACCAAAACCAAGCTAGGAAGTACCGATATGGGTGGAGATTTACCTACGGTCAGAACTTTTATAAACGACTTCTTAAAAACACAGCTCGATAACTTTCTTCATAAGAATCCAGAGACCGCTGATGCTATTCACAAGAAGATAGTACAGGCAGAGCGGGAGCGAAAGGAATTAAGCGGCATACGAAAACTCGCTCGGGATCGCGCTAAAAAGTCCAATCTTCACAATAAGAAATTGCGGGATTGCCGAGTACATCTTCAAGATATTAAGAACGAACGGAATTTAGAATCGACTTTGTTCATCACCGAAGGAGATTCTGCGAGTGGTAGTATTACAAAAAGTCGAGACGTGAATACCCAAGCGGTTTTTTCACTTCGTGGTAAGCCATTGAACACCTACGGAATGACGAAGAAAATTGTCTATGAGAATGAAGAGTTCAACTTATTGCAAGCCGCTCTGAATATTGAAGATTCCATGGAAGATTTGCGTTACAATAACATCGTAATCGCCACCGATGCCGATGTGGATGGAATGCACATTCGTTTATTGCTGATTACGTTCTTCCTTCAGTTTTTCCCTGAATTGATAAAAGAAGGGCATCTATACATACTGCAAACGCCTCTTTTTAGAGTGCGAAACAAAAATGAAACTATTTATTGTTATTCAGAAGAGGAACGTCTTAATGCTATAGAAAAGCTAAAACCAAAACCTGAAATAACTCGATTTAAAGGTTTGGGTGAAATTTCACCCGATGAATTTGTGCACTTTATTGGAAATGATATAAGATTAGATCCCGTAATGTTAGATAAATCAATGAGTATTGAAGAGTTGCTTTCATTTTACATGGGAAAAAACACACCTGATCGACAGGAATTTATTATTGAGAATTTGAAGGTTGAGTTGGATAGAGTGGAGGCTTGATGAAAGTAATCAGTGGACAGTAATCAGTTGGCACCTTTACGCTCTGTATGATTTGGTCGCTGGATTAAGAAGAAGTAAAAGAAAATGAAGCATATTATTATAATAGTTATTGGATTGTTTCTTTCGTCATCGTGCAGTATTGAAAGAGATAACTGCGCCGCAATGGATCCTCGTGAACCCGCTATTAATATTCGGATTCAGAATGAGGCTGGAAATTCATTGATTGGGGAAAATAAGATTTATAAACCATCTCAGATTACACTAACTAGAAATGATCAGACAATTCCCTTAATATTTGATGATGAAACCGGCCAAACCTATATTAAATTATACTACCCAGAAATGGAGTCTGGAAAAGATTATAAGTTGAAACTAAACAATCAAGAAACCGATACACTAAAGTTAAAATTACGATATTTAGTTGGACAGTGTTTTGGTTTTCTTTATGTAAATACCTTTTATATTAATTACCAAAAAATCGAAATGGATAGTCTTTCGAATTCCTACATCATTAAAAAATAACCCTGTGCTCTTTGCGCCTCTGTGTTAAAGATTTTATATAATACCACAGAGAGCATAAAGACTAAAAATATAGAATAGAAAATAATTAAATGAGTGACGAACTCGATAATAAAGAAGAAATAAACGATGGCCCAGACTATCTAGGCGTAAACGACGACACTTCTGGCGATACCATTAAAAAGGTAACTGGAATGTATCGCGACTGGTTTTTGGATTATGCAAGTTATGTAATTCTAGAGCGAGCCGTTCCTGCTATTGAAGACGGTTTTAAGCCTGTGCAGCGACGGATTATGCAGTCGATGAAGGATTTGGACGATGGTCGGTACAACAAAGTGGCAAACGTAGTGGGCCATACTATGCAATACCATCCACACGGCGACGCTAGTATCGCGGATGCGATGGTTCAAATGGGGCAAAAGGATCTTTTAATCGACACCCAAGGAAACTGGGGAAATGTTCTTACAGGTGATGGAGCGGCAGCTTCCAGATATATTGAAGCAAGAATTTCAAAATTTGGGTTGGATGTAGTTTTTAATCCGAAGATCACCACTTGGCAAGCCTCTTACGATGGAAGAAGAAAAGAACCAATAAATCTCCCTGTAAAATTCCCACTCCTGTTAAATCAGGGGGCTGAAGGAATTGCAGTTGGACTTTCTACAAAAATTCTTCCTCATAATTTTATCGAATTAATAGACGCTTCTATAAAACATCTGCAAGGAAAGAAATTTCAAATCTATCCAGATTTCCCAACGGGTGGAATTATGGATGTCGCCAATTATAATGATGGGATGCGGGGTGGAAAAATCCGCAGTCGGGCGCGTATAAACCAGATGGATAAATCCAACTTGGTAATCACTGAAATACCTTTTGGAACGAACACTTCTTCTCTAATCGATACTATTCTAAAAGCCAATGACAAAGGGAAAATAAAAATTAAAAAAATTGAGGACAACACCGCTGCTGATGTAGAAATCCATATTCATTTGCCTAGCGGAATTTCTCCGGACAAGACTATTGACGCGCTTTATGCATTTACTGCTTGTGAGACCTCCATTTCACCTTTAGGGTGTGTTATTGAAGACAACAAGCCCTTGTTCGTCGGAGTTTCTGAAATGTTGCGTAGAAGTACAGATCGTACGGTGGAGCTGCTCAAAAAGGAACTCGAAATCCAATTGGATGAATTGGAAGAGCAATGGCATTTTGCTTCCTTGGAACGAATTTTCATCGAAAACAGAATCTATCGAGACATTGAAGAGGAAGAAACTTGGGAAGGCGTAATCGCTGCAATTGATAAAGGTTTAAAGCCATTTACTCAACATTTAAAACGAGTTGTAACCGAAGAAGATATCGTGCGATTGACCGAAATTCGAATTAAAAGAATTTCAAAATTCGATATTGATAAGGCGCAGCAAAAGATTGATGCTTTGGAAGATAGTATTGCTCAGATAAAGCATCACTTAAGTAATTTGATAGAGTATGCCATCGACTATTTCAAAAGACTGAAGAGTGATTATGGAGCAGGCAGGGAGCGCAAAACGGAAATCCGTGCTTTCGATGATATTGAAGCTACCAAAGTGGTTATCAGAAACACCAAACTCTATGTAAATCGCGCTGAGGGTTTTGTGGGCACAAGTTTAAAGCGTGATGAATATGTTGCCGACTGTAGCGATATTGATGACATCATTGTGTTCACAGAAGATGGAAAAATGATGGTAACTAAAGTGGATGCGAAGACTTTTGTTGGGAAGGGAGTCATTCATGTCGCTGTTTTCAAGAAAAAGGACAAGCGCACCATTTACAACGCAATATATAAAGATGGTCCACGTGGAGCCAGTTATGTGAAACGTTTTTCGGTAACATCAATAACGCGCGATCGGGAATATGATTTAACCAATGGCACAAAAGGCTCTAAAGTGCTTTATTTTACAGCTAATCCAAACGGAGAAGCTGAAGTAGTTTCTATTTATTTACGTCAAACAGGAAGTATTAAGAAGCTGAAGTTCGATCTAGACTTTGCCGACCAATTAGTAAAGGGAAGAAACTCCAAAGGAAACATCGTAACCAAGTATTCTATAAAAAAGATTGAATTAAAAGAGAAAGGGCTTTCTACCTTGAAGCCACGTAAAATATGGTTCGATGACTCCGTACAACGACTTAACGTGGATGATCGAGGCGAGCTTTTGGGAGAATTCAAAAAAGAAGATCGTCTGCTTATAGTCAACCAGAAGGGGTTTGTAAAGACTGTTGTGCCAGATTTAGCGCTGCGTTTTGATGACGATATGATTATCTTGGAAAAATGGGCTCCCAAAAAGCCTTTGAGCGCCATTTATTGGGAGGGTGAAAAGGAACTTTTCTATGTGAAAAGATTCCTTATTGACCATCCAGATAAGGAAGAGTTGATTATTACGGAACATCCCAATTCCTATTTAGAGAAAATATTTACAGATCATCGTCCCATGGCTGAAGTGGTTTTTGCCAAGAAAAGAGGGCAGGAGCGAGATGAAAACTTGGAATTAAACTTGGAGGAATTTATCGCAGTAAAAGGCGTTACCGCAATGGGGAACCAACTTACCAAGGAAAAAGTATTAGAAATTAATGCTCTAGATCCGTTGCCCTATGAACCCGAAGTCCCCACAGAAACTGAAGAAATTGATGTTGTCGATGAGGAAGACTTAGGCTCAGATTTAGAAAATGTTGAGGATAAGGAGGAGCCGAATGATTCCAAAACAGACGAGAAGGGACAAGGCCTTTTGTTTTGATTTCTCTTAAAAAATAGCTGACTTTCATCTATCCGCCACGAAAGAAACAAAAACTACATATTTTCAATCCCCAAACCTTTTGATTTTCAAAAGAAAAACCTTATTTTTGCACCCCTTTTAGCGGCGAGTCAAGAATAAAAGGAATTGAAATCAAACAAAAAACAAACCCTTCTGTGGGATAGCCGCATAAATTCTTGTAACAACATAGAATACAAACCATTGATTTTCTTTTGATTACAATATCAAAGAATTCAATTTATTTTTAACAAATGGCTGATAAAGCAAACAAAGAAGTAGCTGACGAACAAGCTACAAAAGAACAGGAAAACACTACAGTTGCAGAAGTTGCAACTGACGAAACTTCAACAGGAGAGAATGAAACAAAGAAAAATTCAAAGCCAAAGGCTGAAGTTTCTTTGAAAGAAAGCAATCCTGAAAAATTCCTTGCAGATTTCAACTGGCACAACTACGAAGAGGGTATTGATCCTATTGATGATGGCAAGCTAGAGGAATTTGAAAAATTGGTAAAGGAAAACTTCGTTGACACTCTTGATGATGAGGTTGTTGAAGGAAAAGTGGTTTACATCACTGACCGTGATGCAATTATCGACATCAATGCGAAAAGCGAAGGTGTTGTTTCGTTGAACGAATTCCGTTACAATCCAGATTTAAAAGTTGGTGACAAGGTAGAGGTATTGATCGATGTTCGCGAAGACGCTACGGGTCAATTAATCCTGAGCCACCGTAAAGCAAGAACTATCAAGGCGTGGGATCGCGTAAATGCAGCTCACGACGAAGCTACAATCGTAAATGGTTACGTAAAATGCCGTACAAAAGGTGGTATGATCGTAGATGTTTTCGGAATCGAAGCTTTCTTGCCAGGTTCGCAAATTGACGTTAAGCCAATCCGCGATTACGATATGTACGTTGGAAAAACAATGGAATTCAAAGTTGTTAAAATCAACCACGAATTCAAAAACGTTGTGGTTTCGCACAAAGCGCTTATTGAAGCGGATATTGAAGAACAGAAAAAGGAAATCATCGGCCAACTTGAAAAAGGTCAGGTACTTGAAGGTGTTGTTAAAAACATCACTTCATACGGAGTATTTGTGGATCTTGGTGGTGTTGATGGACTTGTGCATATTACAGACCTTTCTTGGTCACGTATCAACCATCCAAATGAGATCGTTGAGCTTGATCAGAAATTGAACGTTGTTATTCTTGATTTCGATGAAGATAAAACACGTATCCAATTAGGTCTTAAACAATTGAATCCACATCCTTGGGAGGCTCTAGGAGATGAGTTGAAAGTAGGTGATAAAGTAACTGGTAAAGTTGTTGTTATTGCAGACTATGGTGCTTTTGTTGAAGTTGCTGAAGGAGTTGAAGGTCTTATCCACGTTAGCGAAATGTCATGGAGCACGCACTTACGTAGCGCACAAGATTTCGTAAAAGTTGGAGATGAGGTTGAAGCTGTGATCTTGACAATGGATAAAGAAGAACGTAAAATGAGTCTCGGAATCAAACAAATGACTCCAGACCCATGGACTGATATCACTACAAAATACCCAGTTGGTTCACGCCATAAAGGTATTGTTCGTAACTTCACTAACTTCGGCGTTTTTGTTGAGTTAGAAGAAGGTATCGACGGGCTAATCTATATTAGCGATCTTTCTTGGACCAAGAAAATCAAGCACCCAAGTGAGTTTACCAACATTGGTGACACTCTTGAAGTGGTTGTATTGGAATTGGACGTTGAAGGTCGTAAACTAAGTTTAGGTCACAAACAAACTGAGGAAAACCCTTGGGATAAATACGAAGCTGAATTTGCTGTTGGAACTAAGCACACTGCTACAATTGCTGAAGTAGTAGACAAAGGTGCAACAATAAACTTTAACGATGATATCGTAGCTTTCGTGCCTAATCGTCATCTTGAAAAAGAAGATGGGTCTATGTTGAAAAAAGGTGATGAAGCAGAATTCCAAATCATTGAATTCAATAAAGAATTCAAGAAGGTAGTAGCTTCACATATGGCTATTCACAAGGAGGAAGAAGCGAAAATTGTAAAAGATGCTGTGAGAAAACAAGAAGCAGCTGAAGCAGAAGCAAAACCAACTCTTGGTGATGCCAACTCTAAATTACAAGAGCTGAAGGACAGAATGGACGGTAAAATATAATCGTTCTCTTTCTAAATACTAAAAAGCCTTTCGGAAACGAGAGGCTTTTTTTATTGATGTAATTTGAATTAAAATATCGTATTTTTGACTGCCGAATCTAATTCAGAATTTTCTATGAGCCAAAAAGTGTTACTGAACGCAACAGAGATAAACATTGCGCTGAACCGCTTGGCTTGCCAATTGATTGAAAACCACGATGATTTTTCCAAAACCGTTCTTATTGGTCTCCAGCCAAGAGGCGTTTTTTTGGCCGAACGGCTGAAAAGTTTACTCGAAAGAGAATACGGGATAAAAAACATCAAACTTGGGTATTTGGATATTACTTTCTACAGAGATGATTTCCGAAGAGGAGAAAAACCATTAGAAGCCAACAAAACCAACATAGATTTTATTGTAGAGGACAAACGCGTTGTCTTTATTGACGATGTTCTTTTTACAGGAAGGAGTATCCGCTCTGCGCTCACGGCCGTCCAATCCTTTGGAAGGCCTTTGGAAATAGAATTACTGACATTAATCGATCGTCGTTTTAGTCGGCATTTACCAATACAGCCAGATTATCGTGGTAGACAAGTGGACGCTATTAATGGAGAAAAAGTGAAGGTGTGTTGGAAAGAAAATGATGGGGAAGATGCGGTTTATTTAATAAAAAATTGAAATTGAAATCGAAATCGAAATCGAAAATCATAGTGTAGAGTGAAACTTGCAACATTGAACTTGAAACCTGAAACCAAACAATGGAACTAAGTGTAAACCACTTATTGGGAATAAAATACATCACGGAATCGGATATTCAACTTATCTTCGAAACGGCCGATCATTTTAAGGAGGTGATCAACAGGCCTATTAAAAAGGTTCCTTCGCTGCGTGACATTACAATTGCCAACTTATTTTTTGAAAATAGTACCAGAACAAAATTGTCCTTCGAACTTGCAGAAAAGAGACTTTCTGCCGATGTGATCAATTTTGCATCTTCAAGCTCTTCGGTTTCTAAAGGAGAAACACTTATTGACACTGTAAATAACATTCTATCTATGAAGGTAGATATGGTGGTTATGAGGCATCCAAATCCGGGCGCGGGTGTTTTCCTTTCGAAACACGTAAAAGCAAGTATTGTAAATGCAGGTGATGGCGCACATGAACATCCCACTCAAGCTTTGCTAGATACCTATTCCATACGTGAAAAGCTCGGGGACGTGGCAGGAAAAAAGGTGGTCATTGTTGGTGATATCCTTCATTCTAGGGTAGCGCTTTCAAATATTTTCGCACTTCAAAAGCTTGGAGCTATTGTTAAAGTTTGTGGCCCTAAAACTCTTATTCCTAAATATATAGAAAAGCTGAATGTTTCTTTCGAATCTAACTTAAGAAAAGCTTTGGAATGGTGTGATGTTGCAAATATGCTACGTGTGCAAAATGAGCGTATGGACATCAGTTATTTCCCAACTACAAGGGAGTACACCCAACAATTTGGAGTCAATAAAGCCTTATTAGATTCCTTGAACAAGGAAATAGTTGTTATGCACCCGGGGCCGATAAACCGTGGAGTGGAAATTACAAGTGACGTTGCCGATAGCAAACAATCTATTATTTTGGAACAAGTACAAAACGGTGTCGCAATTCGGATGGCCGTTATTTATTTATTAGCTTCAAAAATTAAACACTCTGAAAATATTAATTAAAAGAGATACCCGCCTGCGCGGGCAATATTATGAAGATTGAGAATCATCCAGACTATGTTGTTCTTGAGGATGAAAAGAACGACATTTCAAAATTTGCTTCCTTTATTGAATCGCAAGTTCCTTCAAAGTACAAGGGACAAAATGTGGTGTTGAATCTTTTGAAATACGATTCTTTGGAACTGCTTGAACTTTTATTATTTCTGAAAGTTTCCAATCTACATCGCAAATCGAAGCAATCCTTTGTAATCGTAAATGACGCTATTTCAATTGACGAAATTCCGTATGAAATGATTGTTGTTCCTACCATCCAAGAGGCAGGCGACATTATTGAAATGGAAGAAATAGAACGAGATCTTGGATTTTAGATTTACGATTGCCGATTGTAGATTTTATTAAATCCCGAATCCAATATCGTAACTCAAAAATCGCACATCGCATATCGAAAATCATAAATCGTAAATGAACTTAACAATCCTCGGATGCCATGCCGCTACGCCCAAAATTTCTGCCCATCCTACGGCGCAAGTTTTAGAGATGAAAGGACATCTGTTTTTAATAGATTGTGGCGAAGGGACGCAGGTTCAGTTGCGGAAGTATAAAGTTAAGTTTTCCAGAATTAAACACATTTTTATTTCGCACTTGCACGGCGACCATTTCTTTGGCTTGCCGGGTCTTATTTCCACCTTTCACTTGATGGGAAGGGAGACCGAGATGCATATCTATGGTCCGAAAGGCATTAAAGAAGTTATTCTGTTGCTTTTAAAACTTGGAAAGTCTCGAACCAAATTTCCTCTGTATTTCCATGAACTGGAAGAGACTTCGCCTCAATTGATTTACGAAGATGTAAAGGTCACTGTAGAAACCATCCCTTTAGTTCATAGAGTTTATACCAACGGATTTCTGTTTAAAGAAAAACCTGGCGACCGAAAATTGAATATTGATGCTGCTAAGGAAGCAAATATAGATTTGAGTTATTACAACAAGATTAAAAGCGGATTTGACGTAGAAAACCGAGAAGGAAAGTTGATTCCTAATTCTCAAATCACTTTTGATCCAGCGCCTCCGAAATCATACGCTTATTGTAGCGATACGGTTTACAACCCTCAGATAGTGTCTCAAATAGCAGGAGCTACGGTTTTATATCACGAATCTACTTTCTTGGAAGTACATCAGGAACTTAGCGTAAAAACAAAACACAGCACGGCTAAAGAAGCTGCCACCATTGCGGAAAAGGCGCAAGTTGGGTGTTTGATTCTAGGTCACTATTCGGGTCGATACGGTAGTTTAGAACTTTTCATAAATGAAGCTAAAGAGGTTTTTGAAAATGTTTTGCTGGCTGAAGATGGAAAGGTGTTTTCATTTTAAAAGCAAATGGGCTGAAAAACTTTCTTCATCGTTAACTCAACAAACTAGTTTTTTATTTTTATGAATTGACTTATATCTTGGCTCGCAGTCTTGGCTCTTGTTTCTAATAGCGAAGCGTGTCATGTTTCTTTTGTCAACCAATACGGATATTTAATAAAACTCCATTTCAAAAAATGTATAAAACTCTTAACTTGCCAATAAAAAGCGATGGAAGAAAAACTTTATAATTACCGAAAATCCTACGAGAAGGGAGTTCTTTCAGAAACCACGGTTCACGAAAATCCGATGCAGCAATTTCGAACCTGGTTTTTTGAGGTAGAAGACAGTAATTCAGTCGATGAAGTAAATGCAATGACCGTTTCGACCATTGGTGTTGATGGTTTTCCAAAGGGAAGGGTAGTCCTTCTGAAGAAATATGACGAAAACGGATTCTATTTTTATACTAATTACAACAGCGAAAAAGGTATTTCCATAATCCAAAACAACAAGGTTTCGCTTTCTTTTTTCTGGCCAAAAATGGAGCGTCAAATAATCATTAAAGGAATTGCGGAAAAAACTTCTGAAGCAGATTCTACCAATTATTTTCATTCTCGTCCCAAAGGAAGTCAGTTAGGGGCGATGGTTTCACCTCAAAGCAGTCCAGTGGCTTCCCGTGAAATTTTAGAGAGAAATCTTCGAGACCTTGAAAAGGAATATGAAAACAAGGAAGTCCCAAAGCCGAAGGAATGGGGAGGCTTCTTGGTTAGGCCAGTTTCTATTGAGTTTTGGCAAGGCAGAGCCAATCGGTTGCACGACAGGGTTCGATATACGCTAAAAGAGTATGATTGGGTTATTGAGCGTTTGGCGCCGTAATGAGCTTTCAAGTTTCAGGTTTCAAGTAATCCTAACTTGACGAGGTTTAAAATTTTGTCAAAATTACAGTTACAATCCGTAGCTACTTAGTAAATTTCAGTGTAAAGAAACGTTCTAATTCGTATCAAAACCCTCATACCGAATACAGATATTCTTCTGCTCCGTAAAAAACTTAAGTGCTTCAAAACCACCTTCACGACCTACGCCGCTGGCTTTCATTCCGCCAAAAGGAGTGCGCAAATCACGGTTTAGCCAAGTGTTTACCCAAACAATCCCAGATTCAATTCCTTTGGAAATTCGCATAGTGCGATTGAGATCTGTAGTCCAAAGTGTGGCAGAAAGACCATATTTGACTGAGTTAGCCATTTGCAGGGCTTCTTCTTCGGTTTCAAAAGGCATAATTGTTACTACTGGACCAAATATTTCTTCTTGATTTACGCGACATTCATTGTCAAAAACTTCAATAATGGTTGGTTCTAGGTAATATCCGTTTTCCAAACCCTTAACTTTTACACGCTTTCCTCCGAAAAGGATTTTTCCACCTTCTTTTCCTGCAAGTTGGATATAGGATTCTACTTTTTCTAAATGTTCTTTTGAAACCAAAGCGCCTAAGTTCGTATCCTCATCAAAAGGATTTCCAACTTTAAGCTGTTTTACCTTTTCGACAAAATCCTTTTTAAACTTTTCATAAATGGTTTTTTCAACATAAATCCGACTGCCGCAAAGGCAAATCTGGCCTTGGTTAGCGAAAGAAGAACGCAAGGTTTCTTTCAGCATTTGGTCGTAATTGCAATCGGCAAAGATTAGATTTGGGTTTTTTCCGCCAAGTTCCAACGATAACTTTTTGAACATAGGTCCCGCGGTTCTGGCAATATGTTCTCCCGTTTTTGTTCCGCCAGTAAAGGAAATGGCTTTAATGTTTGGATGCTCAACAATAGCTTGTCCTGCGGACGGACCAGTACCGTGAACGATATTTAAAACTCCTTTCGGCAAACCTGCTTGGGTGCATATTTCGCCTAAAAGAAAAGCCGTCATCGGCGTAATTTCACTGGGTTTTGCTACCACGGTATTTCCTGCAGCAATTGCTGGCGCTATTTTCCAAGTGAATAAATAGAGTGGAAGATTCCAAGGCGAAATACAGCCAACAACACCTAAAGGTTGACGAAGTGTGTAATTTATTGTATTCAATCCTACACTTTCGTGTGCTTCACTGGCGAATTGGGTTATGGCATTTCCAAAAAACCTAAAATTAGCAGAGCCTCTTGGAATATCGACAGCTAAAGCTAAACTTAGCGGCTTTCCATTGTCTTTGGCTTCCGCTTCGGCTAACTGGTCTAAGTTTTCCTCGATTAAATCTGCTATTTTCAGCAAAATTCTACTGCGCTCGTCAATTGTTGTATTGCTCCATTTAGGAAATGCAGCTGCTGCAGCTTGATACGCACTTTCAACATCCTCCGAATTGGAATTCGCTATTTGTGAATACACTTCGCCATTAGAAGGATTGTAATTATCCAACCATTGCTTTGATAGCGGTTCAACGTATTCGCCGTTTATGTAGTTTAGGATTTTTTGCATTTTATTTTCTGCTCTCACAGACCCAAAGGTTTTTAAAACCTTTGGGTCTCTTTTACTGTATACTGCTACGGGTTACTGTTAACTGGCTTATAAGCCATCGCCTTAATCTCAACAATCAAATGCGGATGTGGCAATTGATGTACCGCAACTGTTGTGCGAGCGGGTCCAGTTTCTTTGTTAAAATATTCCGCATAGACTTCGTTATAACCTCCAAAGTCGTTCATGTTTACCAAAAAACTGGTAATATCAACTACGTCAGCCATTGTGGCGCCTTCTGTGGCAAGATAATCTTTTATGTTTTCAAGTACTGCTCGCGTTTGTTCTCGAATATCGAAATACATAGTGCCTAACTCATCAACCTTATTGACTCCAGCAAAGGTGTTATCGGGCAAGCGAGAACTTGTGCCGCTGATGAAAAGGAAGTCACCCGCACGTTTGATGTGTGGAAATGCGCCACGAGGAGTAGCTTTTCCTTCTACTAAATTCCCGCGAAGGCGGGAATCTTTTTTGTCATTGCTCATAATATGTATATTAAATTTTATTGATTATCCTGCAAGGTTTTCATAACCTTGTAGGTATATCATTATTCCGTACTTAGACCTACAAGAAGTGCATTGAAAAGGTGGGTACATACTTCGACAAGCTCAGCACATCGTCTGCAGGTTTAAAATCAGCACAATTACTTTAATTATAAATAATCGTCCATTTCACTTTCATTTAAGATAAGTTGAGTTTGATTCTTTACCATTTCCAACTTTTCTTTTAATGTCATGTTTTCTTTTAATTTTTCATTGTGTAGCAAACTCAATATGGCTTTGTCCTGTGCTCTTCCTTGGCGTTTTGCT
This sequence comes from Aequorivita sp., assembly GCA_048270045.1. Classification (GTDB taxonomy): domain Bacteria; phylum Bacteroidota; class Bacteroidia; order Flavobacteriales; family Flavobacteriaceae; genus Aequorivita. The sequence goes on from JBLWTS010000056.1 coordinate 13,947, forward strand.
TCGGAATAAGGAAGGTCTTCTTTAAAAGTTACCAAGGAGTATTTGCTGTAATATTCTTGTGGAAATTCTGCTTCAAAAGCGGTTTCGAGTTTTCTTTTCTTTTGAAACAATTCCATTCCCGTATGGGCTTTCATTTCGTCGAAATTGTCAACCGCGAGTTCGCCAATGGCATCTGCATCTTTTTTGCGTGTTTTTTCATATTCGTCAAAAATCGTTTCCCAAGTTGTATTTCCATCGTTTAAAGAATCTTTGAACTTCATCAGAATTTCATCAAAAACCGCGACATCTTCAAAACTAGCATTCATCCCTTGACCGTAAAATGGAACCATGGCGTGGGCGGCATCGCCCATCAGCAACGTTTTCCCGAAGCGGTGCCAAGGATCGCAATTAACGGTTCCCATTGCGCCCACGGGATTATTGAAAAACTCTTCCGTTAAATTAGGAATCAATTCTAACACATCGGGGAACTCCTTTTGGAAATATTCTTCCACCATTTCTGGAGAAGTGAGATTTTCAAAGCAATAGTCGCTGTCTTTATAAGGTAGAAATAACGTTACCGTAAAACTGCCATTCAAGTTGGGAAGTGCTATCAGCATGTCTTCGCCACGTGGCCATATATGTAACGCATTTTTATAGGTTCGATAACGCGCATTTTCTGCAGGGGGAATTTCTAATTCTTTATAACCATGTCCCAACCATTGTTGAGAAATATTGAGGAGAAATGATTTGTCGTGGATCATGTTTGCTCTAACTACAGAGCCAGCGCCATCGGTTCCGAAAATTACATCGGCGCTATAAACGGTTTTTTCACCGGAATCAAAATCTTCAAATGTAGCTGACGGCGAGTCAAAATCGACTTCGGCACAGGCTTGATTAAAGATAATTTTGACATTGGGCATTTTCTCCGCCTCGTTTAGCAACAGTTTATTCAATCCAGGTCGGGAGACAGAGTTGATATACTCATCATCTCTTCCGCTATACGGACTTAAAAAAGTATTTCCCGATTTCTCGTGAATCATTCGCCCTGTCATCGGTATCAGGAGTTCTTTTGCTGCTTCTTCAACGCCAGCCAAGCGCAAACCACGTAAACCACGATCGCTTAGAGCTAAGTTTATGGATCGGCCAGCGTCTAAGCTTATCTTGCGTAAATCGGGTCGTTTTTCTACTAAGGTAATATTGAAGCCGTGTTGGGCAAGACGCAAGGCGAGAAGACTTCCGCAAAGACCAGCGCCGATAACAAGTATGTTTTGGTTTTTATTCATGTTTTGTTTCTTTAGACATAAGACGGTAGGACTTAAGACATACGACAAATATTGCAGGTTATTTGTCCTACGTCCTATGTCAATAAGTCTTAAGTCATTTCTTCAATACTTCTTTTAGTTTTTCTGAAAACTTAAATACATCTTCAAAGCTATTATAAAGTGGGGCAGGGGCGATGCGGATTACATCTGGTTCTCGCCAATCGCTTGTTACGCCTGCTTCTGTCAATTTCGTGTATAAAGTTTTATCTGCATTTTTAACTTGAATAGAAAGTTGACAGCCACGTTCTTCCGGATTTCTGGGAGTAATTACATAGATGGCATCGTTTTTCATTTCGTCTAATAAGAACTCTAAGTAGCCAGTAAGTTTTTCAGATTTCTTCCGGAGATTCTCAAAGCCTGCTTCGGCAAATGTGTCTAAGGAGGCTCTAATTGCCGCCATTGATAAAATTGGGGGATTGCTAAGCTGCCAACCTTCTGCGCCGGGTAGAGCATCAAAATCCTTCCGCATATTGAAGCGGGTTTGCTTGTTATGTCCCCACCAACCTGCAAATCGGTTGAGTTCTTTATTGTTAGCGTGTCGTTCGTGAACAAAGCAGCCACCTAGACTTCCTGGGCCGCTGTTTAAATACTTATAAGAACACCAAACGGCAAAATCGGCTCCTGAATCGTGAAGGTTGGGTTGGATGTTTCCCGCGCCGTGCGCTAAATCAAATCCGACTCTGCATCCGTACTTATGACCGAGTTCCGTAATTTTTTTCAACGGAAAAGATTGACCCGTATAATAATTTGTACTGCCAATCATCAACAAAGCAATTTGGTCGCCTTGATTTTTCATTATTTCTTCCAGATCTTCAAAACGGCAGAGGTCTTCACCTTCTCTAGGCGTCCATTGAATTAGGCCTTCTTTTGGATCGATTCCGTGAAATTTTAATTGACTTTCAACCGCGTATTTATCACTAGGAAAAGCATCACTTTCAACCACAATTTTATATTTGGTTTTAGTGGGTTGAAAGAATGAGACCATCATTAAATGAAGGTTTGTCGTCAAGGTGTTCATCACAACAACTTCTGACGGTTTTGCGCCCACAATTTTTGCCATATTTTTGGTTAAGAATTCGTGATAAGGCAGCCAAGGGTGCTTAGCTTCGGTATGTCCTTCCACACCGAGATTTGCCCAATCTGTAAGCGATTCCTTTATATATTCCGAAGTGATTTTAGGTTGTAAACCCAATGAGTTTCCACAGAGGTAAACCAATTCTTGACCTTGTGAATCTTTGGGGATATGAAATTTATTTCTGAAGGAGGCTAAAGAATCGATGGAGTCTTGATTTTTAGCGTATTCTAGAGTGTTTTGAAACATTTTAAAAAGTTGATTTATGTCGTTGAGATGCTTTAATTTATTCTGATTTCAGAAAAGCGATGAAGCATTCTCACAAAAATAGGAATTAATATTCGTTTATTTGACGCGACCTTTGCTGTATTGTTAGGCTGTTATTGTAATGTTGTTTTTAGTTTTGGATATCTTTCTTAATTGATATGTCTGTAAAGTAAAGTTTGAAATTTCCTGTATTATTGCGATGCATTGTGGCGATATCTATCCCTTCAAAATTTTTATAATCTTCCCAAGTGGTTGTCATACTCGGTTCTGACGAGTTTTCCTTTCGATAAATCCATTCCTTTATTTTGAAATCTTCATCATAGAAAAAATCATATGCATCTCCAGGTGTGTAACCGCCTTGGTTTGGATAAACAATAGTAAGTTGGTTTAAGGTGTCTTTAGAAATTGGAGCCACCATATTTTCCTTCTCTGAAAATTCCATTCCCTTGTCCCAAATTAATTGGAAGGGTGTTAACATCCAGTATTTGTCATTAATAAAGGCTGCGTCAGTTTTCATCGTCAAACTATCCATACTAGAGCGATTATAATTCACAGTATTTTTAGGTGAAATCAATTGAACATCTTGAGTTTTGGGATTCCATATCCACGAACGATGAAAGTGGTTTCCGTTTCGGTCAACATTGAAGGTGAAAGCTATTTCAGAGACAGCATTCCAGTTTTGGATACCATTAGCTTCAGCAATTTGTCTCGCAATTATAGGAATGTCGGAATCTAGGACAGTATCATTTTGTTCAACAACCTCGTCAGATACTTGGATTTCCGAAGGTTTATTAGCATTGTTGCAACTCATCATTCCCAGGAATGAGACCAATATTAATATGACTACTTTCATAACAATTTGTTTCTTGTAAAAATAACAATTCCATTTTAGCTGCTATATTTTTTGTAATTTTAACGTACAAATAATCCAGAAAAAGAAAATAAAATGCAAGTAATAGACAATAAAGAAAAGAAGAGATTTGAGACGGAGATTAACGGTCATCCAGCGTTTATTGAATACGCTGTGCGACCGAATATTTTAGTACTGACACATACTGAAGTAGATAAAGCGCTAGCTGGGAAAGGTGTGGGTAGTGAATTGGTAGAAACGGTTCTACTTGAAATTGAACTACGTGGATTGAAAGTGGTTCCAGAATGTTCTTTCGTTGAAAAATATATTAAAAAACATCCCGAATGGCATTCAATAGTGGCTTAGAACAAAAGAAAAGCCCTCAAAATTTGAGGGCTTCTTGATGGTTAATCGTCTGTCATAAATTAATCGATTGCATCTTCAACGTCATCCGCAACATCTTCAATTTTGTCGCCTACTGTTTTCTTTTCGCGACAGCTCGTAAAACTTGTGGTCATTAGACCGACTGCAAATAAAATCAAAATTACTTTTCTCATAATAGTTTGTTTTTGTGGTTTGGTATTGGTTTAAAAAAAAATGTTACAATCTTCGGCCAGTGGCTAGGCGCCAAAGAATCCCTATAATTGCAAGTACTAATAAAATGTGGATAAAAGCTCCTAATGAAAAAAAGAAATAGCCAAAAAGCCATCCAATTATCAAGATTACTACAATAAGCCAAATTAGATCTCTCATAATATGTGTTTTTAATGTTAGTTCCTCAAATATACGGTCAGATAATTAACATGTTTATTTTTTAACCACAAGTTAACTATATTTATATAAATTTTCTAAAAACATTAAGAAGATAGCGTTTATTCACCTAAAAATTTTCGAGTTAGCGTTAAAAGGATTTTGTAAAAAACTGAAGAATGTGTCAAATGCTTTTTCAAAACGTAACATCTATTCGTTTCCTTTCTTTAGAAGTTCTGGAAACTTCTTCTTGAATTTTTTAACTCTTGGAATTGACACATTCTGGATATATGGATTCCCCGGATTGTTGCGCTCGTAATTTTGATGATAGGCTTCGGCTATCCAGAATTTTTGAAAAGGTAAAACCTGGGCAGCAACTTTATCTCCTCCTAATCGCTGGTTCAACGTTGCAATCTTTTCCTCGATTATCTTTTTCTCTGAATCGTTTTGATAGAAAATAATAGACCGATAAGAGCTTCCACGGTCGGGACCCTGTCCATTGACTTGTGTTACATTCTGGGAACCGAAATAGACATCAACCAATTGACCGAAACTTATAATTTCTGGATCGTAAATTACCTCTATCGCTTCAGCGTGGTCTGCATGATTTTCATAGGATGGATTGTCCGTTTTACCACCACTGTATCCGGAAACTGCTTCCTTTACGCCAATTACACTTTCATAAACAGCTTCCACGCACCAAAAACAACCACTAGCGAAATAGGCTTTTTTAAGTCCGTTTTGTGTCTCCGCTTGTACTGGAGTTTGGGTTTGTTGTGCGACTGCTTCCGCTTCCTTATTAGTTTCATTTGAAGGTTTACACGAGACTTGTAGCGCAAATAAAATAACGCTAGCTATTAAAATCGGATATTTTTTCATCAGAGGATATTTTTAAGGATTAAGTTTTTAATTTTTTAAAATGATTGGCCATAAAGCCATTTAATGTTCAAAATTGACAGAGGACCAAAGGACATATGATGGATGCCGATTACAGTTTGGATAAATATTAATGCTCCTTTGTTTTATTTCCTACTTTTTAAGGTCCTAGGTCTATTTAAGCAACTTCCCGTATAAGCATATATATAAATTTTCGTTCAAAATACAAAAAAAGCCCTCACTTTATGTGAAGGCCTTGTTATAATTAGGGATGGGGGACTCTATTTAAGTTTTGCGAACAAAGTATCCATTTTTTCACGTTCTTCCTTGGCTAGATCCGAATCTACCAAAATACGACCACTGTGTTCATCAGTAATGATTTTTTTCCGGCCTGCAATTTCCATTTGAACTTGCGGAGGAATAGTAAAAAAAGATCCTCCAGAAGCACCGCGCTCTATTGCGACCACGGCCAAACCGTTCTTTACATTTGTCCGAATTCTTTTGTATGCCTTGACCAGACGTGGCTCAATCGTGGTTTCAAAATTTTTCGATTCCTTTATTAATGTCTGCTCTTCTTTTTCGGTCTCTTTTAATATCTCATCAAGCTCGTCTTGCTTATGCTTTAAATGCTCAGAACGTTCCTGAAAACGACTTTTGGTTTCTTCAATCACTTCCTTTTTGTGCTCGATCTGGGCACGGAATTCCTTGATGTTTTTTTCTGCAAGTTGAATTTCCAGTCCTTGAAATTCTATTTCCTTGCTCAAAGAGTTATATTCCCGATTGTTGCGCACGTGATCTTGTTGTGCAGCGTATTTTTTCATCAGGACATTGGCTTCTTCAATGTTGTTTTTTCTTTCCTTAATTTGGTCTTCAATTACCTCCAGATCGGCGTTGAGCTTTTCCAAACGGGTATTCATTCCAGCCACTTCGTCTTCAAGGTCTTCAACCTCTAATGGAAGCTCTCCACGTACATTTCTGATTTCATCAATTCTTGAATCGATAAGTTGTAGATCGTAAAGGGCTCTTAATTTTTCTTCAACAGTAACTTCAGTTTTCGTTGCCATAAAATTTATAGATAGCTAATGGGATTGGTGTTTATTTCTGATATCGCGATACCTTTCGGCAAAGCAGGTGCAAAACTAATGATTTTTTTTGTAAGGAAGGAATATAGTAGGTCTTTTGTGAAGCGTTCACTTTCATAATGGCCAATATCGGCCAAAAGTAGGGTATTTTCTGCCCTGAAGAAGTCGTGATATTTGAAATCGGCTGAAATAAACACATCGGCATCAGCATTTTTTGCTGCATCAATTGCAAAACTGCCGCTGCCACCCAAAACCGCAACTCTATTTATGGTTTTATTCTGCAATGCCGAGTGACGAACGCAATCTGTGAGCATCTTTTCCTTGAGAAACTTCAAAAAATCCATTTCTGACATCGGACTTTCTAAATTCCCTACCATTCCAATTCCTATTTGTTGGTTATGGTTTTCTAAGGTTGTAATCTCGTAAGCAACCTCTTCATAAGGATGTGATTCAAAAAGAACTTTTAAAATATTTCTTTGTAAATGCTTCCCAAAAGTGATTCCAAGTTGGACTTCTTCTTCAAAATGAAATTTTCCTTTTTCGCCAATCACAGGATTAGACGATTCGTTCCCTTTAAAGCTACCTTTTCCTTCTATGTTGAAACTACAATTTTCGTAATTGCCAATATTTCCGCCGCCTGCTGTGAAAATAGCTTCCCTCACTTTCTCGATATGACTTTTGGGGACAAAAGTGATTAACTTTTTTATAGTGCTTTCTTGAGGAATCAGAACTTCTCGGTCTTTCAATCCCAATTTCTGACAAATCATTGCGTTAACTCCGTTCCAAGCGTTGTCAAGTGCCGTATGATTTGAAAAAATTGCAATGTTGTGCTTTATGGCTTTTTGAACGGTGCGTTCAACATACGTTTTTCCGGTTAGTCTTTTCAATCCAGAAAATATGATGGGATGAAAGCTAACAATAAAGTTACATTCTTTCTCAATGGCTTCGTCAACTACTGATTCTAAAGTGTCTAGAGTAACCAAAATACCTGATACAATCATATTTTCATCGCCAACGAGCAGTCCGGTGTTGTCGAAACTTTCGGAATAGGCGAGGGGTGAAATTTCTTCAAGCAATTCAATAACTTTCTTGACAATCATGATTCTTGGTTTTTGACAAAGATAAGATTTTGATGAAATTGATGTACGCTATATGAATTTAAAGCAATTCGGTTTTAGATGAAATTAGTACATTCGTCAAATGAAATTGCTTCGAAAACTTCTTTTTCCTTTTTCCATAATTTATTGGGGAATTACTGCATTTCGCAATAAACTTTTCGATCTGGGATGGTTGAAAAGTAAGGCTTATGAGTTTCCTGTTATTTGTGTGGGAAATCTTTCAACTGGAGGTACCGGGAAATCGCCTATGATTGAATTTTTGATCACTTCTTTAAAAGATGAATGGAATCTCGCAGTTTTGAGTAGAGGTTATAAAAGAAAGACAACAGGATTTAGGGAAGTTTTGATTGATAGTACGACGAGTGAAGTAGGAGACGAGCCACTTCAGTTCAAACGAAAGTTTCCAGATATTACGGTTGCCGTATGTGAGGATAGACAAACGGGAATTGAGAAACTCGCCAAGCGCATCAATCTACTCTTGTTAGATGATGCCTTTCAACATCGAAAAGTTCGACCTTCACATACTATATTGCTTACTTCTTATGGAAATTTGTTTGTGGATGATTGCATTTTACCCGTTGGAAATTTACGCGAACCGAGGTCTGGGGCGGATAGAGCAGATGAGTTGGTGGTGACGAAGTGTCCAGAGGATCTTGGCGTTGAAGAAATGAACGCGATTCGGAAAAGACTCAATCCAAAACCACATCAGGAAGTTTATTTTACGAAGATTGGCTATGACAGTGAAATAAAAAACGAGAATACTTCAAAGTCTCTTGCTTCTCTGAAAGACAAAAGGTTTACGTTGGTCACGGGTATTGCCAATCCGAAACCGTTGATGGAGTTTTTAAATTCGAAAGGAATGCACTTTGAGCACAAGGCTTTTGGTGATCATCATGATTTTGCGGTTTCAGAAATAACAGCCCTTGAGGAACACACCTTAATAGTAACCACCGAAAAGGATTTCATGCGCCTCCAACCAGTCATAAAGAAAGCGAAATTATATTATTTGCCTATTACTACAGAATTCTTCAACCACACTGGGGGTAAGTTTATTGAGCGAATAGTTAAGGGTACTGAGTTCTGAGTTCAGCATATTCGCCTATTTGGGACTATCTCATAAAGTGTGTAAATAATAAAATAGCGGGGGCCGGCCCCCGCTATTTTATTATTTAGTTTTTAAT
>JBLWTS010000057.1:0-22020 GCA_048270045.1 Aequorivita sp.
TCATAATTTTCCACTACATTGTTACCAATGGCAGAAATAATACCCATTCCAGTGATGGCTATGCCTTTACTCATTTAAAGATTATGCTAAAAACAGAGCTCGACATACAGTCGACTCCACTCAGGACAAGCTGGATCAGAAATTTCCTGACTTAGCTTTGTTGAGTTATTGATTAGAGTTATTTTACGCGGTGCGCTTCAATATAATCTGCCATTACCTGTACAGATTCAAAAATCTTTTTTCCCTCTTTTGGATCACTCAAACGGATGCCATAATCTTTGTCAAGCATCACGATAAGTTCTAAAGCATCAATGGAATCCAATCCAAGCCCGTCGCCAAAAAGACCATCATCATCTGCGATGTCGGATACGGAAACGTCTTCAAGATTCAATTGTTCAATGATTTTTGCTTTCAATTCTTCTTTTAATTCACTCATAATGTATTATATAATCTGGTTATTTCTTCAGTATTGTGATCAATTTCGCCTTTCTTTTCAACGAGATAGAGAAAGGCATCGTAGCTGTTTTCATCAAAATCCACCCAGCCACAGAGTGCTTTTTTTGCCTTTCCACTTCGCAATAAACTGTTGGTGTACAGTTGTAAATGTTCGGCATTAAAGCCGTCAAAGATAAAAAAACTATTCTCAGAATAAAGCTTGTGTTTAATACTTATCTCGCCCATACAAATATTTGGCAATGTATAAACAAACACCGCAGGACTCGGGAAGTATTCGGCATCATTTTCAATTGCGGCTTGGTGTTTCCGGTCGGTATCTAAACTAGAAGCCTTGTTTGAAAAAACGAGGGCAATATTATTTTCTTCTTCATTTAAATCTTCCTCTCTTAGCAAAACCTCGGCAGCCAAAAATGCGAGTTTGCTGAGGTTGTCCATTTTAAAAAACTTTGAATAATCTGTTTTTAAAAATTTGTATGCGTTCTTTATAAAAGTTGAAAAATCTTCTACATCATCACTAAAAATGACATTCCCATTCACCGAAACAGTTCGATTTTTTATGTGGCAATAACTTTTTATATGAAAAATATCAGTCAAAATTTTATTTCTTTTCGCAAACTAGCATGGTGTGATATTCACCCAATTGCGAGTCTTCTTTCAATTTCAGACCTGCTTCATCAATCAATCTTAAAAAAACGCTGGCTGGATACATTTTACTGTTTCCATTAGCCAGGACTGTAAAATAAAGCGAAGTAGCTTCCAATATAAATTGTGAAGCGCGGAAAGCCTGTCTGTCGGTAAAAGTTTCAACAATAATTAATTCGGCATCATCATCCATTGATTTTACGCAGGTACTTAAAATCTTTACAATTTCTTCTTCAGAAAAACAATCCAAAAACTGACACATCCAAATAATATCTGCACCCGCAGGGATTTTTGGATCTTCAGAAAGCCAATCAATTGCGTGCCCCGAAATTCTATCTTTAAAACCACTGCGTTCCGCATTTGCCATCGCCATGTTCAACTGTCCCGGTAAATCAACAATTTTCACATTTATTTCTTCATTGAAACTGCAGCATTTAATAGAAAACTTACCTGTATTTCCTCCAACATCAAAGAGGGTCTTGGGTTTTCTCTTAAAAATTCTTTCTAAAGCTTCCGCAAAAATATCATCAGAATAATGATGGTCAAAATCAAACCAGGATTTTTGTTCCGCTGGTTTTAGTTGAGAAAGACCTTCATATATAGTATTCCATTTTCCGAGTTCCTGCAACCCCTCAGGCTTGCCGTTTTTTATAGAATCGTTCAAATGGAAAAGCCCTTTGTAACAAACATCATTCGCAAAATTTAGGTTAACACTTGCCGTTGTGTTATAATTTAAGAAATATCCAACTTTTGTGAGTTCGTATTGATTGTCATTATTTTTTGATACAATGTTGGAAGTTTGTGCAATTTCTAACAACACCCCAACTCCATAAGGAGTTAATGAAAGTTTTTCTGAAATTTCTTCGGCAGTGGGACCTCCTGTTTTACGCTGGTCAAAAATATAATCGAGGATTCCCAATTTCCGAAGAGACACTGAAGCTTGGAAAACAAAAGGTGCAAAGGCAATCCGGTGGGCTTCTTCCAAGGCTTCAACGGCATTCATGGTTTTGATTGAGTTTGACATTTGTTGTTGGTTAATTGTTCATTTTTTTTAAAATTATAGCCGTGTTACAACCTCCAAAACCGGATGCAGTTTTTAAGAAAGATTGTAACTTTTTTAATTTATTTATTTTGATGATGCTAATCTTTTTTGAGACGCCAAGGTCGGAAAATCCTTTGGAAGAAAAAAGAATATTTTTCTGCATAAAATGCATTCCCACAATAGTTTCAAGCAAACCTGCGGCACCTAAAGTATGTCCAAAATATCCTTTTAAACTATTTAGCGGCACAGTTTCCATACCAAGTCGACTGAAGGCAATTGCTTCCATCTCATCATTAAAAGGAGTGGCTGTACCGTGTGCAGAAATATAATCCACTTGTGCCGCTTCCATATTGGCTTCTTTCAGTGCTTCAATTACACTTCTGTACAACCCTTCGCCAGTTCGTGATGGACCGGAAATGTGGTTGGCATCGTTGCAGGTAGAATCTCCCAACATTTCCAAGGCTTCTTTTGAAAGATTTTCGGTTGATGAAGTGATCAAAATACTGGCGGCTGCTTCGCCCAAATTGATTCCAGTTCTATTGAGATCATAAGGTTTACACGGTTCCGGCGATAATGCCTGAAACGAATTAAAACCTGCAAGGATAAATTTAGTCACCAAATCGCCACTGGTAATAAAAACGTGATCGTATTTACCTTCGGAAATATAGCGTTTTGCAACAGAAATAGCCAAAACCCCAGAAACACAAGCATTTGAAAGCACAATAGCTTCATTTTTAAAACCGAAAAAGTTTTGTATTGTCTTTCCCAATTCACTCAAATAAGCACGACTTTCTGGGAAATTACTGTTTTTTTCAAGTACATCAACATTTCCCTTGGTTGTTGAAATTATAAGACCCACATTTTCATTTAGAGGAATATTGGAAGCATCAACAACGTCTTTTAGAGAAAGAATGAGCATTTGCTCAAGTTTCGTAAACTTGGAAGCATCCGCAATTTTATGGAATTCCTCCTTTATAACATCAGTGGAAATCATTGAAGCGCAAAACGGTTCAGGCAAAAGGGAAGGATCATTGTATTTTTGAAGTCCCGAATTGCCATTCGAAATATTTTCGACAACCGTTTCGCTGTCAAAACCAAGACTGCTAAAAATATTATTATATGAAAGGTATATTTTACTCATTTTGAGAGTCCCATTTTCTCCTTCCATTTTACAAAAAAATCAGGTTTTGTCAATGAAAGCTCGCCTTGTTCATTTAAAAAAACTTGGATGGTTTCCCCCAAACACACCAACCTACCCTTTGGGTCAAAAATTCTATATTGAAAAATCATTTTTGCGGCTGGTGAGTCTTTAAATGTGGTTTTTATTGTTGCAACATCCCCATATCTCAGCGGAAGTTTATGTTCACAAGATGATTTCACGATTGGGGAAGTGAAGCCATTTGCCTTTTGTTCTAAATATGAAATTCCGTGTTCACGACCAAAAGCCTCTCTGCCATCTTCGAAATACTGAATGTAATTGCCGTGCCACACAATTCCAAGCGGATCGGTTTCGGTGAAACGCACTCGAATTTCGGATGTAAAGCTTAATTCGTCCATAGTGTCAAACGGCATTTTTTCTTCTATTATAAAATATTGCGATTATGATTGTTGTGAGGAAGAACAACAATAATAACAAAATTTCGGGAAGGATTTTAACAAAACCGACATTTCTTAAAAAAACATCATAAAAAGCTTCTAAACCCCAGTTCATCGGAGATATTTTTGAGATCATCTGCATCACTTTTGGCATCACGAAAACTGGTACCCACACACCACCAAGAGCAGCCAACATAACAACTAAGGTAGATCCAAATGGTGCTGCTTGTTCTTGTGTTCTTGCAATGGTACCCAGCAAAAGTCCTAAACCTATTGCAGCCAGACCTGAAAATAGTGCAACGGTGTAAAGCATCGGCAATTTTCCTGAAACATTAATTCCTGGTAGTCCCAATGCTGGAAAAAGAAAAACTCCTACAAACAACATTAATGTAAATTGAATTAAACAAACCCCGAGATAAACAATGGTTTTCCCACCAAGAACAGTAGCATATCTCACGGGATTGGTCCGTAATCGCACAAAAGTTCCTTGATTTTTCTCCTTCACTAGATTGATGGAAAGCGGAACGATTATAAAGAAAATAGCAAATAGTGTCCATGCAGGCACGTTGTGTTGGGCAGAGTTCGGAATAATTTCTTTGTTGTTTTTGGTTTGAAGAACTTCCTTAAAGGCAATAAAGTTTTCGGTATCGAAAATTGGTTCTCCACCTACTTCGCCCAATTCAGTCTGAAAAGCTTTGTAAATACTTTGGGTTTCAATTTTTGAAATCATTTTATCGATTCCATTTTTGACAGAAGACTTAAAACTTACTTGGGTTGCAGGGTCAAAATACAATCGTACCTCCTTTTGAGTAATAATCTCCTTCTTAAAAGGTATAGTGTCTTCTTCCAACCCAAATTTTGAAAGAATTCCTTCAACGTTTTGATTTACTTTCTTTTGAAGTGAAGTCGAAAGATTTTCAGGAATCACGATGGCGAGTTTATATTTTCCAGAAAAAACAGCTTCTTTAGCTTCTTCTTCGGAATTCTTTTGAAGAATTTCAAAGGAATCAGATTCCGAAAGATTTTCGATTATATTTTTTGAAACTTCACCCTTATCATTATCTACCAGAAGCACTGGAATTTTGACATCACTAATGGTTTTGAAGGTCGCATCCTGCACTAATGTTATAATGATTAGCAAAAGCATTGGCATTATAAAAAGTATTGCTATCCCTCCTAAATCACGGATTAATAAAAGCATTTCTTTATATGTTGAAGCCCACAGTTTATGCATAATCGCGAAGAGCTTTACCGGTTTGGGCTAAAAATACATCTTCCAGATTAATGGCTCCTGTTTGATTTTTTATCAATTCTGAAGGGATGCCCTTAACTACAACTTTACCATTATCTATAATTGCGACCCGGGTGCAGAAAAATTCGGCCTCGTTTAAATGATGTGAAGTATAGACAATTGTGGTTCCTTGTGTATTTAGAAATTTTAAATGATCAATTATTACGTTTTTGGATTGTACGTCAACCCCAACCGTAGGCTCGTCTAAAAACAAAACTTTTGGTTGATGAAGGATCCCAGCAATCAGGTTTACGCGACGTTTCATTCCTCCAGAAAATGTTGCCGTTCTTTTGTTTGCGAATTTGGTTAACCCCATGATTTCCAAATGCTCATTAATAGATTTTTTGAGCTTTGCGCCTTTTAATCCATACATGCTTCCAAAATATTGCAAATTTTCAAAGGCCGTTAATGTGGGATAAAGTGCGTATTCCTGGGGAACAATGCCGATCAATTGTTTTAATTGGTTTTTATTTTCCTTGAAATCCAATCCATTAATTGTAAAAGATCCTGAAGTAGGTTTTAAAAGAGATGTCAACATTGAAATCAGCGTGGTCTTTCCTGCCCCATTTGGACCAAGGAGTCCGTAAATCTCACCATCTTCAACTTTCAAACTAAGGTCTTTTACCGAAAAATCTTCGGCACCTTTGTATTTTTTCGAAAGTTGGTTAATTAATATCATTTTCCCCTAAATCCCCATAGGGAACTTCTACACCCTTATTAAGTTTAATATGAAACTATTTTTAAATCGCCTTCTTCAATTTCTTAAAAAATACCATTTCCAAATCGGCAATATGGTCAAGTTGATTTGCGACTTTATTGTAGCTATCAGTTTGCGCACTACGATTCTTATAAATTCGGGAAGCTTCAAGTGCAAAATCACGCCATAAATCACCAATTTCGGTCATTTCTTTTGAAAGTTCAATTAGCTTTTCATTACCCAACAACTTTCCAGATTCCTGTAAAAATGCTGCATAAATATATCGAAAACCGCCGCCACCAGTTCCTATTTCTTCTTGCATTCGCACAACTTGACCCAAATAATGGTTTGCGGTCTTGATCCCTTTTTGTTTTGGCCATTTGCGAATCAAGCCTGCAACTATATGAATTCCTTTAACGCCCACAATTGGAATTGGAGCGAGCATTACTTTACAAGTATCTTTAATTCCCTTAATAATCGCATCCTCAAGGTCAAGCTTTTCGGGAAATGAAATTGGGTAATACATATGGCCTTTTGGCGCAAATGCTCCCTTTGCAAAACGCACTTTTTCTAATTCCTTTTCTGAAAGTGAAGTGACGTTTTCCATTACCGGATCGCTGATTAAATAACGATCAACTTCCTTTCCGTAAACCACCAAGTTGTGAGCATTGAAATGAAAACGATATTCATCGGGAAAATAGAGCAGATTATAAACCCCAACTTGTAAACCAACGGGATTATTTCTTTCTAGATTTTCATCCAAGCGAGTTTTGGCGTCTTTAGGATTGGCAAATTTTTCACGCTTCATTTTAACGCCAGTCCGTTTTGCGAACTTTTTGAAAATATGTCCGGGTAAGGCGCGATAGGTAATAACAGGAGCATGGTTTACCTTCAAAATCGGAAGATAACAAAACAACAAACCGCTACCAATTCCAAAAACCATTGGTTCACTTACGTCAAAGCCGTTGTGTTTCATAAGATTTGAAACCACGCCGTTTTCGCAATGGGCGGATTGATGATGCTCAAAATTTAAGACTATTTCTGGTTTCAAGTTTTTTGTTTTTAGATCCAACTTACAAGGAAGGATTATACTTGGCCTTTTTTCAATTTCTCAACGGAAATATCAAAAACCTCAGCATATTTATTTAAAGTTTTTCCGCTTAATTTTTTAAAAATCGAAGGTTTGAAATGACGTTTCACTTTCCATTGCCAAAAACCCACATAGCTTGCCAAAATACCAACATCCATTTTATGAAGCTCCATATAATACTCGATTGGGCTCGTTTCACCAGCATGAACCCGATTTTTGGCATTTTCAATACGCTCCTTAATTTCGTCAATTGCATTGTTTAAAGCTACCGTTTTAGGCTCCCAGCCACTGCTGTTTTCCGTTGTATATTCTCCATTTTCGTCAACGGCATAGCATAATTCACGGAAATTTGCGGATTCCAGATTACTTTTATCCTGAGGCACTTCTTTCTTCTTCATAATCAGACTTCATGGATTAAAAAATTCATGGTTGAAGTTACTATTAATTTATCATCAACAAAAGTTTCAGTTTCAAAACTACACATTGTCATTTCGCCAGTATCAAATCTTGAAAGCAACCAAGCTTTGGTGACTATAGTTTCACCAACTTTAGGAAGTTGGAAGATTTCAACCTTTTTAACAGCACTTATGTATCCAACTAATTTATTGCCAGTACCTTCTAAATCGTCTTTTTCAAAAAAACTTTGTCCTACTACTCCCGAAGCTGCCTGTGCCGCATTTTCAATTAATCCGCTTTCGGATAATTTTCCATCCCTCAAAAAAATACATTTCTCTGAAATATAAAATTGGGTAGTGACCGATTTTTCATCAATCTCGAGTACCGAAGTAACCATCTGCATTGGTTCACGATGTGGCAGAAAATTTGAAATGTCAATATTTGAAACGTCCGTGATTTTCATTAATTGGCCAATACGGTTTTCATTTCGCTGGAAGCTATTATTTTTCCATCACATTCAATTTCGGCAGTGACTAAAGTAACTCCCATAATGTCGTGCAGAATAATTACAGTGGTTTTCAAGTCTTTTCCGATAAAGGGAAGATCAAATATTTCTGCCTTTTTAATAGCTCCAATATATCCTGTGGGAGCATCTTCTTTTTTTAGAAAAAATTGGTAGCCTGTATAAAGAGCAACGGTTTGAGCCATATGCTCAATAAGACCAGGTGCTGTAAATTTCTTATTTTGTGTAAAAATGTTTGCTTCGGAAATTGTCAATCCTGCAACTACTTTATTTTTCTCAAAATGAAGTAATTTGTCCACCATCACGAACGGAGCTTTCTGCGGAATCAATTTTCCGATGAAATCTTTATCCGTTATCTTTTTGGTGAGCACATCCATTTAAACCACAGTTAAATAGGCGTAGGAATATGCAAAACGCGCGCTTTCTGGAACTTGAAGAAATATTTTATCGCCTTTTTTAAGTTTTCCGGAATGAAATAACTCTTCTAACATGAGGTAAATGGAACCAGCGCCCACATTTCCAACATCTTGCAGGTTGATAAACCATTTTTCCCACGGAAGATGAAGACCTTGGCGTTCAATCTCGTTGTATAAATTTTCTTTGAAATAATAAGAAGAAATATGTGGTAAATAATAGTCAATATCGTCTTCGTTAATATTGTGTTTCGCCATTGCATTTTTCATGCTTTCCACGCCCTTCTGAAGAATATTTTCACCCAAAAGTTTTACATCTTGCTTCATAGCAAACAACGACATTTTGCCCCATACATCTGCAGGATATTCACTCCATGGCTTTAAGCTGCCATCTTCAAGTTTATCGCCACCAGCATACATACAAGTTTCAAGCTCAAAGGCGTAACTGTAGCCCTCCATCCATTCAATTTTGAGCGGGGTTTTTCCATTTGGTTCGCTTTCTAAAAGCACTGCTCCCGCTCCATCGGAAAGCATCCAACGTAAAAATTCTTTGTTGAAGGCTAAAATTGGGTGTTCCTCAATTACTTGTAAATGTGCCACTTCATCTTCAAAAATATCAGCTTTCATCCATGACGAACAACGTTCAGAACCAGTACAAACGGCATTGTTTACTTGACCCGATTTAATGGCCATGTAACCATATTTTAAGGCGTTCATTCCACTACAACAAGCTCCGGAAGGTGAATTTATTTCCAGGTTTCCATTTTTCAAAAAACCGTGCACCATAGCGGCATGACTGGGCAAAATCTGGTCTGGGCTAGAAGTACCGCAAGACAGTAATTCAATTTCATTTTTATTGAAGGTGTCATCACACAATGCCTCAACCGCTTCTGCGGCGAGTTGTGCATTGTTATGTGTCACGTTACCTGCTTTATCTATTGCGTAATAGCGGGTTTTTATTTGATTGTTTCGAAGGATAATCCGTCGTGCTTTTGATGTTTTTCCATTGATAACTCCAAGTTTTTCCTCCATCGCCTCATTTTCCACAGGTTCATTTGGCAGGAACTTGGCAACCCTAGTAATATATACGTTCTTCATTAATTTTACTTTAATGCCACTGATGAGTAATAGGCTTTTTCTCGTTGTATTTTACGATACATTGGTATATAAGTGAGCAAAAATACAACAAATACTATTGGTGCTATAAGCCATATTGCAAATAACAAATAATATTTAAAATATACGAGCCATTTCTTTCTTTCTTTGCCTTCTTTTTTAATTAAATGATTTGCCCATTTTGTAAAAACTATATTTCCACGGATATCTGTGGCGATAAGCGACGGATCTACTTTTACAGCACCTTTATCCAAAAGATCTTTTTGCAGATTTGAATACTCATTTTTAAGAAGGGCTTTTTTAATGGGAAGTCCAAATCGCTTGGCAGCCTCAATATCCCTATCTGAAACGCCGGGTTTTGGAAAAACCCCCAGCATCCGGGTTTTCTTTCCTCCAATAAGCCAATGTACGATGGTAATTACGCTAATGTGATTGAGATTTTTATCCACCAAAGCAATGTTTCCAATCAGTTTTGCATTGGTATTCACTAATAACTTTTTTACCTTTTCCTGAGCCATAATCCACATATTCCGACTTGCGGAAACGGTGACAACAGGCGTATTGTTAAGCAAGGTGTTAGCGTCTTCAGATTTTAAAAAAGAGTTAATCGGTATGGAAGGCGTTAAATACCAAACCGTATATCCTAAAATAACGAGGTCAAATTTTTTCTGAAGGATTTCAGCTGGAATGGATTCCAATTGGCTAGGAATCTGAAGGAAAGTTTCGGGAAATGCTCCATAAAATTCTTCCTGTTTCCAAGGAAAGGGGAATTTCTCTTTGGGAACTATTTCGCAATAAGAAATGTTAATATCTTCATCTGAAATAGCTGATCCAATATTTTTCAGAATATTCAAAAGCTGCCCCGTCTGAGAATAATATATTACTAATACTTCTTTCATGATTACTTATAAACTGCAAAGATTTTTCATCATTTTTTGAAAGCTAGTCATCTTTGGTTTCCCAGAAGTCGAAATAGTTAAACCATTGCAAGGGATACTTTTTTAACATCCATTCCACACTTTCGGTATATTCCTTTAATAATCCTTGTGCATCGCGATTCTTTGCCTTTGCTTGGCGGGAATACAAATGATAGTGTTTGTTAGTTTCCTTCATTACGTAAACAAACAATACAGGGACATTCAATCTACTTGCCAATAAAAATGGACCAGCGGGAAAATCGGTTTTCTTTCCCATCAGAGATTCAGTTAAAACTTTCTGACCTTTCATATACCTATCACCTGTAAAGCATACCAATTCACCATTGCTGAGCGCATTGTTTATCTCAAAAATATGTGACATGTTTTCATTCACGAGAATAAATTTCACATTGGAATGCATGGTTACTTTTTCCATATATTCCTTTATGTTTCTATGTTCAGCGTCAGTAGTTACAAGACTTATTTGGGAACGAGTATCAATTTCTTCAAAAAAAAACTCGGCGATTTCAAAATTACCGACGTGGGCACTAATCATTATGCCTCCTTGCTGTTTGTCGAGAAGTTTAGTTATATTTTCAACACCATCGCATTCGTGGGTAAATTGATCCTGTAGTCCAGAAGAAATTGCTACTTTATCAATTATTGTTTTTCCAAACACAAAATAGCTCTTATAAATACTGAAAAGGCTTTTTGGAACAGAGTACTTCAGTCTTTTTCTAAAATAATAGTAGATTGAACGGGTACTTTTCCCTGCAAAGAAAACATAATAAAGAGCAACGAAACAAAGCAATCCATACGCTGCGCGAACCCCTAATTTTCTTATAAAGAATATGAAGATTTTATACCCTAATACGGTGCCTTTGCTTTTGCCTTCCCATTCACCTGCCATAATCTGCTATTGCAAATCCTAACTGATTTTTGTGTCAATCAGGTCGTAAAAATCTTGAAGTGTAATAACGTTAAGGAAATCTTCGCCCGTTAACTTTACGCCAAAGTTAGCTTCAATGGCAACCACCAAATCCACGAAATCCAGGCTGTCTAGCTCCAAAGTTTCCTTTAAATTAGCACTTGGTTCAATGTCTTCAGGTTCTACCTCAAATTCATCTACTAAAAAGTAGTTTATTTTTTCAACTATATCTTCTTTGTTCATTTCTATTATGTGCACTTTTTAATGATCAATGCGGAATTGGTTCCACCAAACCCGAAGGAATTGGACAAAAATACATCAATTTTTCTGTTTAACGTTTTGTTAACAAGGTTTAATTTTGAAGCTGCTTCATCTGGTGCTTCCAGATTGATGTTTGGCGCAATGAAGGAGTGTTCCATCATAAGCATGGAATAAATAACTTCACTTGCTCCAGCCATCCAACATTCATGGCCGGTCATAGATTTTGTGGAGCTCACATAAGGGCCATTTTCACCAAAAACCTCAGTAATTGCGAGTGCTTCATTTGCATCGCCCACAGGTGTTGAAGTGGCGTGTGCGTTAACATAATCTATTTCTGAAGGTTTAATTTTTGCTTGGTCCAATGCCATTTTCATAGCTCTGGCGGGACCGTTAACGTTTGGGGTAGAAATATGTTCACCATTGGAGGAAAAACCGTAGCCAATAATTTCGCCCAGAATTGGCGCTCCGCGTTTTATTGCGCTATCATAGCTTTCAATAATCAATGTGGCCGCACCTCCGCTTGGCACCAATCCGTCTCTATCTTTATCAAACGGGCGACTTGCTTTGGTGGGATCTAATTGTGTTGAGAAAACGCCAAGACCATCAAAACTACCCATTGCCAGTTCATTGATTTCTTGGGCTCCACCAGAAATAATACAATCCTGAAGACCATTCTTTATAAGAAAATACGCCATTCCAATGGAATGTGATCCACTGGCACAGGCTGCGCTGATGGTGAAATTAATGCCTCTTAACTTAAAAATGGTAGAGAGGTTCATTGTTACTGAAGAGTTCATCGCCCTAAAAATAGCTCCCGATCCAACCAAAGTTGTATCTTTCTTTTCACGAATTTTATCAACTGATTCTATTACTGATCTTGCGGTGCTATCGTTCCCATAAAGAATCCCCACTTCATTGTGATCAAAGAACTGCTGGTCAATTTTGGCATTATTTAAGGCTTCAACGGTGGCAGCATAGGCATACGCACCTTCTTCACCCAAACTTATTCGCTCCCGACGAGAAAGCTGTTCCTTTAAATTTGGCTCTTCCACCCAACCCGTTAAACATGAGCGATAGCCGAAATCCTTTCGTTTTCCGTCACAGATTATTCCCGACTTTCCGTTATACAACGACTCTTTTACTTCCTGCAGGTTTTTTCCGATGCAGGAGTAGATACCCATTCCGGTTATTACTACTCTTTTCACTTCACTAAAATTTTATGAATATATTCCTCCATTAATATTAATAACTTCCCCAGTAATGTAGGAGGCTTTTGAGGAAGCCAAGAAACTCACCATATGAGCAACTTCCTCCGCCTCACCAAAACGGTTGGCCGGAATCATCATTTTAAGTTCTTTCTCATCCAATCCTGCCGTCATATCACTTCTTATAAAGCCTGGAGCAACGGCATTTACGGTTATGTTACGCTTTGCTACTTCTTGGGCCAAGGCCTTGGTTGCGCCAATTACTGCTCCCTTTGCCGCTGAATAATTAACTTGGCCTGGCGTACCTTTTAAGCCAGAAACCGAAACCATATTAATGATTCGTCCATATTTATTAACCAATAATTTTTGGATTAAGGCATTGGTAACATTATAAAAGCCATTCAAACTGGTGTTTATCACACTGTGCCAATCTTCAGGTTTCATCCACATGAATAACCCGTCCTTAGTAATTCCTGCGTTATTTATAATCACCTCAATGATAGCGTCTTTATTAGTTTCGTGCCATAGGTCAAATGCCTTATTAACAGCGTCGGAATTGGTAACGTCAAATTGGATTATTTCGCCTGTACCGCCCTGATTCTCAACATCGTTTAAGGTTTGTTGAGCGGCTTCCTTGTTGCCATTATAATTTATAAGAAGATTATAATTCAAATCTTTTGCAAGTTGAATACAGACTGCTCGACCTATACCTCGGGAACCTCCTGTAACTAATGCGTATTTTCGTTTTGTATTTTTATTTTCCATAAAAATTTTATAAAAAAGACGCAGCGCGGCTAAGACGCAACACTGCTAATCGTCTTCTTTTCTATTTACTTTTTCTATGCCTTATTTTGATGTATCCACAAAAGCCTCAGCATTCTGATGCCATTTGCCCAACACCTTTCCATCTTTATCGATAAAGCCCCATTCCTTTTCTTTCTTAACTCGTGCAAGACCATCAATAAAGCCTTTGTCTGCACCGCTTTGTAAAAATCCGAACATTCCTACCGAAATATCATATTCCATGGGGATTACCAGTTTACCAGTCTTATCAATAAAACCCCATAATTTTTTATCTTTTACTGGGGCTAAGCCATTATCGGAATATATTTCGGCATCCCTATATTTAATATCGACAACCTTCTCTCCTTTCTCATTAATAAAACCCCATTGCTTTCCTTCATTTACGGGCGCAAGACCAGCGTTAAATGCACGTACTTTGTCATAAGCAGGTTGGATTACCCACTCCCCTTTTCCATTTATGTAGCCCATTTTCTTGTTACTTCTCGCATAGGTTAATGGCGAATCGTTCGTAAAATCCCAAATTTTGTCAATTCCACTAATTGGTGTAAAAGTACCATTGATCAAAACTCCAAAACTCTCGCCCTTTCGAGCCCAAAGTCCGTTTTTACTATAATCTCCAATTTCGTTATAGTCGGCTGGAACAAACACCTCGCCTTTTTTGTTCAGTAAACCCCAGGTTTCACCACTTTTAAATTTTGCATAACCATTGTTAAAACCTTTTATTTCATCATATTTAGGTTCCAAAATAGTCTTTCCACTGGCGTCTATTAAACCGATTTTATCACCACTGCGAATTATGGCAACGCCATTGTCAAAATCGTAATATTTATCGGTTGTGGGCGTGGACAAAGTTTCGCCCTTGGTATTAATATATTTCCATTGCTTGTCTTTTTCCACCAATGCGAAGCCAGAATTGAAGGGTTTAACACGGTCATATTCTGGCTGGATTACCCACTCGCCTGAAGTATTTATAAAGCCCCACTTTTTGTCTTTCATAGCTGCCGCAAGCTTACCGGAAAAGCTAGCAGCCTTTTCAAATTGAGGTTGAATGGCATATTCGCCTGTTTTATTGATATATCCAAATAAATCATTGTCTCGAACCAAGGCTAGTTCTTGCGCTGAAACTACAGTTATCCCTATTAAAAGAATAAGTGCGAACGAAAAAATTCTTTTCATAATTTTATCTTTTTAAAGTTAGTTAGTGATTTACGAACAATTTACAAAAATATTCTATTCTTATCTTGAAGAATCCATCAAAAATTCCTTCATCTTATTCACGTAAGGATACATTATCACATCCTCCTTGAACACTGGAACAATCGCCCGAATTTCATCATACATTTTCTTGGTTTCGGAAGAAACACGATCCTGCACTTTTAAATATTCTATTGCCTGAACAATGGTGATAAGCTCAATAGCCACTACTTCAAAAGCATTCTCTATTACCTTTTTAGTGATTAGCGCAGCATTGGTTCCCATACTCACAATATCCTGGTTGTCATTGTTATTTGGGATGCTATGGACGTACATCGGGTTGCTTAGCATTTGGCTCTCTGCTGTAGTGGAGGTAGCTGTAAATTGCACGCCTTGCATTCCAAAGTTCAGTCCTAGTTTTCCAAGATTCACAAAGGGAGGAAGAATGTCATTTAATTTTGAATTGAGCAAATAATTAAGTTGACGTTCGGAAAGCATTGTCATTTTTGCAACAACGATTTTCAGCTTGTCCATTTCCAAGGAAACATAATCACCGTGAAAATTGCCACCGTGATAGACATTTTTATTTGCAACATCAACAATGGGGTTGTCGTTGGCAGAATTTACTTCTTCAATCAATACTTTTTCTACGGAATTGAGAGTATCCAGAACAGGTCCTAAAATTTGGGGAACGCAACGCAATGAATAGTATTCCTGTACTTTTTCGACAAACACTTCCTCATTAATCGACCCGTTGTATAAATGATGCTCGCGCTTACGAATGAGGTCGCTGTCTTGTAAATGGGTACGCATCATTTCAGCAATTTGGCGCTGGCCCTTATGCTTTTTCGTTTGATTCAGCTCAAAGGACAGATGGTCATCATAAGCTTTCACAATTTCGTTTATGGCCGATGATGCTTTGATCATCCATTGCATTATCCGTTTAGTGTAAAGTACATTTACCACCCCAATCCCAGTCATTACTGAAGTGCCGTTCATTAAAGCCAATCCTTCGCGCAACTCCACTTTTATGGGTTGCAGATTTTCAAGTTTGAATATCTCTTCAGTGTTTTTGCGCTCGCCTTTGTAGAAAACCTCACCTTCCCCAATCAGCACTAAAGCCAAATGGGCAAGTTGCACTAAATCGCCACTAGCTCCCACTCCACCATGTTCGTATATTAGGGGGATAATATTTTTGTTGAGCAATTCACCCATCAAGTTAATAACGGATGGATGAACCCCACTGTTGCCAAGGCTAAGCGTATTCAATCGGGCAAGCATCGCCGCACGTACGTATTGGGCTGGGATTGGGTTTCCAGTTCCGGAAGCGTGACTTCGGATAAGGTTGTATTGCAATTGGATCCGTTCGTCATCTTTTATTTTATACTGTGCCATAGGGCCGAAACCCGTGTTGACCCCGTAAATTATTTTGTTTCTGGAAAATTCTTTCAGAAAATCAAAACTGTTTTGAACCCTTTCTATTATATCTTTGTGAAGCTGAACCGGCTCGCTTTTGAAGATAGCTTTATCAAAATCCGCTATTTCAAGTTTTCCGTTTAATGTTGGCATTTATCGTTGAATAAAATATTCATATTGGTTTTAACTCTTAAAATAAATTGATTATTTTAGACTGCAAATTTAGAATTTTTTAACAATCTATATCTTAATAATATGAATGATATTTCTGTTGATGTGTTAATTATTGGTGCAGGACCTTCTGGCTGTGTAGCTTCTGCCTACTTAAAGAACAATGGAATAAGCTCTAAAGTAGTTGAAAAAAGTAAGTTTCCTCGCTTTGTTATTGGCGAAAGTCTTCTACCTCGTTGCATGGATCATTTTGAAGAAACTGGACTTTTAGATTGCTTGATGGAACAAAAATTTGAAATTAAGTCTGGTGCCCGTTTTTTAAAAGGAGATGTTATTTGCAACTTCGACTTTGGACAAAAACACACTCCTGGGTGGGATTACACTTGGCAAGTGCCACGTGCGGATTTTGACCATACCCTCGCTAAAGAAATAGTAAAAAAAGGGGTGGATGTTTCCTTTGGACATGAAGTTACTGCCGTTCATTTTGATGAAAAAGGTCATTCCACAACTACTGTAAAAACGGAGGAAGGAAACGAATATAAAATTAATGCTAAATTTATTATAGACAGCAGTGGATATGGAAGAGTTTTACCTCGGTTACTGGATTTGGATATGCCGTCGTCACTCGATGCAAATTCCGCGATTTTTACCCACGTAAGTGAACCCAATCGCCCAGAAGGGGTGGAAGGAACTATTATAACTTTTGATGTGGTTACAGAAGAAGCCTGGCTATGGGTTATTCCATTTTCAAATGGAAATACAAGTATTGGTTTTGTAGGACCCACGGAATTTATTGAGTCTTTCTCAGGCACCAATTCTGAAAAACTAAGGGAAATGCTAAAAATATCTGACTATTATTATGATAGATTAAAAGATTTGGATTTCCTTTTTGAACCGCATATAATAAAAAACTATTCCAAAGCAGTAAAACAACTTTATGGAAAAGGTTATGCGCTTACTGGTAATAGTGCTGAGTTTTTAGATCCAGTATTTTCATCTGGGGTGACTTTTGCCACGGAATCTGGCGTAAAAGCTGCCAAATTGATAACCAAAGAACTGAATGGCGAAAAAGTTGATTGGGAGCAGGACTACACTGGCTACATTATGAAAGGGGTTGATGTCTTCAGGACCTATGTTAAGGAATGGTACACTGGTAATCTTCAAAAAATATTTTTCCACCGACCAGAAAACCCTGTGGTGAAAGAGCAGATATGTGCAGTGCTAGCAGGTTATGTTTGGGATGAAACCAATCCTTTTGTAAAAAATCACGACCGTCTTGTGAAAACGGTCGCAAAAGTTATTGATTTCGAGAATGAGAGAGCTGTACAGTAGTTAAAACCTATTTCGCTTTTTTGCTAATGTTTGCTGCAATTTCCTTCCCAAGTTTTGCATAGGCCTCAGCAATCCGGTAACCAGAATCAAAATCATACCCCATGACGCCCTTACCTTCCACTTTGGTGTAATTAGCGGAAAAAATAATGTTATTTGGGTCATTGGTTTTGTAAACCGATATCGTTGCCTCAATTTTAGAATTTTTACGAACCACACCCACGTTGTAACCCGCGTACATCATTGTGGTGTGGATTTTCATAGTATATTCGGCACCCATATCTTTCCCTACCTTTATTTCACCATCGTCAAATCGTTTGTTGAAGGATTCAATAAATTTAGGCTCGTAGCGATTCTCTCGATCGGCAAACCAAGATTCCTTAAATTTTTCACCTGACTCTGGATTCTTTTCATCGCGTTTTGACATTTTATCCTCCAAAAATTCTTCTTCAGATTTGTATTTTGGAATAGAGAGGTTTGAATAGTCAAACTCGAGGTTGTAGGCAGCGATTCCTTTTAAGTTTTTAAAATCACCTTTGGTCACTTTCACTTTTTGTGAAAACATTAAAGTGGTGCAAAACAACACAACAATTAGCGTTATTGGTTTTTTCATAATAGTTTAATTTAGGTTTTTACGGTTTTACAAACCTATCAAAAAAAATATCCAATCACAGAAAGAAAAATCCCTACCTTTTTTAAGATTGGGTTGGCAGCAAGCTCTATTGGACTTCTCTCATGTAAACTGCTCGCCTACAAATCTTTAAACTAAAAAGTCCCAACCTAAAAATAGATTGGGACTCTTGTTGGCCTACTAGGGCTCGAACCTAGACTCTTCTGGACCAAAACCAGACGTGTTGCCAGTTACACCATAGGCCAATTTAACGATTGGCGCTTTTTGCCATCCATAGCAAAATACTTTTCGCTTAGGAGGCGCAAATTTAATACAAACTTTGGCTTGTACAAACATTTTCTTCTAAAAATAATCATAGTTCCACTTCGTCTATAAATTGATCTCGAAAAATATCGCAACTTATTGTGCGTTACCTCTTATAACCTGCTTCGCAGGTACGCATATTATTACTAAATTCGCACCAACAAAATTTGTACATACTTATGGGGTCCTTCAACTTTACCAAATGGAATAAAATCACGGGCTGGCTTGTCTTTGCTATCGCTTTGACTACTTACTGGTTAACTGTAGAGCCAACTGCAAGCTTCTGGGACGCCGGCGAATATATTACGACTGCCAGTAATTTGGAGGTTGGTCATCCTCCAGGAGCGCCACTATACCAATTAATCGGAGCAGTTTTCTCCATTTTTGCTATAAATGCTTCCTATGTTGCTCTTACCATCAACTTGATGTCTGTATTTGCTAGTGCCTTTACCATACTTTTTATGTTTTGGTCACTTTCCATTTTGCTTACCAATTTGATCTCTAAACACCAAGAAATGAACAAAACCAATGCCATGGCGATTTTAGGAAGTTCTGCTATTGGTGCTTTGGCGTTTTCATTTACAGATAGTTTTTGGTTTAATGCGGTAGAAGCGGAGGTTTATGCAATGGCCGCATGTTTAATGTCCATTTTGTTTTATAGTGCGCTTCGATGGGAACGCGAAATGTTAGAGCCACGAGGAAACCGATGGGCAGTTCTTATTGCTTTCATTATTGGTCTTTCCTTCGGCGTGCACTTCATGGCCTTGTTAACCATCCCGGCAATCGGGTTTTTATATTTCTTTAAACACACTGAAACCGTAACCGTAAAAAACTTCATCGTTGCAAATTTTGTGACAGTGGCTATCCTTATGTTCATTTTCATCTTTTTGTTGCCGATGTCAATGAAATTCTTCAGTGCTTCAGAAGTGTTTTTTATCAATACCATAGGACTGCCATTCAATAGCGGAACTATTATCGCAGCACTTATTTTTATTGTACTCTTTTATTATTTGCTACGATATACCCGTAGCAAGGGATTTGTAAAACTCAACACCCTCGTTTTGTGTACATTATTTATTTTTATTGGGTTTTCAAGTTGGTTAATGCTTCCAATCCGTGCCAATGCAGGAACAGTTATAAATGAAAACAATCCTGACAACGCTCGGGAATTATTGGCTTATTACAACAGGGAACAATATCCAGAAACTCATCTTTTATATGGGCCAATGTTTACCGAATCCTATGTGGGTCTTGACGAAGACGATCCTTATAGAGATGATAAACCGAATTATGAAAAAGACGAAGCCACTGGAAAATACGTGATTGTAAACAATTATAAAAACGCCGGGCAAAATAGCGATAATGCTCAAAAAGGCTTCCTCCCCAGAATGTGGAGTACCGAGCATGCCACCAATTACATGGAATTTACCGGAGGACTTGATTTCTCGGTCAGAAGTGAATATTTAGATGAACCCAGACTGGTGGAGGAAGTCAATAAATTTAAACAAGCCTATAGACAAGGCCTCGTAGATACTGCTGACTACGATAAGTTTCTGAAAAATTTCGGTCAATATTTAAATATCGAAAGACCTTCCTTTTTACAGAATATGAAGTTTATGTTCGAATTTCAGTTCGGATATATGTATTGGCGCTATCTTATGTGGAATTTCACGGGAAGACAAGACGACATTCAAGGCCGTTATGACGATTTGCACGGGAACTGGCTCAGTGGCATAAAGTTTATCGACGAGCTGCGCCTTGGAAACCAAGATTTCCTACCAAGCGATATGAAAAACAATAAAGGGAGGAATACTTATTTCTTCCTTCCCTTGCTTCTCGGAATTATCGGTCTGGTATTTCATTATAAAAACGATAAAAAAAGTTTTTGGGTTTTGCTGGTATTTTTCCTTTTTACGGGCCTGGCTTTAAAAGTGTACTTAAATGAACGTCCTTTCGAACCACGGGAGCGGGACTATGCCTTAGTTGGAAGTTTCTATGTGTACGCTATGTGGATAGGCTACGGAGTCTATGCACTTTTTGATCTTACGAAAAACTACCTCAAACCAAAAATAGCACTTCCTGTTGTTCTGGTGGCCACTGTTCTGGCGGGCCCTGTCCTGTTAGCCTCCCAAAACTGGGATGACCATGATAGAAGTAACAAATATACAGCACGATCAATGGGGAAAATGTATCTGGATTCCTGCGATGAAAACGGAATATTATTTACTATTGGTGACAATGATACTTTTGCACTTTGGTACGCCCAAAACGTGGAAGGATATCGCCAGGATGTGCGAATTGTAAATACCAGCCTTTTTCAAACAGACTGGTACATAGACGATATGAAGAAGAAAGCGTTTACCAGCGACCCAATTCCTTCACAATTGACACACGACAAATACCGATGGGGTACACGTGACTTTTTGGTGTATCAACAAACTGCTAAAGACACTGTCGATATCAAAACATGGATGAATTTTGTGGCCAATGATACTCCTGCAACACAAATAGAACTTCCAAGTGGACAAATTGCAAACACTTTCCCTTCCAAGGTTATTCGAATTCCAGTTGATAAAGAAACTGTGTTGAAAAACGGAATCGTCGATCCAAAAGATGCCGACAAAATCGTATCCGATATTTATATCACGCTGAAAAGTGACATCATATATAAAAATAGAATGATGATGCTGGATATTATTGCCAATAACAACTGGGAACGCCCTATATATTTCAGTGGTGGTAGTTTTGGCGATGAGGATTATCTGTGGATGAAAGATTACTTACAACTTGACGGCGTCGTTTATAAACTCGTTCCGATAAGGACACCTCTAGACAAGAAAAGCCCTTTTGATATGGGCCGAATTGATACTGATAAAATGTATGATATCGTAATGAACTGGGATTGGGGCAATAACGGCAGTCCTGACATTTACCACGATACTGAAACGCGTAAAAATGGAATCACATACCGAAGCAATCTCGCCCGATTGGCTGAAGCCCTTATAAATGAGGGAGAGAATGAGAAAGCCGAGAAAATTCTTGACTTAGCAATGGAGAAAATGCCAGTGGAATATTTTGAATACTACTCACTTTTAGAACCCTATGTTTTGGGCTATTACGAATTGGATAAACCTGAAAAAGCTAGAAAAGTCTATGCAGAGGTTTCCAAAATGTATCAAGAACATCTAATTTATTACAATAGCCTTAAATTTAATAGGCAGCGTAACATTGCGCAGGATATTATCAGTGATATGGAACGCTATCGCAGCTTGGTGAAAATTGTTGTGATTTACGACGAGGAAGACTTTGGCCGTGCAGAAGCAAAAGAATTCAACGAATATTTGAAACTATTCCGTCATTTCTATTCTCCAGATGAAGCGATGGATGTGGATCAAGATATTCCAGAGGATTCTACTATTGAACTGCCCCTAGACTCCAATCTCTTGAAAAGAATGGAGCAAGAACCCTTACAGAAAATGGACGAACCTCCCGTAATAGATTAAAATTGAGTTTTAAAATAATTAAAATGCCCAGATTCATCCAGAGGTTATACCCTGAGCGGATCTGGGCATTTCCGCATTCTAAGAATTCTGTTTACC
>JBLWTS010000058.1:0-21638 GCA_048270045.1 Aequorivita sp.
ATAATAAATTTGAGGAAAAAAAACATTGGGTTATAGATGAAGTCAAAAAAAATCATAACGCAATAAAGCTTAAAAAGAACTCATTCGATATTATTTTATGTGATCCCCCATATGGATTTAATACTATTGAAGAAGATAATGGGTTAGCGGATTTATACAGTGCTTTTATTTCGGCCGCGATTCAGGCCTTAAAGAAGAACGGTCAGTTAATTATATGTTTACCTGCAGAGTCTTTTACGGGAAGAGATTTGCCTTACTGTACTAATCGCAATATTGTATCAAGACAAATTTTAAACACTGCTCATAAATTAGGAAGAGAAGTTTTCAGACCTGCGCTTAGTCTTCCAACCAATGAACTATTCCCGCCCTATTATTGGGAGGCTGATAAAGTCTTAAGTAGATCAATTTTACATTTCCACTTCAAGTAAATATTAAAAAGTCTCACTTTTCAAAATCTTTACAATTAATTTATTTAGCCAGCATCATATGAGACCGAGGCTGATTAAAAAAACCTTCTTTTACTGGTTTTCTTAAGGGATGGACATAATTTTCTTATATTTTAGAAATGAATCTAACTGCTTCCGTGAGAAGGGTATTAGGAATTAATTTGTGCAAGCGATTCTAATGGGTCAATGGCGGCGAAAACGGTTTAAACTGTGTCACATTTTATCTCCACCCAGCATTGTCAACACCCACCCGCCTTCGCTAAAGCTTCGGACGGGCAGGTAACTGCAGGAAAAGGCAGTTCTGATCCGCTGCGGCGGAGGAGGTAATTGGGAAGTTTAAGATATAGTGGTTTTTAGGGGTATTTAGGAGTTTGGTTGAGTAGAAGGAAGCGATGGCTCATAGTCGTACACTTTGCGAAGCATGGGGTTCAATCCATATCAATCCAGATCTATATCAATATCCGCTTTTTTATTTCCATAATACAATTGAAAGAAAGGCTCTGAATCAAATTTGTGAACAACAAAGAAGGCATCGGCCCCAAAGGAATTCATGATTATTGGAGCATAATAAATTTCGGAAACTATCGGTTTTTTCTCGGTTCCGAAATTTATCTTAGGAGCAAAATCTGTGTATCCTTCAAATTTATAGTCATAAAATGAATCTTTAATTTTTGGATTATAAACCGGCAGGTTTTTATAGGGCCGGCAGCTATTGTTAATCACGGGACTGATTTTTAGGCATAAGGTCTTTCTATAACCTTTAAAATTTATCTAACTTGTCAAGGTTTTATGGTGAAATATTATATAATAGTAGTTTTGTTTTGGTGCGGGATAATCATTGCGTTTCCCCAGGAAAAAGTTGATTCAAATTTACTGTTAGGAAGAATCGACGAATGTTTTAAATTATTGGATGTCGATCCTGAAAAAGCATTCAAAGAGGCCCAAACAATTCAGGAAGAAGCGCGGAAATTAAATATTCCCGATGCGGAACTGCCGGCAATTGTGATACAATGTATTTACCACAGGGGAAAGAATGATTTCGATAAAATGATGGGCAGCGCGAAACTGTTATCGAAGAAAGCACAATCCTACAAAGTAAATGCCTACCGGGTAATGGCAAAAAGATATTTGTTTCAGGCCTATTACTTTAGCGGCTTGCCTGAAAAAGCATTCGAGGAACTTGAGCAAGGAAGAGAATTGGCAAACCGCCTTGAGGGAAAAGATTCGCTTGACATAGTGAGCAAGGGCGATCTGTATATTGCCTTTTCGAATTATTATGCGGAACAAGGGGAGTATATAACCCAACTGGAATTTCTTGCTTTGGCTGGGAGGGAATTTCAAAAGATGCCCAATAGGGAATATCGAAAAAAGCTACTGTTTATCCACTATTCCAATCTCGCTGCCGCACATAACGAACAAAACGAACTGGATTCCGCAAAATACTATATTGCCCTATCCCATTCATTAAATGCAAAGGATGTGCAAGGGAGTGCCAATATAACAAATCTATGGGTTATGGGGAGTGTGGCGATGAAGGAAAAAGATTATGAAACAGCAATTCGATATTTTAAGGAGGCGGAAAAAAAAGAGGAAAATAAAAATCATTTGAATATTAAAAGTTTGTACACCCATATAATTCAATCCTACCAAGAATTGAATATGCCCGATTCGGCGAAAATATATACGGTTAAAAAAGATTCATTGAAGCTTAGTGTGGCCGAAAACCAAAATAAATCGCTCCATACTCTCCTGAAAGAGAAGGAGGACAGTCCATCCCCTTATTTATATGCACTTATCCTGTTTTTAATTCTTTTGACCACCCTAATGTTTGTGACAACCAGAAAAAACAAAATCCTTGCGAAACAGGAACGTAAAAGCCTTAAATATTTGGAAACGTTTTCCCAAAACCGCCCACTACCAAATTACACACAACTTCTCAAAATGCTGGATGGGGGCGATCCTGCATTTATGAACTATTTTGAGGAGATGTTTCCTCATTTTTCCAAAAAATTGCTGGAAATCAATCCCCAAATCATTCAGTCTGAAATAGAATTCTGTTCCCTTTTAAAACTAAAAATCCCGACCAAGGATATTGCCCGATATAAATTCATTACTCCCAAAACAGTACAAAACAAAAAATACTTGATCCGTCAAAAGTTGGACATCCCGAAGGGAGTAGACATCTATCAATGGTTTGATTCTTTATAAAGGTCAGAATTCCAGTTCTCTTTAAAATAATTAGAGGTATCGGGAAGATTTTGAGGATCTGTTTTTTTGTTTAAAGTCTACGAATCCCGTAATCTTGTTTAATTATGATAGTCGATTATTAAATCTTAAATAATTAAACATATGATACGCAAAATTACTTTATTCGTAGTACTGTTAGTCCATAGCTTTGCATTTACCCAAACTTGGGAGCCTACCAATGGACCTTTTGGGGGAAGTGTTTTTAGCATGGTGCTCAATACAGATGAGGATGTTTTTATTGGCACTCAAGGAGGTGGGGTTTTTAGATCGGAAGACGGTGCAGGCTTATGGACTCCAGTGAACGAGGGTCTAGTCAATAAGGAGGTACGAGCCATGGCTATAGCACCCAACGCACATATTTTTGCGGGAACGATGGGCGGGATTTTCCGTTCCACAAATAATGGAGATAGTTGGATGGCGATTAATTCCGGTCTAGATTTTCCTTTGGTTTCCGCCATGATGGCAACACCTGATGGGACTCTTTTTGCTGGAACTGCATCCCATGGTCAGGGGGGAATATACCGTTCAATCGATGATGGAAATACCTGGGATTTTCAATCCTCCGGCCTTACAACCACCTATGTTACAACCTTGGCTTATAACGGTAATGGCGATCTATTTGCGGGAACTTTTGGCGGAGGAACTTTCCGTTCTACAGACAACGGAAACACTTGGGTTGCCGCAGGGGAAACTACAGGAACCATCGTTCCTTTGTGCTACACATTTGCATCCAACGGAGATATTTATGCCGGCTCTGATTTTGACGACGGTATTTATCGTTCGGTCGACAATGGCGATACTTGGGAACATCTTCCTCCATTTACACCCTCGGTTAATTATAGTACCTATTCTATTGTGATATTGGAAAATGGGTATCTACTTGTTGCCACCTATGGGGGAGGAACATTTCGATCTTCTGATAATGGAGTTACTTGGAATTCATTAGCGGTAGGCCTCTCAGATTTAAAGATTACCGCTCTTACTGCTGCTTCCAATGGTTTTATTTATGCGGGAACGTTTTTGGGCAGGGGTGTATTCCGAAGTGAGGATGAGGGGATAAACTGGATAGTTTCCAATGATGGAATTACGGCAAACGATATTCGAACCATATTAAATGATGCTTCCAATGGCTATACCTTTGCAGGCACTTACGGTCTGGGACTTTTTAGAACTCCTGATAATGGTAACAGCTGGGAGGGGCTCGACCTACCCCCCCGCTATATAAATTCCTTAGGGCTCTCGCCCAATGGCACTCTATTTTGCGGGGCGGGTTTCAATGAAGGGGGTGGAGGAGTATATCGTTCGCTCAACAACGGGGACTCTTGGCAGGAAGTTAACAATGGGGATATCTTTACAGATGTGAATGCCATGGCTTTCAATTCCTCCGGCGAAATTTTTGTGGGCACCTCTGCTGCAGGAGTATATCGATCTTCCGACAATGGTGATACGTGGGCTCAAATAATAAATGGGCTTTCTTGCACGGAAATTTTTTCCTTGGCCATTGATTCCAACGGGACCATTTTCGCTGGAAGTACGGGTTGTGGTGAAGGTGTTTTTCGTTCTACGGACAATGGCGATTCTTGGATCTTGGTCAATAACGGTCTTGATTTTACTGATATCAATGCTATCTCAATCAACTCCACTGATCACATTTATGTATCTGCAACAGCCTTTACAGGAACGGGTTTTGAAGGCACGATCTTTCGCTCTACCGATCATGGTGATAATTGGGAAGAAGCTAGCGATGGCATGCCTACAACATATACGCAAGCTTTAACTATTACGCCAAACGATAGGATTTTTGTGGGGACCACGGATGGGGTATTTACGTCGGCTGATAATGGGACTACTTGGATGGACTATAATGAGGGGCTTTCTACACAGGATGTTAAATCAGTGGCCCTCGGGGAGAATGATTTACTATTCGCGGGAACCGGAGGAGGTGGATTATTCAAGAATACCTCTGTTTTGGGTCTGAATTCAAATATTTTTATCGAGGATTTTGTATTAGAGCAAAACATACCAAATCCTGGTTCAACCATTACAGAAATTCCTTACATAATAAGCTATCCAGCAATTGTTGCCCTTAAAGTTTATGATATTATGGGTCGAGAGATGTTTTCGGTAAGGCCGGTGGCTAAGGAAAATGGAAAGCATTCCTTTTATTTGGACATCTCAAATTGGGATTCGGGGCTTTATTTGTATACTCTTAGTGCCGACGGGAAACGGGCTACTAAAAAATTGTTGGTTGAACATTAAATCGGGTATTATTCGCTTTTGGACAATATTGTATAACCTGTCTGGAGGTCGAGAATAATAAATATCTTTGAAATTTCAAGGTTACTCCCCGGTGAAAAGCCTGCCTCCACATTATTGTGTTGAGGTGGGCTTTCTACTTGTTTAATTTTGATATAGGACAGCATAAATATCTAGAGGTTCAACACCTTTATTTTAAGCCAGGCGGGAAATGAAAATTTTAAAACATATTTACAAGACGAGATATCCTTTTAAGATTTGCTTTGCTAGGGAATTCTAGGCAGGGAAATTGTCAGTTTTTTAAAAGTGATAATTGTTTTTATTTATATAAAAGAGAACTACTCAACCTCATTTAAAGTAACCATTATCTCCCTAAAGCTCTCCAACCCGGCTTCCAAGTTGTCAATGATTTCAGAAGCCAGTACGTCAGGATCAGGGAGATTATCTAAATCAGTGAGACTTTTATCGCGTAGCCAGAATATATCGAGGTTGGTTTTGTCTCTAGCTATAATTTCCTCATAACTGTATTTACGCCATCTTCCTTCCTCGTTTATTTCACTCCAAGTTTCTTTTCTTTTGTTTCTGTTTTTTGGATTATAGAGTGTGATGAACTCTTGGAGGTCTTCCAATTGCATCGGCTTTTTCTTGAGGGTGTGGTGTATGTTGGTTCGGTAATCATAAAACCAAACATCTTTTGTCCATGCTTCTTTGGAAGCTGGCTTGTTGTCAAAGAAAAGCACATTTGCCTTTACGCCCTGCGCATAGAATATGCCTGTGGGCAAACGTAAAACTGTGTGTAGCTCGGTAGTTTTTAAAAGCTCTTTCCGCACAGTCTCTCCGGCACCACCTTCAAACAAAACATTATCAGGAAGCACAACGGCTGCCTCTCCGTGAATTTTTAACAATGACTTTATGTGTTGTAAAAAGTTTAATTGTTTGTTGGATGTACTTGCCCAAAAGTCTTGACGATTATAGCTTAAATCTTGACGCTCCTGCTCCCCTACTTCGTTGGTGCTGGTCATACTGCTCTTTTTGCCAAAAGGCGGATTGGCAAGCACATAATCATACCGAATACCTTCATCGGATATCAAGGCATCAACGGAAGAAATAAACGACTCTCCATCCATCTCGCCAATGTTGTGCAGAAACATATTCATCAAACACATTCTACGGGTGTTTGCGACAATCTCGTTGCCGTGGAAGGTTTTGTTCTTTAGGAAGTCCTTTTCTTCTTTATCAAGCTTATTATTGGCTACGAGATGATCATAAGCTGCCAAAAAGAAACCTCCAGTGCCACAAGCTGGGTCTATAATGGTTTTCTTTGGTTCTGGGCGTACACATTCCACCATTGCTCTGATAAGAGAGCGAGGTGTGAAATACTGCCCTGCCCCACTCTTGGTATCTTCGGCATTCTTTTCCAATAGCCCCTCATAGATTTTACCTTTTAGGTCTGCGCCCATCATTGTCCACTCCTCCTTGTCAATCATATCTATGATTTTTAGGAGTTTGGCGGGGTCTTGTATCTTGTTTTGGCTTTTGGTGAATATTTGGCCTAGCATTCCGGTTTCTGTAGCAAGGGTGCGGAGCATTTGGGTGTAAAAAGCCTCCAGTTCTGCGCCGCGTTTGGTGCTTAAGGTTTGCCAGTCGCAAACCTCAGCATCGTATTGTTCTGTTCCTTCCACATCTTTTAAACGAGGAAATGGCAAGCCTTTATTATAAGGTGGCTTGTTTAGCTCGTCTGCCATTTTTAGGAATAGCAAATAGGTAATTTGTTCCAGGTAGTCGCCATAGCCTACACCATCATCACGTAGTACGTTGGCGAAGTTCCAGACTTTTGATATTATTGAGGATTCGGTCATTTAATATTTTGTGAATTTTTCATTAATTAGGTCTTCTTCAAGTGAATATGCCCAATAGTATAAAGGCAGTGAAAGTTTTTCTTTTAATACTTCAAAATAAATTAAATCTCTATCTTTCGGTTGTGCGGGACCCACTATTATTAACTTCTCAACTTCTATAGATTTATCCAATAGAGCGTACTCAATAATTTGCCCGAGTGCTAAACGTACATTTGTCAAAAAACTATTTGAAGTTTTAACTTCAAAAAATATATGCTTGTTTTTGGCTTTGGCCGCACAATCAACAAGATTATTACCCACTCTAGTTTTTTCTGTCGAAATCTTAAAGCCCTTAAAATCTTTTGCTTGTGATAGGTAATCGTGTAAATCATTGGTTATGTCGGCGTGGGTGCGATTCACCTCTCTTTTGCCTCCAGTAATCTTTTGAGAATATGAATTTGTCCCTGTCCCATTTCCCACGTTAAACCTTAATTTCGGATCCTTAAATTCCCTTTCAATTTGATTGACCAGATTCTCTAAATCTCCTTGAATTTTATTGGGAATAAAACGGACAGTTTTTAAAATATCCTCAGGTAATAAAATAGGTTCTTCATATACTATGGATTCTTCTAAACTAAAAGAGATGTTTGGAAATAAATCAATCTTTTTGAGAAGATTAGTATCTGAATTTATCATAGATAATTCTTCGAGCATTATCTCCCTCCCATCTTCATATATTTGTAACACGTCCTTATCAATATCTTCTATATCTCTATATAAGTTGACGTTAACAAGTTTTGCAATTAAATATTTATGGGATGTTTGTGGATTTAAAGTATATAGATACAGTTCATTAATAAAAGTTGTGTCAGCAGGCATGGTATCAACACCACGCACATAACCATACTGTACGCCATCTAAGTTATATCTTGAATTGAATAGCCACTCTTCAAACCCAAAACCATATTGTTCGTGGTGGGCCTTATCTGACTTCCCTTGCCACTCTTTTTTCCAGAATCGCTCCATGGGAACTTGCCAATTATCCTCATTGTAGACCAATCGCATCAATCTTCTTTCAGGCCATAAAGAATAGTAGATATCGGTGTAAGTAGATAAATGATTTGTGAAAAATTGATCTGATTTCTTTACTAAGGAATCCCAAGAGTATGTAGATGCCTTATTTTTATTAATATATTGAAATCCTGCATCATATTGGTCCCTTAAATTCGAAAATAAATCTATTTGCTCTTGAGTAAACGATTTATCATTTCTTTGAATATCCATTTTGAATGTCAAATTACCATTACTATCCACTCCCACAGTAAAAAAGAGTAAATTGTTTTCTCCATCCTTAGGTTTCAAACTGCACCAAGCATATTGTTTAAAAGTTTGGAATCCCTTCTTTTGATTTCTTGTATTCCATCCTCTACGACTACTAATTATTTGCCAGCCTAGTTGTTCCAATTTTTGAGCCCATATTTGGGTTTTACTCCAAACGCTTTCCCTTAAAAATTCTCCAATATTCACATCCACTTTGTTGGATGGGTTATAATCTTTTCTAGCCAATAATTTCTGAAAGGATTCCAACTCCTTTGTAGAGAAAAAGTTATCGGCAACAGTAGTGTCTACAATTGGAAAACCTAACTCCAATAATTTCTTTTGTGCTTGATCTGTATTAATACTTCGTCTGGGAATTGGCCTTCCTTCCAGCTCATAATGCTTAGTGATTACTCGTGCGGGAGAAATATGTTTTTTCTTCCACCAAATAGCATATTGAGTTTTATCTATCTCTCCATCCTTTATAAGTAGGCTTATGGCTTTTTCGGCTTTTGTTTGGGTTAGGTCATCGAACATATCTCTTAGTTTTTATTTTTTATCCGCTTCAACAACTCCCCCGCAGACT
Organism: Aequorivita sp.; assembly: GCA_048270045.1. Lineage (GTDB taxonomy): Bacteria > Bacteroidota > Bacteroidia > Flavobacteriales > Flavobacteriaceae > Aequorivita. The sequence goes on from JBLWTS010000058.1 coordinate 8,691, forward strand.
CCCAATCCTTCTCCATTTTACAAGCTGCTATTTCTGCTTCAGTTAACAACTCGCCAGCAAAAGCTTTTTTAAGAATGCTTTGCCGTAGGGCTTCTGCTTTTTGTAGGTTTTGTGCTATTGTTTCTTCTACCTTATCGCACACGGATAGACGGGATTCTATTTGTTGGACGATTTGGTGTTGTTTTCTAATATTAGGTAAAAGAATTTTATGATTTTCAACATATTTTGTAGAAACTCTTGGCAAATTCACTCCACTTGTATTTTCGGACATATCATTTACAAACTTTCTTCCAAGGAAATAGTGAATCATTAAGTTTCCTAATACGTTTTTTGTTGGTTTAAAAATCAAAATGTCGGTGGAACATACTCCATCTTCTTTTGCTAAATAAGCTTTGTTTAGATATGGCCGTAATTTGCCATACAATATATCGCCCTTGTAAAATTTGTTTTTGACCGTTTTAATTTCTTCAAAACCAACATTATCAGTTAATCTTCCAGTTTCTTTTTCAATATGCTCTAAACCTATATAAAATTTGTTTTCAATCTTTTCGGGTTTATGTTTATCCTTTCTTAGAATGAGTATATCGCTAAAAGGATATTCTTGCCATTTGTTTGCTAAACTATTTTTACCATAACGCACGTCGGGTTCAGCTGCAATCAATACCTCATCCTCTTTTTCATTCTTAATTGTCAACTCCCCCTCAAACGCCTTTTTTAAAACCGCTTGCCTATAAACCTTTAACTGCTCCTGTGCGGTCTTTAGATTGGCAATACCGTTGTCTAGCTCGCTAAATAGTTGTTCTATCTTGGCTACTATGGTGCGTTGTTCGGGGAGGGGCGGAAGTGGAATCTCTATATTTAAAATATCACGCTTTGCTAAGCTAGGGACGGCAGTGCTTTTATCCAACTGCTTAAAATTAAAACCAAGACAGAAATAAAATAAAAGTTTACTTTCAAGGATAGTTTTCGATTCTAGTCCAAATGCAGTATCTATATTCCAAAATTTTTCTTTAACATACATAGGAGAATTGATATTTCCTTTTCTACCTATGATTGTTGTGTTCTCACGACAAAGATAATTATTAGCTCTCCCGATAATTCCGCCGCTACCGTAGATTGGATATTTACCCTTACTGGATACAACGTCCCTTTGATTTCGTCCACTGACAATATCCACTACATTATCAAATTTACATTTACTCCAACTTTCTTTCATTTCTTTTCAAATCTGTCTTTAAAAATTAAATAATTATCAATACCAGCATAAATCAACATAAACCCGAATGTATACATCAAGTTTTGAATATGGCTTGGAGACCAAAGCAGATTAATAGCGTAAAGGGTTAATATAAAAGTCATTAACCAAATTGAAACAGAAAAGATGCGTATGCTATTTTTTAAAGTTCCTATACGGTTATTTAAGTCCGATTTAATTTCATCAAAATATTCTAATTCTTCCTTATTATCATCGAAGAATGGTTGTTCACGTAACAAATTGTAATCTCGTTTCATTTCTCTTTGAACAATTATTAAATCTTTCCAATAAATACTAATTATATAACTCATATAAATAAGAAAAAGAAGCAAACCAATGCATATGGCAACAACCCCAAAGGTTGAATCTTTCAATTTATTTATTGCAAATGCTGATCCCGCAATTGAAATAGGTAAAGCAATTATTTGTGAAGAGATTTTACTAAGAATATCATTTTGAACGGAATAATGCTTTTTTTTAAAATCCCGATAATCCGATTTGATCTTGTCTAAAGATAAATTATGTAAGTAAACTCCAAAATTTAATTTCGCCTCTTTACATATTAGATTTAGTTTGTCAAAGAAATCTTTAAATAATTCCCCATTAGTTCCATCTAATTTTGATAGTATTGAATTTTTAAGAAATACGGGATAATAATTATTCTCTCTATATAGTTTCTGAAATAGATCAAAATCTTCTCGATAATCACTCTCAAATGAAAGATCAGGAATCCCTGTTTGAGGATATATAAATGATATTTTCTTCTTATCAATTATAGATGCTAATGTTATCTTTCTTGTCGTCTTAGAAAAGAAATCAGTAAACTCAAAATCTGTATTCGTCGCTACAGATTCCTTTTCGAAAAAATCTAGTAATTCAAAATACGAAATTGAATTACTAAAGATATAGTCCTCCTTATTTATCACCTCATTAAAATAAGAGGTTGAAGAATCGGCGTCGAGCCATAAATAGACATCTTTTTTATAGAAATTTACGACACAGTCCCTTTTTAGTGATTTATGACTGACTTCATTTTTATATTCTTTTAAATCTTGAAAGAAACTAAATGGCAAATTAGATTTTTGGAATACAATTTCATTCTGGATCTTTTCAAAGTCTACTTGACAAACAGTCAAAATCTTTTCTAAGTCTGCATCAATAGGAAATGATAAGGACTTTGTTGATTCCACATCATATTTCCATTCATAAGAATGAGCTTTAAAGAGTTGCAGATATAATTCCTTATTAGTCATCAATGTGTTCGAATTTACTTTTCAACACTAAATCATCAATTATTAATAAATTTCCCTCTCCAGGATAAATCCTTCCATTATCGATATCAGACTTTGAAAACCCTAAAGTAATTTTCCCTGCCGATATTTTATACTTTCTTAACCGCGAAAGAATACTTGAAGTCGCTCGAAATTCCCCATCGATATCATATCCATATTTCTCTGCTTGTTCGGATAAGTAATTTGCTTCGCCCCAAAATGTAGTGCTTAATTCATTTAACTTTACAACCCTACCGACGGATTGAATATAATCAAAAACCTTATTTCTAAACTTTTCTCTTTCAAAAATTGCATTAGTATCTGGATCAGTAGGATAAGGGTCAATTTCGTTAAGCAAACCAATGAGAGCTTTAGTATCCGTATCACTTCTATTTGACAAATGCACTTCAATCCAGGTTACGAAATATTCAGATATATCAGCTTGTTTAAATGTAAAATGAACATATCTTTCTTCTGTGTTCAATAGCTTGTTTAAATCGACGCGCACAGCCATCGCAAGGTTTTTTGTATTAATTACAGTAGTTTTATCAATGACAAAACTTTTTCCATCTGCAGACCTATCAAAAACAATTTCTTCAGTATCTCTAACTAAATAGACTCCTACATAATGTTTTTGTAAATACACATATTCCGTGAAGACAAAGTATCCACCAGTGGCTAAATTTACACCGGTTAATAAATCATTAATCCTATCTATTGAGCTTTTAGTGAAATCATAGAAGGCTTTATCAACTCTAATAGCATTAAAATCTCTTAATGTTCTCTGAAAGTCTTTTTGCTCCTCAAGAAACTCGGTGCGTATGACCTTTTCTTCTTTACTAAAAGATTTATTTAGTTTCTCAATAAGATTCTCAACGTTTTCGTCAATCTGTATGAGTGAATCAGACGGTATTAATTGGGTATAAACTACTCCTTGCTTCTTTTTTATTTGATGGATTGTAATTCTTTTATATTCCATAGTTTAATATTTTATGCAACCAATTCCGTATTCAATTCCTTTATAATATCATCCATTTCCTCCCCAAACAGTTGCCACATTTTGCCACGTCCGCCGTGGGCATCAAAAGGCGTATAATCCAAATCTTCCACTTCTATATGGAAACTGCTTACAATATGGTCTTTCAGCATTCGAAGCCAATCTATTTGTTCTGATGTAAAGCGATTGTGCTGGCCTGTGTGCTGCTTGAAAATCCATTTGTTAAAGTTTTCGTCTATCTTTTTATCAAACGCGGTAACGTTATTATCGATGCCACAAGCACGACGAATTAGGGAAACTAGAGCGGTAAGCTCACTTTCGGGCTTTTGGCTTTTCACCTCTTCCAAAGCTGCATAGGCATACCAGACATTATCCGGTGCCAAGGTGGGCTTGTCCATTTTCAGCTTTTCCAATACCACTTTTATCATTTTAAAGGTAATCTCCCTGCGGTTGTAGGGTTGGTTATAGAAAATGCTGAGGGCTTTTATCTCGTCTTTATGGGTTTCCAGATATTCAGTAAAATCCTTTACGGTTTCCTTGGCTTTATCTACTGAAGTAGTGTCCCATTCGCTTTTGGTAACTGTGTCGATATTGATATGGTCTATTATCTGTTCGTGTATTTTGCGTACGTTATCCAGATATTCATTGAGTTCGCCATTAAAGGTTTTGCTTGCAATCTGCGACAATTGGTCTTTGGCTTTTTCAAGTGCAATTTCCATACTCGGCAAGTTCTCCTTTTCCTTCAATTCACGTGCAGTGGTCTCTATGACGTCAGGGTTAAAAACATCCAATAACTCTTTGGTCATTTGTTTCAAGTTCTTACCCTCACTATATTCCAATACTTTTTCCTTTTCGCTTTCAGTAATCTGCTTTTCCAAACGTATCAATCGGTTGGCTAGGGAAAGGAACAAGTCTTCTTCTACCACTCCCATTGTTATAGCGCCCAATAAATCTTTTAAAGGCACAGAACGCTTTCGTTCCAAGGGCCGGCTATCAGTCTTTTTGGATTTTATAGCTCCCACGGCATCAACAATTACAAAGTGGGTTTTGCTATCAGCTGTACGGGAAACAAGCTTTAAGTCGTTGCTGTTGATGGTTCGCGTACCACGCCCTTTCATCTGCTCAAAATAGTTGATGCTTTTTACATCGCGCATAAAGAGCAGTACTTCCAATGGTTTTACATCGGTACCTGTGGCAATCATATCTACCGTTACGGCTATCCTTGGGTAATAGGAATTGCGAAAACGATTGAGTACTGATTTAGGATCTTCTTCAATCTTGTAAGTTACCTTCTTACAGAAATCGTTGCCTTCGTTGAACTCCTCCCTAATTATTTTGATAATGTCGTCTGCGTGGCTGTCGGTTTTTGCAAAGACTAATGTTTTGGGCACTTCGTATTCGCCGTTTGCATCAAAGCGGTTTGGGTAAATTTCCTTTCGCAGGGCATCTTTGTAGGCTTTAATAATATTTCTGATCTGGCTTGGGTTTACCACATCTTTATCAAGTTTGTTGGCGGTGTAGGTGTAATCTTCATCTAACTGCTCCCATCTTTTTTTACGGGTAAGCTTTTTGCGTTTATCAACATATTCTTTTGCTTTTAGCTCGCCGCCCTTACTCGAAATATCGGTTTCAATGGTATAAACATCATAAGGCACGTTCACGCCATCGGCAACCGATTCTTCATAGGTGTATTCACTTACCACATTCTCATTAAAGAAACCAAAGGTGCGTTTGTCTGGAGTTGCCGTTAGCCCTATAAGGAAACCATCAAAATAGTCCAGCACTTGTTTCCACAGATTGTAAATAGAGCGATGGCATTCGTCTATAATAATAAAGTCGAATTGCTCGATAGGTATTCTTTCATTATATATTACGGGCAGTGGTTCTTTTTTGTTTAACTGATCCTGCATCCAAGAAGACTCGTTTGGGTTCTCCATTTCTGCACTTTCGTCCAACTCCTCCCCTTTTAAAATAGAATACAATCGCTGGATGGTAGAAATACAAACTTGGCTATCTGAGGCTATATAACTGGAATTAAGTCGCTGAACGTTATAAAGTTCTGTAAACTTACGGTTGTCATCGTTAGGCTGGAATTTCATAAATTCCTGTTCTGCCTGTTCTCCGAGGTTTTTGGTATCAACTAAAAAAAGTATCCGTTTGGCATCTGCAAACTTCAACAATCTATAAACAAAAGTTGCAGCTGTAAAGGTTTTCCCCGCCCCTGTTGCCATTTGTATTAAGGCTTTGGGGCGATTATTTCTAAAAGAAGTCTCTAAATTTTCAACTGCCTTTATTTGGGCGGGGCGTAATCCTTCTTTATTTAATGGTGGAAATTCTTGAAGTCTTGTCCTAAGGCTTTTATCCTTTTTAAGCCAAGCAGCCATCGTTTCGGGTCTGTGGAAGCTAAAAACATTTCTTCCTCTTGGCTTCGGATCTCTGTAATCGGTAAAGCGGGTTATTGTACCTGTGCTTTCATATACAAAAGGCAATGGGTCGTTATTGAGATATTTCAACTTCGCTTTCGCGTAGTCACTAGATTGTTCTTCAACTACGGTTAGTCTATAACCTTCATCTTCTCTTTTGGCCTCAATAACACCTACAGGCTTTCTATCGACAAACAAGGCATAATCTACCGGGCCCACATCTGTTTGGTATTCCCCGATTGCCACTCCTCTATTAGCGGCAAGATTAATCTTATCTTTGGATTGTATAACCCACCCTGCTATAAGCAACATTGCATCGATTTTGTCTCGCGCTATTTGTTCGGGGTTTTGGTTTGGCTTCATACTTGGTGGTTAATTAATCTTCAAATATAATTTATTACAATCTTCTTTCTTTTACGGGATTCCTCATTCTGGAAGGGTTGTACCAAATCGCTCAAATATAAGATTTATCTTGGGAATGTTTTAACAAATTGGAAAGGGTAATTGGGTTATTGAATTCATTAGTTATTTCGATGGTTTTAATTTTCGTTGAATATGTAATTTTCAATTTTTTAAATGGATTGAATATGCTTTGTGTTTCTGCTTATTTTATAGGAGGCGAGGAACAATTTCTCCCATAACCATGGTAAAATGGAGCCGAAAGAATTCTTTCTAACAAACGCGCTTAAGTGCTTCCCAATGTGCAGGTACTAAATTATCAAACTTAACTCCCGCCATAGCTTTTATAACAAATCAAGATCTTGAAGCTTCCTGCCAAACACATCATCTACTGCCAATTTTAAAAAATCATCCTGAAGATTCAGCACTCTAAACACATTAAAATACAATCCTATAGCCACAGTTGGATCTCCTTTCTCGATACGGTACAATGTTGTTCTGTGAATCCCTGCTCGTTCTGAAACCAGTTCGGCGGTGAGTTTCCTTCTTTTACGGGCCAGCTTTATATTTTCTCCTATTTGATTAAAAACCTTTTGATATTTTGGGAGAACTGTCGCTTTTCTTGAATTCATAATGATGCTTATTTACAACTAAAATAAGAATTTTGTGTTTAATAAGCTACATAAAGCAATCCTAATCTCCTAAAGTTAAATTACCAAGGATCTTAAGGTTTCTAAGTGCTAATCAAAGCTTGTCAGAGATTAGAAAAGCGTGCCGAACGGACGAATCAAAGTGGCCTGAGCCTGTCCGCCGAAGGAGGACCTGTCCGCCGAAGGAGGATGTCTCAAATTTACTTCGGGGTGTACCGAACATTTCGGGAGATTTTAATGATTATCTTAGAATCGCATAAAGCATTTCCATATTTCTTCGCATTGAAGCAGAAAATATGATTATACAAAAACAATAACTGAATATGTCTAAAAATAAAAATGTCTTTATGAGATTATGCTTTTGCATCGATTGCAGATAAAATATTTCTTTATCGGTCTTTCGCTGCGAATTATTCGGGGTAGAAACCAATAACAGGTATTTTGTTTTTCTGTAAAATGATTACGCTATTGAAAAAATCAAAATGTGTGAACGTACAAATCCCTCTAGCCTTTATCGTTTAACAAACTGTTGCAACAGATTTGTGCCAACAAATCAAAAACTAGATAACGATTTACAAGTCTGAACTCATAGCTTGAACACTTGCCCTTACAGTACTCCCATTCAAAACTCTCCTCTAGTGTTTCGGCAATTTAATCAAAAACTCCAATCCTCCACCCTGCCTATTTTTAACCGTTATAGTGCCTTTATGCAGAAGAAGCGCATTCTTTACTATTGACAGTCCCAACCCCGACCCTCCAGAATCCCGGGTACGGCCTTCGTTAATTCTATAAAAACGTTCAAATAGACGATTAAAATGGGTTTCATCTGAAATCCCTCTTCCTGTATCAGAATACAAGAAATAGTAAAAATTTTCATCCTCGCTATATTGATTTATAGCAATTTTTACATTATTTCCAGCATAACGGATGACGTTATCGGTTAGGTTGCGGAAAATTGAGTAAAGCAAATTGTTGTTTGACTTAACTATTACTTTTTCTGGAATATCCCAACTCATCTCTATCCCCTTTTCCTCCAAAGAGGTGGCGAGATCATTTTTTAAACCTTGCAACACTTTGGACAAGCTTACTGCTTCAAATGAAAATGAACTTGGTGCTTCTTCAATTCTGGTAATCAATCCCATATCTTGGATAAGCTCCGATAACGCAAGGACTTGGTTATATGCCTTTGTCAAAAACTGTTGCTTTTTTTCCGCATCCAGTGGTTTCTCCAAAACCGTTTCAAGATAGCCGCGAATACTGGTGACGGGCGTGCGCAATTCGTGAGCGATATTGCCGGTCATTTCCTGTTTTAATAACTGGGTTTTACGTTGTTTGGTTATGTCGTTTAGGATTATTTCAAAGCTTTGGTCCTCAAATATATTGGCTCTAAGGGAAAAATGCTTACTGTGTTTTTCAATATGGGTTTCAAAATAACTTTCCCGCTCTGGGGAAGCCAAAAATATATTGAGTCCGTCAAAACCTGGATCAGAAAATATGGTTGCCGGATCAGCATTCCCATTTTCAGCTATTAAGTTAAGGTATTGAATAAACAGCCCATTGTAAAACTCCACTACTTTGCCTGCGGTAAAGAAGCAAATCCCTTCCTCGGAACTGTGAACGTGTTGCAGCAGTTTTTCCCGTTCTTGGGCAATCCTTTTCTTATTGGCTTTGAGTTGGGTGTAATTATCTGCGATTCTTTCACTTATCTCTCCAAATTCATCCTTGGGAAATTTTGCGGTAACCGTATTTGTTTTTTCATCCGAAGAGATTACAAAATCCCTTAGTTGCTTTATGGTACTTCCAAATCTTGTGGCAACAAAGTTTATCAGAATCAACATTACCAGAAATAGTGCGATAATATAGTACAGAAATAAATTGTCCGATTTCAAAAATTGTTGTACCCGAATATCGTAAGGGAGGGCAACCCGTAAAAAGGAGTCGTTAAACTGCTTTGCATAATAAAGATATTCCAGGTTATTTGATGAGGACGTTCGAATGTTCACACCCCTCCCGTAGGCTTTTGCTTCCACTATTTCGGGGCGGTGGGAATGATTTTCAAGTGTGGATAGATCTCTTATAGCGTTATCATATTGAACAACACCGTGGCCATCAATCAATGTAAGACGAATATGCTCAGGAAATAGGGCAACTAAGCTATCCATATCCTGACCTTTGGACAATCCGATATTAGTGATTTCGGTATATCCGTCCAACTTCTCTTCAAGGGCTTCCGTACGAAATTTTCGTTCCTGTGACCGTGCAAAAACAATTATTCCAATAGTAAACAGCGAAAAAATAACACAGAAATATAAAAATAACTTCTGTTTGTAGCTTAAGTTCATCCGCTTAGGTTTTAGAGAGGTCAAATCGGTATCCATAACCCGAACGGTTTGTGATAGCCTGTCCATAATCACCCATTTTCTTCCGAAGTCGGGTAATGTGGACATCGACCGTTCGATCAGTGATAAAGGTTGTTCCTTCCCAAATGGAGCTTATTATTTTGTCACGTGAAAAAACCCTATCTGGATGTTGGGCAAGGAGTGCCAAAATCTCAAACTCCGTCTTGGTCAAAGGCACTTTTTCGTCTTTTATGGTCAACTCCTTGAGATTATGCGAAATAGTAAGATTTCCAAGGACGGTTTCCCTGGTTTCATCAATTGTGGTATATCCTTGCCTTTTGCCAACAGCTTTAACGCGGGCAATAACTTCTTTTATGGAAAACGGTTTGGAAATATAATCATCGCCACCCACAGAGAAACCCGTCAACATATCGTTTTCGCTATCTTTAGCGGTCAGGAATATTATGGGCGTTGTATTTTCTTCTTTTCGCAGCTTTTCCGCCATCTTATAACCAGACATCCCACCCATCATTACGTCGAGCAGGATCAGGGAATGGTCCGCAGAGAGTATTTTTAATCCTTCTTCGGCAGAATAAACGCACTCTACCCCAAAACCTTCATTTGAAAGATTGAACTCAAGGATTTCACATATATCCCGATCGTCTTCCACTATTAATATATTCATAACAATATCATTAAATTGTCAATCTTTACTTTTTGAAATTAAGGATCCCCAATAAAAAACCCATCTTCCTAAATTGGGAATATTTTAGCGACAATAGACCAAGGCGTTGCACCATCATTGTCAACAATATGCGTATGTTACCTAGAGAAATGTCAACTGTCAACCGCATTAATTTTTCTTATAGCTATAATGATATTCCTCCATCAATTTCATCAAGGCGGTTACCAGATCCTTGGTTTCCAGCAATAAACTGAAATAAAGCGTGGTGTTTTTCGGGCTGGACTCTTCTGTCCGGGTACGGGCGATCTGCTTTTCAATCTTTTGGGAAAGACTGTTGAATATCGCATCTCTGTTCTCCAACACTTTTCCAATCCGGTGAAATTCTCTTTTTTGGAAAATATCCGCAATCTCATTCAAAAGTTCATCCAGGTGGCGATCTATTTCCTGCAGATCCTTTATTTGATTAAAACGAAGTCCCTTGTGGTTGTTGTTAACGTGCTTGTAACTCACTTTTGAAATGTATTCCAAGCTTTGAACCACATCGGTCAAATATCCCAGAATAATGATATAGAAGTTACTGCCCCTAACGCTTTTTTCCTCAAGATTTTTAATGAAATAGAATAAGTTGTCCCTAAGCTCCTCCACCTCATCATTGAGCTTTTTCACGCCATTTTTGCTCTTTTTTAGCTCTTTGGTGTCCTGCTTGGCCAATCCCCGAAGCATACTGGTATAAATTTTATTTGAACGCGAAACCACGTTGCTTATGTTTTCTGCGCTCTCTTGGATAATTTCCTGAACTGTCTGGCTTTCATTTTTCTTTAAACCACTTTTATCCAATTTTAGTTTGACACTTTTTTTATGTGAAATATAATTCCGGGTCAATAAAAGAATTGCCAACAACAACAGCACGGCTATCATAGTGGCCTTTCCAATATAGATAAGATAGGTAAGTGTCCCGGCAGCGACAAATGCTACAAAGGCCGTAAAAAACCAGCCTCCAATTACGTTCAGCACCCCTGCCACACGGTAAACGGCACTTTCCCGACCCCAGGCCCTATCCGCCAATGAAGTACCCATAGCCACCATAAAGGTGACATAAGTGGTTGAAAGCGGCAGTTTCATAGTGGTAGCCGTGGCGATCAATATTCCCGCAACCACCAAGTTTATGGAAGCCCTTACCATATCAAAGGCGGGAAGTTCGTATGTTTTATGTTTGGGAAGGTTGATAATCTGTTTCTCAAAACGGCGATCTATATTTTGTTGCAGACGTTTTGGAATTATATTGTTAAAATATAAGGAGATTTGGGTTGTTCCTTTTACCAAAAACCGCGAAAGCATATTCGGATTGAATTTTTCGTGTCCTTCCCCTTGACGGGCCAGATCTATCTCAGTATCCGAAACGGTTCGGGCTTTTTTTGAAAACCACAAAGTAAGCACCATTACACCCCCCGCAACAAATAGTAGGAAAGGTTCTGTCGGCACAGCCTCCGCAAGACTGCCCATACTATATTCTGAAGCATTTATTCCCGAACCGGACCAATCGATATAACTGTGGTAGGCGGCCATAGGTACACCGATAAAGTTTACCAAATCGTTCCCCGCAAAGGCCAGGGCAAGACTGAATGTTCCCACGGCTATCACTATTATCAGAATACTCTTTTTGAATATTACCATAAAAAGCTGAGAAAAAATGGTGTATAACACCAAAATTATCCCAATTATCAACCAAGTATCACCTTCAACAAATTCCTTAAATCCCCCATAAAAAGGGGTGCCCTTCAGTCCTTTCATAAAAATGAAATAACTTATGGCTGTCAAGGCCACCCCACCAAATATAGCTCCGAAATATTTCATCTTTTGTTCTATGTGAAAAGTGAAAACCAGCCGGGAGATATATTGAACAATGGCCCCAACGGTAAACGCTATAATTACGGACAAGAGGATTCCCGTTATAATCTCAACTGCCTTTTCTGTATTGATATATTTTGAAAGCGCTGAAATCGTTTCTGTCTCACTATGGCTTATTTTAATTAATGCCATAATAACCGCAGCACCCAAAAGCTCAAATACAATGGAAACTGTTGTTGAGGTAGGCAGACCAATAGTATTGAAAAAATCCAACAGGAGGATATCGGTTATCATCACTGCCATAAAAATGATCATAATCTCGTCAAAGTAAAACTCGCCCGGAACGAATATTCCTTTACGCGCCACCTCCATCATTCCGCTGGAAAAAATTGCGCCGATGAAGATTCCCAAACTGGCAATTATTAAAATTCCCTTAAAGGGGATTGCTTTGGAACCAATAGCGGAATTGAGAAAATTTACCGCATCGTTGCTGACACCAACTACCAAATCTGCTATTGCCAGAGCCACAAGGGCCACAATCATTAATAAATATAGATTCTCCATTTTTTTCTTTAATAAAACTGATGCAAACTTCCAATATTAAATACCATTGTGTGTTACCTAATCATTAAGTCTTATGGTTTTAGAATAATATACCACATACTTTGATGCCATTGTGTGATTTCCAAAAATCCATACTCCCACAAACATCATATTTAAGGGCCTTTTGACATCAAGAGGCCCTTTGTATTGGTAGATATTAATAAACAAAGTTTATTTGCTAATCCAATTCCAGCCTGAAATATCTACCGCAGTACCATTGAAAACTTCATCTTCCGGACTTGTTAAAGGAACTCCATCGACAATAATATTACCCAATGGCCCACCGTCTTTCATATCTACATTGGTGCCATAGTCCGATAGTAAAATATTTGGAAACGTCGCTCCGGATTGTTTTTTAAACTGAAGGGCTATCCCATTTCCTGGACTTCCTGTATTAATTGCCGTTAAGTTAGTAATAGTAGGATTTCCATTGTCCCCATCGGCTTCAATTGCAGTTGAAAAACCAGAAACATTGTTC
>JBLWTS010000059.1:0-21232 GCA_048270045.1 Aequorivita sp.
ACATCCGTTAGAAGAGACCTTGTAGATTATTTTGAAAACAGATTTTTAACCGATGACACACTTTAATGAACACTCCCTTGCTTAATATGTAAAATATCTCCCTATGGCACCCACTTATGCCCCATTACCTTACTCATTCCCCAAATAAACCTATATTTATGAAATAATTTAAAAATCATCCTCTCCCGCAGATGAGAAAATCACTCTACGCATTAATAAAAAAAATAAAGGCATTTTTAATATACAACTTTCATCAGTACAACAGTAAACTGCCTTACATAATTACCGTTGTTATTGCCCTAATTGTAGTAATTGGGGGTATTAACGCTTTTATTGAACTCACCGACGAGCTTACGGAAGACCTTCCGCAATACGATCAAGCAATATCACAATATATCTTTTCCTTTCGCAACCCTGCGCTCACTAAGTATTTTATATTCGTCACCCACGTTGGCGATTTATATGGGTATCTTGTCACTATTGGGCTTTCCGCTTTTATCACTGTCGTGGTCTATAAGCAGTGGAAACCAGTAATTCAAACAGTATTTGTGCTGTTATTGGCTTCTTTATCCAATTTGGCATTAAAACGGTTCTTTGACCGAGCAAGACCCGATATTGAACATCTAGTTTCGGTAGAAACCTTGAGCTATCCCAGCGGACACGCCATGAGTGCAATGGCGTTTTATGGGTTTATAATCTATTTGGTTTTCACCTTCAATATCAATGTATTTTTAAAAAGTGGGATAGTACTGTTTCTGGTTTTCCTAATTTTAAGCATTGGCATCAGCCGAATCTATTTAGGTGTCCACTATCCCACAGACATAGCAGGTGGATATATTGCCGGATTAATTTGGGTTGGGTTTTGTATCCTTATATTTAATTTGGTAGAAGTATTCCGAAGAGATCCACAGAATTAAAGAAACCTGCAAATCCTTAATTTATTCCGAGTGATTTTCCTTTTCAGGAAAAGGCTTATCCTCGTTTTCTTTTTTCTTACCGCCGAAAATAAAAGCTAAGACAATAATGGTTAATACAATACACACAAGTGCGAAGATGATGATGAGAAAGGTACCCATGCCCCAATTTGCGAGCGGAATTGCTAAGTTTATCATAGTGTAAAGAGTTTTATATTTTATAATTTGATTGTTTGTCTAAAATTGTGGGAGCGCATTCAAAATTACTGTCAACAGTTTCTGTCATTGGTTTTGGCGAAACATACGGAATGCCGAGTCCGAGTCCTCTTAAAATAAAAAGACAACCAATAACTACCACAAATACTGGAATCGCCCGACGAATTCGCTGCCGAACTTGAACGTTTAAAAAGTTGCCTAAATAGATTGCCGTGGTCATTAATGGAATTGTTCCCAATCCAAACATCGCCATATATAGGCTTCCTTGTAAGGCATTGCCAGAAGCAATAGCACCAAGAATGGCCATATAAACCAACCCACAAGGTAAAAAACCATTTAAAAAACCAATGGTCAAGAATGTATCTGGAGTTTTCTTTTTCAGTTCCTTTCCCAAAGCACTTTTCACTTTAGAGATAATTCTAAATACTGGTTTTGAGAAATTGTATTTATTGAAGGTTTTTTGTGGAATAAAAATTACAAGCAACATCAAAAGCCCAATAAAGATCGACAGTTGTTGTTGCATTCCAAAAAGATTAAGGCTAGTGCCAACCAAACCAAAGACCAATCCCAAAATGCTGTAGGACAGGATTCGACCAAAATGATAGAGAAATATTTGTCCTGTTTTTCGTAGGTTATTGTTGTGGTCAACGGGCAAAAGGAATGCAATAGGTCCGCACATCCCAACGCAGTGGAAGCTTCCGAGTAATCCAAATATGAGCGCGGTCAATAACATTTTCTAGCATTCTGTGTGTAGGAATCGGCGAACAAAACCCTTCCTTTTAATAATTTTAAGTTTCACTCTTATACCCTTAACATTTTGACTTAATAAAAAATCTCATCTTTAAAGAGATAGTCGATTCCTTTATAACTCCAGGTTACAATGGTATTCCACTTTCCTCCTATCATTTTGTCATCAGGAATCAATAAAACTGGGCCAGTTAATTCCAAAGGCAATTGGAAATCCAATTTTTTGCTGGAAGGTCTGTATAGCAAAACAGTTCCTGTGATTTGGGAGTAATCAAGATTCTTTGGAAAGGTAATTTCCCACCCTTCGTCGGTTCGTTTCCCTTTTACATCTTCCTCTAAAGAATTGCTGTTTTCTAAAGCATCCAATTCTTTTTGATAAACCAATTCCTTACCGTAATAATCTTCAGTTACCAAATCGAAATCATATTTCTTATTTGTGCTTATTTGTATGACGAAATACATAATAAACCCAATAAAAAGAACCATCCCAATTACTAATCCCGTACCCCAGTTAATTTTCATATTTATGCCCGCGCAGGCGGGTATCTTTTAATTTATGTTCACTATTTTATATTTCCCTACAAGGTTGCCGGTGACAAAACACTTCGACAAGCTCAGCACACCGCCTTGCAGAAGGTCTGTGAGAATACTTTGGCCAACTAACTCGTTTTGTATTCTTCTGTCATCCAGCATCAAACCTCACGTCTTTTTAATTAAACTCGTTTTCCCCTTCGGGGGTCAGGGGGACTATTTATAACTTCTAGGTCCCAAAAAGTTCGCGCTTGTGGTTTCAAGAAGTTGGCCATCAGTGTAAACCTCTATTACTGCCTTATTTTTATCGCCACTTAATGCTGATGCGTTAATTTCAATAAACAAAGTGCCTTCTACCAAACCTTGTGCAGGAACGATTATTTCCCCTTGTTTTACTGTATGAATGGTTCCTTTGGGAGATTTTAGCTTAAAGGTTATGTTGCGTTTTTCTGAATTAGTTTTGTTCAGAAGCTTGTAAGTAAACACGTTGCTGATAATATTGTTGTCCTTATGTTCATAAAGCTGACCCGGAAGGCGAAGTACATTCGCTTCCACATCACTTCGCAAAAACAACAAACCAACAAGCACTCCGATCAATATAACTAAGACGGCAGTATAACCTTTCAATCTAGGTGTGAACTTAAACTTTGCTTTCTTTTCGATGTTTTCTTCACTTGCATAGCGAATCAAGCCTCTTGGCAAATCGACGGCATCCATCATAATATCACAGGCATCAATACAGGCAGTACAATTCACACATTCCAACTGGGTGCCGTTGCGAATGTCAATACCCGTTGGGCAGACGTGAACGCATTGAAAACAGTCTATACAGTCTCCTTTCCCAGAAGCCTCTCGATCTTCATTTTTCTTAAATTTGGCCCTCCCCTTTTCCTTTTCACCTCGCTTGTAGTCATAAGCTACGACAATAGATTTATTATCCAACATCACACTTTGTAACCTCCCATAAGGACAAGCGATAATACAAACTTGCTCCCGAAACCACGCGAAGATAAAATAGAAGACTCCCGTGAAAATAAAAAGTGAAAAAAGAGTACTGAGATGATCCATGGGACCTTCAATTATATAGCGCAACAAGCGGTCGCTACCAATAAGATAGGCCAAAAAGATATTTGCTACTAAAAAGGAAATAAGTAGAAATATGAACCATTTTAAACCCCGTTTTTTAATTTTCTCTGCATTCCAAGCTTGTTTGTCTAATCGTATCTGTGCTCCTCGATCGCCGTCAATCCAATATTCAATGCGGCGAAAAACCATTTCCATAAAAATGGTTTGCGGGCATATCCACCCACAAAAAATCCGTCCAAAAGCTGCCGTGAAAAAGATGATAAAAACGACCCCAATAATCATCATTATTACAAAAATGTAAAAATCTTGAGGCCAAAAAGGGTATCCTAAAATATTGAAACGGCGTTCCAAAACATTGAACAATAGGAACTGATTACCATTAATTTTGACAAATGGAGCAATAAAGAAAAATGCCAGCAAACCGTAGCTGACATATTTTCTATAGGTATATAACTTTCCAGAAGGTTTTTTAGGAAATATCCATGCCCTTTTCCCCTCTTCATTTATGGTGCCTATACTATCTCTAAACCTTTCGTTCTCTGGAGTATCCAAAATTTGGGTATTTTAGTTTGTTATCTAAAAATCTCAATCCTTTTAAAAGAATCTAAATATAAATTTTTTTGAAATTATTCCGCTGTTGTCCAAACATCTCCCTCGGGAGCTTTAGGTTCAGCTGGAGTGGTTCCACCCAAACTAATCACATAGCTCGCGACTTGGGCTATTTCAAATGGTTTTAAGTCTGTTTTCCAAGGGATCATTCCCTTTCCAGATCGTCCACCTTCGCTAATGGTGTGATAAACCTCCTTGATGCCTCCGCCCAATATCCAATACTCATCAGTTAGGTTTGGACCTATACCGCCACCGCCGTCATCTTTATGACATGCAATACAATTATCGGAATAAATGGCTTTACCAGCAGCGATATCTTTCGCATCGGTAAGTAACTCAACAGTGGTTGCATCAACCATGTCTTTATTGTTTTTCTTGTATTCCTCAAAATCTGCCTTTGCCTGAGCCACTTCAATTTCATATTCGTCTCGTTGATTAGTACCATCAAAAACCTCATAGCGCAACAAATACACAACCGCGAAAATTATGGAAGCATAAAACATATATACCCACCATGGCGGTAAATTGTTGTCTAATTCGCGAATACCATCATAGCTATGGTCTAAAACGATTTCTTGTTCACGCTCCAGTGGTTCGGTTCCTAGCGATTTCAAGTAAGCTCTTTTAAACCAACCATATATGGCCTCTTCTCTCCTCTTTTCCTCAAAGGTAAACCTTGCTTTTGCTTCAGGGCTAAGAGTTGAAAAAAGCACTCGCTGAAGTGCCGCAGCAACCACCTCAAAAACGATGGCCAAAAACAGGAGTATTCCCAACACTACCCAGATAATGGGATATTTCAAAATTGCCCATTGGTCCCCGGAATCAGTGATGTATTCCATAATAAAGATGGCGAAAACCATAAAAATGGTGACCCTTAAAAATGATACTACGTTTTTCATAGCTCTTCTTCGTTTTGGTTGTTATTTTCAAGTGGAATATTACTCACTTCCTCTATATGCTCCTTTTTTGCTGTTACCACCCAAAAGAGAAGTACGGCAAAGAAGATAAAAAATATCATCAGCGAAATCAATGGATAGATTTGCACATTATCGATGTTTTCTAGATTTCCTTTTATAAACTTTAGCATAACTATTCGTTTTGGGCTGAAGTGTTTTCAGCGTTTTCCATTTTAATATCCGTTCCTAAGCGTTGTAAATAAGCTATTACTGCGACTATTTCGCGATCTTTCATCTCGACAAAATCTTCGTTGTTTTCCATTGCATATTTCTTGTCGGCTTCATAGCTCGTTTCAAAATCAGGATCGCTGTACAGGTTTTGTTGTATTTTAGATCCTTGTTCGTTCATTTGCTGCTGGGCATTAGCGATTTCTTCCTCTGAATAAGGCACACCCAAAGCAACCAGAGCTCGCATTTTTCGTTCTGTCATGCTCTTGTCCAACGGATCTGTGATCAACCATTTATAAGCTGGCATGATGGATCCAGAAGAAGTGCTCTGGGGGTCGTACATATGATTCAGGTGCCAGTTGTCAGAATATTTTCCACCTACACGGTGAAGGTCTGGCCCAGTACGTTTACTTCCCCATAAAAAAGGATGGTCGTACACATATTCTCCCGACTTGGAATATTCTCCATATCGCAACACTTCACTCCTAAATGGTCGAATCATTTGAGAGTGACACGAAACACAACCTTCACGAATGTAAATATCTCGACCTTCCAATTCTAACGGAGTGTATGGTTTTACACTAGCAATTCGCGGTACGTAGTCGTCCACCATCAAGGATGGGATAATCTGAACCGCTCCACCAATAAGAATTGCGATTGTGGCATAAATAGTCAATTTAACAGGACGTCTTTCCAACCAAGTGTGGTATCCCTCGCCAGCAGTTTGCTTTTTTGTTACTGGAGTAAGTGGTGCAGCTTCAGCAAGTTCATCGGTTACTTTACTTCCCTTACGAGTAGTCATTATAATGTTATATAGCGCAATAAATGCTCCTACAATGTATAAGGACCCCCCAATGGCTCGCATCCAGTACATCGGTGTAATCTGGATTACCGTTTCAAGGAAGTTTGGATATTTTAAAGAACCATCAACGTCAAATTGATTCCACATTGAGGACTGCATAAAACCTGCCACATACATAGGCAAAGCGTACATTAGTATTCCTAAAGTGCCTATCCAAAAATGCGCATTGGCCAGTTTAATGGAATATAATTTTGTTTTAAAAAGTCTTGGCACTAACCAATAAATCATCCCAAAAGTAAGGAAACCGTTCCAAGCGAGTGCTCCAACGTGAACGTGAGCAATAATCCAATCGCTAAAGTGGGCAATGGCATTCACATTTTTCAGGGAAAGCAAAGGACCTTCAAAAGTCGCCATTCCATATCCAGTAATTGCCACTACCATAAATTTCAATACTGGATCTACACGAACCTTATCCCAAGCACCACGAAGCGTTAAAAGTCCGTTTATCATCCCTCCCCAAGAAGGTGCCAATAGCATTACAGAAAACGCAACTCCGAGGTTTTGCGCCCATTCCGGAAGAGCGGTGTACAACAAGTGGTGTGGTCCAGCCCATATATAGATAAAAATCAAAGACCAGAAGTGAACAATAGATAAACGATAAGAATACACTGGTCTATTGGCCGCCTTTGGAACAAAATAATACATTAACCCAAGAAACGGGGTTGTAAGAAAAAATGCCACAGCGTTATGGCCATACCACCATTGCACTAGCGCATCCTGAACTCCAGCATAGGCCGAATAACTTTTAAAGGCACTTACTGGAATTGCCATACTGTTCACAATATGCAAGACCGCTACAGTAACAAAAGTTGCCAAATAGAACCAAAGAGCGACATAAAGATGGCGTTGTCGCCTCTTTACCATTGTCATGATAAGATTGATACCGAAAGCTACCCAAATTATGGCAATGGCTATATCTATTGGCCATTCAAGCTCGGCATACTCTTTTGTTGAAGTATAACCCAAGGGAAGTGTAATTGCTGCAGCAACAATAATTGCCTGCCATCCCCAAAAATTAAGTTTACTAAGGAAATCGCTCCACATTCTAGCTTTTAATAAACGTTGGGTGGAATAATAAACCCCTGCAAAAATGGCATTACCCACAAAAGCAAAAATTACCGCATTGGTGTGTAATGGACGCAAACGCCCGAAACTAAGCCACGAAATGCCATCGGTCATATTCGGGAATAAAAACATAAGTGCCAAAAGCAAGCCTATGCTCATTCCAATAAGTCCCCAAAATAAAGTAGCGTTGATGAACTGCTTGACAATCTTGTTGTCATAATAAAATTGTTCTGTTTGCATAGTGATGGTTGATTTATTCTTTATTCTCTTTTATGGTTTGATTGAATATTTCATTTTTTTTCGGTGTAGCTTCTTTTACAAGCTCATCTTCAAATAACATGCGAACGGAAGGTGTATAGGTATCATCATATTGTCCACTCTTTACAGAATAGATAAAAGCCACGAAAAACACGATCGCTACAAAAACACTTATGGCCAAAAGCATGTAAATAATATTCATCGCTTAGTTTTAGGGTTCAAAAATATCATTGTATTTGTATTACCAATATGATATTTGTCAATTTTGCCTATTTATAACCATTCTTAATTTCCTCCCAACATTTTGAGTTGCTAATGTTGTGAAAATAACAATACTTATAGAACTCAAAGGCATTAAGATAGCTGCAACTACAGGCTTTAAATGGCCAGTTACTGCAAAACTCAAACCTATAAGGTTATAAAAGAGTGAAAATAAAAATGCCCATTTTATAATCCTCACACCGCGGTCTGCAACCGAAATATAATTGGCAAAATTCTGAAATCTTGAAGCGTTCATAATTCCATCACAGGCAGGTGAAAATACATTTGTGTTTTCTGAAATGGATATTCCAACATCACTTTGCTTCAATGCTCCTGCATCGTTAAGACCATCTCCTACCATCATTACAGTTCTCCCTTTTTCCTGAAGTGATTTTATAAAATTGAGCTTATCCTCAGGCTTTTGTCCGAAAAAAAGTTGGGTTTCTTTAGGAAGTAATTCTTCTAACCGAGCTCTTTCGCCATCATTATCCCCAGAAAGCACGACCAATTTTTTTGTAGAGGCCAAAGCTTCAAAAGTTTCGGAAACTCCTTCTCTGTATTCATTATTGAAAACATAGCAACCTTTGTAATCCTCGTTTGTGCTGATATGGACGACGGTTTTATTTTTCTGGTCTCCATCTAAAGATGATTCGGAATGATTCTGATTTTGATGATTCACAAAATCAAACGCCCCAATCTTTATAGAATTTTGTTTGAATTTCGCAGACATCCCCTTCCCTACTTCTTCCTCGAATTGATCAGGGGTTAGAATGTTGTTTTTTTCCAAAATATCATAAAGCGCTCTACTTAACGGATGGTTGGATGCCCGCAAGGTGCCAGTAAGTAATTGTGTTTCTTCTACTGATAGTTCCAAACCTTCATAAGTGATTAGGTTCCTTTCGCTGGTAGTAAGTGTGCCCGTTTTATCGAAAACGATGGTGTCTATTTTTGCCATTTGTTCAATTACGGAGGCTTCTTTTAAGTACAATTTTTCCCTTCCGAAAATCCGCAGCAAATTGCCCAATGTAAAAGGTGCCGCAAGTGCAATTGCACAGGGACAAGCAACAATCAACACAGCAGTAAACACATTAAAGGCCTTAGTTGGATCTATAATCAACCAGAAAAAAGTAGATAAAAAAGCAATTGTGAGAATACTAATTGTGAAACGTTTGCTTATACCGTCTGTTAGAGATTCAAAAACTCCAGAGCGTTCTTTGCTAAAAACATCGTTACTCCAAAGCTGGGTAAGATAACTTTGAGATACCGGCTTTAGGGCCTCAACTTCAAGAATTCCTGCTTGCTGTTTTCCACCAGCAAAAAGTTTATCGCCACTTTTTTTGGCTATCGGCTCTGCTTCTCCAGTTACAAAACTGTAGTCAATCAGGGCATTTCCTTTTATCAGGATTGCGTCAACCGGAAGAATCTCATTGTTTCGAACAAGAAGTCTATCTCCCGTTTTTACTGTATACACCTCAGCTTGCTCTTCCGTGATTTTTCCTGAAGCATCTTTAAAAAGTCGAGTTACGGCAATAGGAAAGT
Source organism: Aequorivita sp. (assembly GCA_048270045.1). GTDB lineage: Bacteria > Bacteroidota > Bacteroidia > Flavobacteriales > Flavobacteriaceae > Aequorivita. Next base: position 9,213 of record JBLWTS010000059.1, read on the forward strand.
ACGATTTGTAATCACGTTCAAATGAAAGGTAAGAATAGGTCTTTTGCTGAAAAAACTTTCCGAGTAATAGGAAAAAAAGCAAGCCTGTGAGACTGTCAAAAAATCCAGTGCCCCAATTCATGACAATATCGATGGTGCTTCTAATAAAAAGTACCGCAATCCCCAGAGCTATGGGAATATCAATATTTAAAATTTTTGAACGTAATCCCTTATAAGCTGAGGTAAAATAACCACTTGCAGAATAGAAAACCACAGGAAGTGAGAACGCAAACATCAACCACCTAAAAAATGGTTTGAACTGATCTAACCAAAAATCTGAATCGACAAAATATTCTGGAAGGGAAAGAAACATCACATTTCCGAAGGCAAAACCTGCGATTCCGAGCTTATAAATTAGACTTCGATCGACATGTTTTTTCTTCTTTTCAGAATCATCCAAGGAAATATAGGGTTCATAACCTATTTTACTCAAAAGAACCACTAAGTTTTTTAATGAGTTTTCAGCAGCCGAAAAAGTTATTCGAACCGTTTTTTCTGGAAAATTAACTTGGGAAGACTTAACGTCTGAACTTAATTTGTTCAGGTTTTCAAGGATCCAAATACAGCTACTGCAATGGATGGAAGGGATTAGAAAGGAAACGATTTGAGTTTTGCCATCATTGAATTCGAGAAGTTTTTCTACGATAGCTTCATTTTCGAGAAAATTGTATTTTCCAGCGATTTCTTTTGGAGAAATCCCAGGAGTTGATTGCAGGTCGTAGTAATACTCGAGTTCATTCTCGTGTAGGATTTCATAAACCATTTTGCAGCCATGGCAACAAAAAGATTTCTCCTCGTGCTTAATTTCTACATCAAAACAAGAATCTCCACAATGGAAACAATCAGTCATTCCACACAATGATTTACTCGTTATATTGGAGCAAATATGGTATTAAAAAAGATATTACTGAATGACAAATATCATTTTTGTCATTTTTAAAGAAGAATAGACAACCTATTTAGATAGACGTCGTTTCGATGAATTGAATGATTCTTTTACATTGACATAGAATAAAATCCCTACGGCCAGCGGGAAAAGACAGCTAAGAACGGCTAGATAAATATAGTAATCTGCGAAGAACGGAAGCCCCATCCACAAGACAAAAGCTTTATAGAAAATTAGGATTTCAGTGGTAGCAAAAGCTAAAAGAAAAATCGACACAAAGGTTTTTGGCAAATGCAAAAGTTTAAAATATTTCAAGAAAGCCAGTAAAGTTGTGATTACAATACCGAGAAAAACGAGGTGTAAATATCCAATCACAAAGTCTTTGAGTTGAAAAGCCAATCGCGCCATATACGGGTGCGCTGAGAATAGTTGCATCACAATTTTTATTGCCATCAAAACTCCTGCGATTTTTAAAAGTAGCCAAGATTGATTTCCAAACTCCTTTTTTAATGTGAGGAAATGTTCCTTCAGAGTCCAGTAAAGATCATGGAAAGCAAGAATTTGAGCCACTGCCCCAATTCCGCCAAGAATATAAAAAATTAATGGTGGTTTAAACCAGAGCGCTGAAAGAAACACCGTAAAAATGATTCCGAAATTTAATAGAAAAAAGACCGATTTCAATTTATGAGGATTAAAATGGATTCCCTTTTCCTCAAAAAAGTAAAACAACAGCCCCAAAAGAGCTAAAATAAACCAGCCATTATATTGGAAATGAAGGTAAAAATAGATGGAGGTTTTATACCAAATTGAAGTAGGACCCAATGTGGACATTACCCCTCCTATTGCCCACGGACCAATACTGGAGATTACCAAATACCAGAGCGACATTTTTATCAGTCGCCATGAAGCACGATTTTTGAAATGTAGTGGCACATATTTCATAGCAAACCAAGCGAACCAATAGGATGCGAAGAGAAATAAAGTGGAAAAAATGATGGAAAACAAGGCGTAACCTTGAATAGGAAATGTTACGATCATTCCCAGAATACAGATATTCGTAAAGTAAAAAATGCGTTTGTAGAGAATAGGTTTTTCTGTATCTTGAAGAAAAACCTTATATATTAGAGTTGTCAATCCCAGATAAATCCACCCCAATAATGCAGTGTGAGAATGGGCATGAAGAAGAAATTTATAATTGAAAGGAAGCGGTGTTACAACATAGAAACGCAACAAAATTCCCATTAACGCTACCAACAGAAAATAGAAGAGAGCAACGCCAATATGTTTTTTAAGGTTTATCACTAGTCAAAATTAAAAAAACAGTCCAGATTTGTACGATTAAATATGTACTTCTTCCGGACTGCTAAAAAACCAATCAAATTATGAAAAAAAACTTGGGGATTATATATAGAATTAAGGTTTAGTTTGTTTGTAGTGTTTTTTCAAGTTTCAGCGCTTTCGGGAATAGAATATTATTCTCCAAATGAATGTGCTGATGCAAATCTTGTTCAAACTCTTCTAGTTTGGCATAAAACGCTCTATAGGTGTTGCAAGCTCCTTGTGGAGGTGTGTAACCATCACTTAGTTCAGAAATTCGTTTTAAAATATCGCCAGCTTCTTCGTGTTCCTCTTCCATCATATGAATTGGATTTTCCACAGAACCAAAATGGGTTGTTGGAACTTCAGTTCCTTCGGCTTCGGCCTTAACTAGCTTTTTGATAAATGGGAAAAGAATCAATTCTTCCTTGCGTTGGTGTCCGGCCATTGCTTGAACCACTCGGGTAACCAATTCTTCTATCTCGGCAAGTTCTGTATAATGCGCGCCGTGAACATGGTTTACTCTCTTAGAATATTGCAACAAAAGTGGACTACTTTCTTCTACATAATGGTGGTGTACATTTACAATATGGTCTGCAAGGAAATCCAATTTCCAACTATTGTAATTAAATGCACGATCTGGAGCAGAATCTAAGTTTTTTAATTCATCCATTAGAATTGATGGGTCAATTTTCGCCTTTTCACAAGCTCTTTTTATGCTTATCCCTCCGCCACAGCAGAAATCTATTCCGTGTTTTTTAAAGACGTGAGCGGCTTTTATGTTTTCTGTAACCACATCGGCTACCGTTCTTTCTTGTAGTGTAGTCATTATATTGATTTTTAAATGAATTTATTATCTTAATGCGATGCAAATGTCCGATTTAGAACTCTAAATATATATGATTTAAATCATATTATGACATTTTTATCAGAAATTGTTTTAAAAAATTTTATTTGTTTTTAAATTTCAATTTTATTCGTATCATTACTCCCAGAAAGGATCTGAATATTCGGGAGTTGGTTCGTTGTCGGTATGTATTTCCTCAACCATAGCTAACTGTTCTGGAGTTGCCACTTTCTGGATTTCGTTAAATAAAATACGCTCCTCAAAACGGATATGGGCATCCAACTCCTCCTCTAGCCTATGGAGTGATCTTTCGGGATCTTCTGTATCCAAAAACAATCGTTTTATTCTTCGATGCTCCTTCAGGGCTCGTTCTATCATTTCATGGTTAGGATCCAGAATGGGGAAAAGAAATTTTTCCTCATCGCTGAAATGAGGTTTAATTTCGTTAATATAAAACCAGGTTGCATATTTCATCATCCTTTCGGGTGGTATATTCTTGCTAAATCCCTTTCGTATTTTCCAACTAAACAGCAATCCAAAATGATGCTGTCGGCTAAGCGGTATAAATGCTTGGGGTCGTTTTATCGGTTTTTTGGTTTCCATATCTTGTTATGAATTTTCTGTATATCTGATTCTTTTTCCGCCGCACTTCGGGCAGCGTTCCATTATTCTCTTTTTGTTCTTAAAACCATCCACATGCTCCACCATGAATTTCCCAACCTTTACATTCTTGTCCTGATGATTCTTTACGTTTATCTGTTTATCTTCTGTAATGATTCGAGTTTGAGATCCAAATTCCTGATAACCCCAGCAAAATGGACAATCTTGCAAATCAACCGGTTTTTCATCTAAAACCTCTTGCTTTTCCTTCTTCTTGAAAATGCCCAATAAACCTTTCAAAAAACTCATTTTCGTCCACTTTTGAAATTCCTTAAATGAATCATTCCGGAGCTTTCGGATTCAAAGGCCGGATTGTCATTTCGCTAATCAGCATATTGTCTGGTGTTTTTAGAACGTGCAGCAAGGTAGCTGCAATATCCTTTGCCTGCAACATATTTCGATGTGAGGCGATACCTGAACTCTTAAAAAAGCCGGTATCAATGGATCCTGGATTCAAACAACTCACTTTTATGTTATCTCCTCTCAACTCTTTAAAAAGTGCTTCGCTAAAACCACCTACTCCATATTTGGTGGCGCAATATGCTGCACCTTCCGCTCGTGACGTAGTTCCTAAAATAGAGCCGATGTTCACAATATGTGAAAATCCTTCTTTTGGTTTCATCAATTTTACTACTTCCGAAGTGATGTTGTACAGTCCATTGAGGTTGGTATTTATCATATTATACCATTCCTCAGCAGGCATTTCATCTATTTTTCCAAAAGAACCAACTCCTGCATTGTTTATCAAAATATCAGGTGGATTGATTTTTGAAAAAGTCTCTCTTATCCATTTTTTGACTGCATCGGTTTGTGTGATATCCAGCGTTACTGGAACAAAATTTTTACCGAAATTTTCTTGTAAAGATTTAAGTTTTTCACTATTCCGTGCCAGTCCATAAACCATTGCGTCGTCAAATATCAAAGCCTCAGAAATTGCCGCTCCTAGCCCACTACTGGCGCCTGTAACTATTGCAATTTTCGATTTAATCTCCATATTTGATGTTATTTTATCTATTTCTTAGGTTGATAATTTCCGACTTCATTTCTAAAGGCGATTGCCAACCGATTCCATCCATTAATTGCGACAATGGCCATAGTAAGAGCTATCATCATTTTATCATCAAAATGTTTCTTTACTTTTTCATATAAAGAATCGTCCACCTCATTTTCGGAAATAAGCGTTAGTGCTTCTGTCCAAGCCAGCGCTGCACGTTCTTTTTCAGAATAATAGGGCGCTTCCTTCCATGCACTCAGGCCGTAAAGCCGTTGTTCTGTTTCTCCTTGGCTTCTTGCATCCTTGGTATGCATATCGATACAATAAGCACAACCGTTTATTTGGGAGGCACGGGTTTTTACCAATTCAAAAATGGTCATATCCAATCCAGATTTGGCCACATATTTTTCAATTTCCAAAAGTCCTTTCATGCTTTCAGGAGCTATTTTGGAATAATTCAATCTTTCTTTACTCATTTGTAATTCCTATTAGTTTTATAAATAATTGGAGGCTAAAAAGCTTCCTTTACAATCCGCTCATTGGGTACTTTTAGATTGGATAGTTGATTTTCAATAGCGTCCATCATTGGAGGTGGGCCGCACACATAAAAATAGGAATCCAAGGAGCCTCCGCTCTTTTTTATAAAATCTTCGGTTATTTGGCCATAGGCGTATTTTTCTGTTTTTTCTTTTGAAAGGATGTTGATGAAATTTTCGCCAAGTATGGTCTGGAATTCGTCATTTAAAATGATGTCCCCTTTTGTTTTGTTCGCGAAAATAAGTCTGTTTTTTCCGATAGAGTTTTTCGATTTTAGGTCTCTAAAGATCGAAATGAAAGGTGTAACTCCTGCTCCACCCGCAATAAACGTCCCTTCTCCTTTGTATTCTATCGCTCCAAAAATATCATTGACAAACACGGTGTCTCCAGCTTTTAGACTGCGCAATTCATTGGTAACACCTTTATGGTCGGTATAGGTTTTTATAGCGAATTCAAGATGATCATCAGAGGGAAGTCCCGTAAATGTGAAGGGTCTTCCTTCATTTCGCCATCCTTCTTTGTCTAAAAAGATTTCGGTTGCCTGACCAGGAACAAATTTGGCTCCGGTAGGTTTTTCGGTAACAATCTGTAGCACATCGTGTGTGAGGTTCTTGATAGATTTGATTTTAACGGGTTCTTTCTTCATGATCAGAATTTTATTTTAGTTAAATTATTTCCTTAGAATATCACATACTAGTTTTATCTTAATGTTTGTGCTTTTCCATTTCTTCCATCGCCAGAGTGGCATGTGCATAGGCTGCTCCGGCCCGCATTTCGGCAGCGACCCAGATGGCCTCCATTATTTCTTCCTTTGACGCCCCTTTCCGAAGTGCTTGCGGCGTATGGGCACGAATACAATATGGACATTGTGTAACGTGTGCTACTGCAACAGCGATTAACTGCTTTGTTTTTTCGTCAAGGGCACCTGCTTGAAACACGGTTTTACTGAAATTCCTCCAAGCTTCGATGTTTTGGGGTGCCAGTGCTGCTTTTTTTTCTGCAAGATCTCGGGTTGTATTTGGGAACATATCTGAATTTTCCATAGTATTTATTTTTACTTTAAAGTTACCGATATTTCTGAATAATATCTAGCCGAACGATTTAAATCTTAGTTGTGAAACCTTCTTTTGATTTAAGAGACTTGGTTTCTTATGTGATAATATTTTTCTTCTTACGGAAATAATTCCTTCTTGGCTAAAATCCCATCAGAAAAAAGATTTGTACAGTTCGGGCTTAAAATACATTATGATATAAAAGAGGCCATAAGCTATAATAATAATGAGCAGAGCCCAAATCCACGAAGGAATTGCTTTTGGGTTTTCGGAACCTTTTATAATAAATTTATCTTTCGTCTCGCTTCCATAAGCGTTGATTATAATTGAGGTTTGGGTGTCAATAACCTCGTTATCATTCAATCCTAAGACAGAAATCTCAGGACCGTTGCGTACCTCAAAAGGGATTATTTTTATTCCTTCCACCATACTTGAGGACTTGGCTACAATTTTTAAGGTGTGCTTTCCATCTGGAATCTTTGTCGTGTCCAGCACAAATTTCACTGGTGGCGAAAATTCTCCAAAAGGCTGCTCTTCGTCATCTAGAAAAACCTTAATGACTCTTGTATCTTCAATTTTTTCAGAATCCTTCATCTTTGACAATATTTTTAATATGCTCGGGATTGTTTTCGCCCGGTTTAAAAAGATATTTTATACTCATAACTAAAGTAAACAGTACAATCATAATTGCTACTCCGATTATAATTGCATCCATCAATCGATTGGAGTTTTGAAAATTCCCACCAGTGGTTGCTGGTTCTGTTTCACATAGCAATTGGGCAAAAAGCGAAGTTTGAATAAAAAACAACGCAGCCGCCATTACCAACTTTGTTTTTAGCTTATTTTTCTTGTGGGTCCTATTCCTTTTCGGAAATAATGGTAGGACTTGATTGCCTTCCATTTCCATAGTTATTGGTTTAAATTATTAGTTCCCGCTTCCCTTACTTTCTTCACGTCTTCCTCCTTAACAGCAGGAGCATCATTGCCCCAACTGCTTCGTTCGTGAGTTGTTATTGCTGCAATCTCAGCATCAGTGAGTTGGTCCCCAAAGGGTGGCATAGGACCATACCCAGGTAATTCTGTATAACCGTGTAATACAATGGAAATAAGGTGGGTTGGATCGGGGTCATTCACAACTTTACTGCCTGCCAATGGTGGGAATGCGCCTGCTACCCCTTTTCCATTACCTTGATGACAAGCAGCACAAGTATTCATGAAGAGTTTCTCGCCATCCAAACCACCAGAAGTAGCAGCTTGACTATCTCCAGCTTTTCCTACTTCTTTTTTCTTAAAAGGAATAAAATCTACTTCCACTCCTTTTGGTAATTCAGCTTGTTTCAAGGAATTTAAGTAAGCTACTAAATGGATAGCATCTTCTGAAGGAACAATTTTTTTATTAGAATTTTTAAGGAACTCCTTGGGCACAGCCACAACTACGTCATCCGATCCTAATTTGGTACTGTCCACTTCCCTGAACAACCATGGAAAACTCGGCATTACTGACTCTTTTACCACCGCTCTCGGATTGTATAAATGAAGATATTGCCAAGCGGAACTAGGCTGCCTGTTTCCAATATCGGTAAGGTCTGGACCTGTACGTTCACTTCCCAAAATAGAAGGTGTTTGTCTCCAAAAATCCATTCGTTGTTTGCTGTAGTAATAATCCTCCGCCACGGAAGGTCTTTTGCCCCAAATCTTGTCCATTTCAATATTCCGAACCTGCTGGGTGTGGCAAGCCACACACCCTTCGGCTATATACACTTTTTGACCTAGTAATTCTTCTTGAGTCATTTTAGGTTGGTCAGGAAGTGGTCCATACTCTTCCATTTGAAAGGCGGGAATAACAGCGATTCCTATACTCAAGAATAAAAACACACCAAATGCGGTTGCTACAAGTGCTTTATGATCTTTATTAAAGTCAAGCATAATTTTAAATTTTCTAAACAGTTACTGATTCTCCTTTAATGGTTTCTATGGTCGGGGGTTCTGGGTCTGACGCCTTATCTTTTTTTACCATATAATAAAAATTATAAGCGAAAACCAAATGGGAAATAAACATTAGTGAGCCTCCAACAGCACGCCATACCCAAAACGGTTTCATAAGAATTACGGATTCAAGAAATGGGTTTCCATCTATCCAGCTTAAACCCCTTAAAGTTCCTCCAGCCATCAACGAAATCATATAGGCGAAGAGGCCAATAAAAGCAAACCAAAAGTGAGTTCCCACAAGCAGTTGTGGTGGTTCTTTTCCCGTTAATTTAGGAAGAATGGTATAAATACAAGCCCAAAGAATGAAACAGATAATTCCATACATCGTCATATGTGAGTGTGCTACGTTAAAGTCAGTAAAGTGCCAAACGTAATTGGTAAACCTAAACGCTTGTAAACTACCTTGAGAAGAACCCACGAAATAGAATATAATTCCAACCAAAAAGAAAGGAAGCACATAACTTCTGGAAATATGGCTGAATCTGCCTTTCATCGTCATCAGAAAGTTGGTGGTTCCTGCCACCACTGGTATTATCATTCCCACACTGAAAACAATGGCTGTGGTTTGTAGCCACCAAGGCAAAGGGCTAAAAACGAAATGGTGTGTCCCAATCATTGTGTAAAACAGCATTTGCGTCCAAAAGGCCAAAACTCCCAATGAATAGGAATATATTGGTTTATTCAATGTGGCGGGAAGATAGTAGTAAATCAAGCCCAAAGTAAAAGTCATAAACCACATTCCCACGCCTTGGTGCATATAATATCCTTGGGCCACCGTCTCCCCCATTCCGTCTTGGTAAAAAGGCAAGTAGGCAATGACAGCCAAAATAATGGTCCATAATAAAGAAGCCAAAATAAACCAGTTGGAAATATAAATCTCAGAAATCTTACGGGTAGCGACGGTTTTGTAAAAATTGTGAACCGTTATAACTAGGGCAATCATAAAGAGAATCATAATTGGCCATATATATTCACGATATTCCCCTCCGCCGTTATTTACGCCACTCATAAGAGCAATGTTTCCAAGTAAGACGGTAAGGTTGATTAATATCCATGCTATTCGGGCATTCCTGTAGCTAAAGATTTTATTGTTAGAAGTTCGGGCAATTACAAAATATCCTAGTCCGATCATCGCCAACGAAGCCCATCCCCAAAAAACAGTGTTGGTGTGAACAGGTCTCAATCTTCCAAAAGAAAGCCAAGAAGCACTATCGAGTTCGGGCCAAATAAATTTAAGGCCGAGATACTCTCCTACTAAGGTTCCAAAAACAAGCCAAAATACTGACGCTCCTAGATAATAGATAACAACCCGCTTGAGTTCTACTGGGGTTTCCAAACTCAAGGGGGTCTTTTTCTTTACCGCAAAAAAAGATTTATGAGGATCTTTTTGAATTCTCTGAATGAGTCCCTTTGTATCCTTAGCTTGGTTTTCACTTCCCAATTCATTTCCTTTAAGTTTATAGGTAAGTGCTTTTTTACGTTGCTCCAAAACCTCATCGATTTCGTCGCTGTCCAATTTCCAAAGGTCTTCGTTAAATTCCATTTTGCTCTGGTCCATTTTTTTCCGTTTCAAAACACTCAAATAATCATTGAGTTTAACAGAAAGAATAAAAAAGGTAACTAGAAGCACAATCAAAAGCAGCACAATAGTGCCAATTACTCCTGGACTTAAAATCCAGTCATCACTGACGTTTGACGTGCCTTGAGCTAGGGCGATTGCAGGCGTAAGTACCGATAAAAGGTACAAGAAAAATTTAGTCATTCTCATATTATGATTTTATTACCATTTTGTCAGAAATTAAGAAAAATATTTTAACGTTTTAAGCAAGTTCCATCAAAGTCCAGTCCATTAGCCAACTCATGAAGGCTAGTGTTCTCTAACATAATCTTGAGGTTATCCCGAATTCCAACAAACTTATGATGCATTGGGCAGGGTTGGCGGGCATCACAGGATTCAAATCCTAACGCACATCCTTCATAGATTGAAACCCCATCAATGGCCGAGACAATATCGCTCAACTTTATGGCCGCTGCCCTACCTTCTGGAATTTCAAATCCTCCTGTTGGGCCTTTTAAAGATTGTAAGATGTGCTGTTTAGCTAATTGGTGCAGAATTTTTGCAGTAAATGCTTCAGGAGAATTGATGTTGAACGCTATATCCTTAAGACTAGTGCGGATTCCCAAAGCCGATTGCGAGGCTATATAAACCGATGCTTTAATTCCATATTGACAGGCCTTGGAAAACATACTTTCTTTTGTTTGCGCAAAGATATACAAAAAACCTATTTCTGATAAAGCTATCAGAAATAAATTTTATAATCCATTTATCCTTCCTCTATTTATAATCTAAGAAAGGTTTCTCCATCCTTTAAGTTGAGAGCAAGATCTACCACCTTCGTGTTTTGACACATTTTTTTCAATCCTTCTCGAATATCCATAAACTGATTATGAACGGGACAGGGACGAGAGGAGGAGCATTCCGACAGCCCTAGACAACAACCGTCGAAAATAGATAATCCATCAATTGCAGAAACAATATCAACCAGTCTAAGATCAGAATCCTTTTCCAAATAAAACCCCCCATTGGGTCCTTTTTTTGATCGAACAATTCCTGCCCTAGCGAGTTGTTGACAAATTTTTGCAGTAAAAGGCTCTGGAGAAGCAACGGCTCTGGAAATCTCACAGATATTTGGTCGTTTATCCTGTTGAGATTCCTTGGAAATAAAGAGTACGGCTCTAATACCGTATTCACAAGCTTTTGAAAACATAAATGTTCTTTTTTTCAAAAGTAAACAATATCAAGCCTCAATAAGAACAAATTGTATTAAATGTTTTAATCGGATCTATATTTTCTCTATTTAGCACAAAATCATTTAATTTTTCCAGTTTAATGTTATTGTAAATTAAAACAAATTGCACAATTTGGATTTCCTATTAAGTCTGGGGATATCCCTTTTATGTGAAAGTAAGCTCTCAAAGAAACCGGAAAACTTAAATTGAAACTTTATCCTTTTCCTTTAGATTTTAAGATTAACTCTGCAACTTGATTTCCAGTGTTTCCAAAACATCATTCACAATAGAAGTTCCTTTGTCTTTATTGTACCAATTTTGCAACTTTTCTTTAAGAGCATCATCAATTTTGCCATGTTCCGTTTTATAATCTGTTACCAACTTTGTAGCGGCTATGGAACGTGGACCAAAAGTTTTAATCACATTCATTTCTTCATCTAGCATTATAACTATTGGAATTGACTGTGATCCATTGGTCAAAAACTGATTCATCAATTCTAGATTTTCGTCGCGAAGTACAATCTTCAAATCGATGTTGTCCGAAAGCTGGGTAATTTTGTTTAAAAAAGGAAGTGTCTGAGCCGCATCGCTACACCAGGGTTCGCTAATCACAAGCCAAGTTTGCTTTTCCGAAATATTTTTGAAATTAGCTATATTTTCTTCTGAAATTTGCGCCGTTTTATCGAGTCTTTTGGTCCGACTAAAATTCAGCTTTGTATAATCAATCTTTTCCTGTGTTTCTTTGCCAGTGGTTCTCCCCTCTTTCACCAATTGCTTGAAAAGCAAATTGTACTGTGCATAATCCATCGCTTTCTCAACTGATTTTTCTATCAAACTTTTCATATTTTTATTTTTTCAATTTCATTTTTTAAATCCTCATTATAATATCCTCCGCGATTTTCCTTCCGC
>JBLWTS010000060.1:0-21160 GCA_048270045.1 Aequorivita sp.
GGATGTAACAAATAACATTTCAGCCGCAATGGAAAGTGCTGAAAAGTTAATCAATGATCCTACTGCAACCGCTAAAGCAGGTAATTTAAAAAAAGCAGCCGATGAAGTTTCCACAGCATTGAAAACTATTCAACAAAAAAGTTTTGAGAACCTTTCGGATGCCGCCCAAGAAGTCGAAAAAGCCGCGACGGCAATAGATGGTACCCAAACTCTCGAACAGCAGGCTTCTAACATCGATACTTTTTTTGACCAAAGTGCAAAGTTGTTTCAGAAGATGAATGAAAATGATAATAACCAGTAAAAAAACAAATTATGAAAAACGAAGAAAAACATTTATATAAGCTTGATGAACTTTCAGATTATAAAGTTGCGAGCGAAGATCCTGATGTACGAAGTTGGGATGTTCGGGATGCAGACAACCGTGTTATAGGAAAAGTGGACAATCTGCTGGTCAACAAGGCTGCAGAGCGTGTGGTGTATTTGGATGTGGAAGTGGACAACACCATAATCGATGCAAAACATGATCCTTATGGTAGACCAGAACATCTTGAAATTCGTGAATTTATAAATAAAGACGGGGAAAATCACGTTATAATTCCAATTGGAATGGTAAATCTGGATAAAGAAAATAAAATTGTTCTAGCTCCTGGAATTAACCATCGCACCTTTGCTGAAACGAAACGATTCAGTTCGGAAAACCCGATAAACCGTGAATACGAAGTGGCTGTGCTTAATTCCTACAATCGTGAGCATCTTCCACCAGAAACAGTTTATGAAGATGACAGATTTTACGACCGGGATGAATTCGACAGAAATCGATATTATCGAAGAAAATAGTTATATTAAAGGAGGGAAAAGTCAAATTTTCCCTCTTTTTATTTTAAGTAATTCCAATTTTTTCAGAATGCGAAATGGCTTCACTACTCTTTTTAAAATAACAGGTCGCTACATTTAAGGTTTCTATATTTTGCATTATCCTTTTTACGCGTTCTTTTTTGTGATGTCGGGTTTGACGGATATAAATTGCCTTGATATTTAAAGGAAATATTTTTACCACTCGTTCATATAAATAAGGATCTTTTTGTGAATCGTCTCCCAACAAAACATACTCCAATTGTGGATAGAAACCTATAATATCCTTTATCTTTTCAAATTTGTGGTCGTGACTTCCTCTTCCCGTAAAAAGGAAATCTGAAATGCCTGTTTTTATTTTTTTTAATTTCATCACTCCCTTTGGAAGTTCATGAATTCTAATAAAAGAATCGATAAATTCGTAAAGATTCCATTCGCTACTGGAAACATAGAAAAACGAATTTGAGGCTTCGGCATTCTCCTGCCCTGCCCTGCTCAAGGATTGATAGTGAGGCACAACATCTTCAAAAACCTTTCGCTTGTTTATGTTCTTTAAAAGAAGGACATATAATTTCATGAAAAAATTACCACTGTGAGATACCAAAAATGTATCATCAATATCGGAAATCACTCCTACTTTACTCTCAAATGGTTTTAAAAGCTCCGAACATTCTACAATCCCAAACTTATAGAGTTTGCAAACAACTTCAAATGGATGCCATCCTGGATGAAGCTGCTCGGTGTAAGGAATTGCAAATCGGAAATAACCATCGTCCAAAGTTTTGGTTGTTACTTCCAAATTTTTAAATTTTAAAGTGACTAGTACATTCTTTAAAGGCTTGATTCGAAACATATGTATAATAGATACAGCATGACGAATTCCCCTTCGATCCATACGATAATGGTCGGGTGACCAAGATCGAAAAACATGACCAAATACGATTAGTTCATCCTTATTGACATATCCACGATATAGTTTTAAATCAAGTTTTACCAATTGAGAATTTGTTAACGATTTATCGTCTCCAAATTACTTAATTTTAGAATCAATATTTACTAATGAAATCCGAAAATTCCATTTTATTGGTAGTTAACCCAATTGCGGGCGATTCCGACAAGGAGAATATCATCAATTTGGTGCGTTCTGAAACATTATCGCAGAATCTCCACCTAGAAATCTTTAAAACCACTGGGAAAGATGATAAGGAAGCAATAATTGATATTATCAAAAAAACCAATCCTGCAAGAGTTTTGGTAGCTGGTGGCGATGGAACCATCTCTATGGTTGCTAAATGTATTTATGGCAAAAATATAATTCTTGGCATTATTCCCGCTGGATCAGCCAACGGGATGGCGGTAAACTTAGGTCTACCCAATGAGCTACAAGAGCAAGTATCTATTGCCCTTTCTGAAAATGTATTAAAAATTGATGTTGTTTTCATTGATGATAGGCTCTGCCTTCATATTGCAGATTTGGGCATCAATGCCGAATTGATTAAAAACTATGAAAGTTCGAGTATTCGCGGGAAATTGGGATATTTTCTTCAGTCTTTCCCAACGATTTTCAATTCTGAATCCCCATTCGAATTCACAATTGAAACGGATGAGGGCGTTGTGCAAGAATCGGGTATATTACTTGCAATTGCCAATGCAAACAAATTTGGTACTGGCGCCAATATCAACCCCAACGGGAAAATCAACGACGGAAAATTTGAAATCCTAGTTTTCAAAAATCTTGATTTTATTGAAATATTAAAAACGACGCAGGACAATCCAGAGATGTCTCCTGATTTTGTTAGGGTAATTTCCACAAACAAAGCTAAGATCACAAACAAAACTCTAGTCCCATTTCAAATTGACGGAGAATTTATTGGTCAAGTTCAATACTCAAATGTCATAATAATGCCCGAAAGCCTATTAATAACAGTTCCAAAAGGTTTTCTTAATTCGCACATAAACTAAAATATTCATGAAAATTAAAAAAGTTTCTTTTAAAAACAAAAACGAAGAAGAGCTTGCTGGCCGTCTAGAGCTTCCATTAAACCAAGAGCCACATAACATTGCAATCTTTGCTCATTGCTTTACTTGTACCAAAAATCTAACCGCCATAAAAAATATAGGACGAGCCCTAATCGAAGCAGGATTTGGAGTGTTGCGGTTTGATTTTACGGGTCTTGGCGAAAGTGAAGGAGATTTCGAAAACACCAATTTTTCGGGCAATGTTGATGACCTTGTAGAGGCGGCTGAGTTTTTAGAAAAAAACTATTTCGCTCCTACCTTGATGATTGGGCATTCCTTAGGTGGCGCGGCAGCAATATTTGCTGCGGCTCGGCTTCCATCAATAAAAGCAGTGGTGGTAATCAACTCTCCGAGTCATCCCTCTCACGTTATGTATCTTCTGAAAAGTAGTGAAGCAGAAATAACGAGAAATGGAAAGGCAAAAGTGAATCTGGGAGGTGTTGATTTTACTATTAAAAAGCAATTTTTGGATGACCTTGAAAACAAACCACTTGAGGAGGTGGTTAAGAGTTTTAAAAAGGCGCTTTTAATACTTCATTCTCCCATCGACAAAGTTGTGGGAATTAAAAATGCAGAAGAAATTTATAAATCTGCTCATCATCCAAAAAGTTTTGTTTCTCTTGATAACGCTGACCATATGCTTTCCAAAAAAGAAGATTCAGAATATGTTGGAAAAGTTATAGCGGGCTGGGCTTCGAGATATGTAGAAATTCCTCCAAAAGAACAAATCCGAAGTAAAAGTCAGGTTGCGGCTATTTTAGATGGAAACCAAAAATTTACTACCAATCTTAAACTTGGAAATCACTATTTAACCGCTGATGAGCCTACACAATTTGGTGGTAACGACTTTGGCCCCTCCCCATATGAACTTGTCTCGGGTGGCCTTGCCGCTTGTACAGTAATGACCATTCAAATGTACGCGCGCCGAAAGAAATGGGAAGTTTCCAATGTTTCAGTTAATGTAAATTATTCAAAAGATCACGCCATTGACTGTGAGAATTGTGAAGATAAATCAGCTAAAATTGACAGGTTCTCTCTAGAGATTAAACTGGAAGGAGCTATAACCGAGGAGCAAAAAGAGCGATTAATGGAAATAGCAGGAAAATGCCCAGTTCACAGAACCCTTAAGAGCGACATTCAGATTGAAACGAAACTCATTGATTAGACGGATTCATCAAAAAAATATAATTCAAAGAATCTAATCATGAAAATTCATTAAAACCCCATTTATTAATGAAATATCCACCTAATACCGAATGAATTATGCTAATGTTTTAATAAAATTTTGTGAGTGAATAATTGATATATTACTTTTAATATCAAAATCAACATTAACAACTAAAGACTTATCACTAATGAAGAAACTAGGAATTTTATTTACAGCCACGTTAATTTTTGCCTTCGTAGGTTGTAAGGATGGAAAAAAGGATGCAGAGGACGTCAATGATTTGAATGACTCTGTGGAAATGGATGCCACTCCGGCGCAAGACATGAAAGAAGGCCCTAAAATGGTATCCGTTATAATGGAACCAAAAAGCAATAGTACTGCTAAGGGTGAAGTTTATTTTACTGAGGAAAATGGAATGGTAAAGCTTGAAGCTAAATTTTCCGGATTGAAACCAGGAACTCATGCTATTCACTTACATGAAAAAGCAGATTGCAGTGCCGCCGATGGAAGTTCTGCTGGTGGACATTGGAATCCAACTCATCAAAAGCACGGAAAATGGGGTGATGCCGAGGGATATCACAAAGGAGATATCGGCAATATTGAAGTAAATGCTGATGGAAACGGAAGTATTACAATGGAGACAAACGAATGGTGTATAGGCTGTGGCGATGAGAATAAAGATATTCTTGGAAAATCAGTCATCGTTCACGAAGGAGTTGATGATTTTGTATCACAACCCACTGGAAATGCTGGAGGAAGAGTTGCTTGCGGCGGTGTTATCGAATAATTCTCCACTAATTCTTAATATGTGAAAAACCACTCTTATTTGAGTGGTTTTTTGATTGAATTTGCAAAGCAAACCTTAGCATACTGATTAAGTGGTATAATTAAAAAGTCCCGCAATTACGGGACTTTTTTAATTCATTTATAGGAGCTGCAGAACTCCGCAGTATAATGATTCTAAGAAATTTAAGTTTATACCTACAAGGTCCAAAAGAGACCTTGCAGGATAAAGATAGCATAATCGTTGCTAGAAAATTAGAATACCTACAAGGTCAAAAAAAGACCTTGCAGGATAAAGCAACTATATATGCAATGGTCTATTTTCTGTGGCTGCAAGAGCGGCTTCTTTAACAGCTTCCGCATACGTTGGATGTGCGTGGCTCATTCTTGAAATATCTTCTGCACTGGCACGATATTCCATAGCTACTACCGTTTCTGCAATTAAATCTGCTACTCGGGCACCTACCATATGTACGCCAAGAACCTCATCTGTTTTCTTATCGGAAAGAATTTTTACGAAGCCATCAAGATCGCCACTGGCACGACTTCTTCCTAAAGCACGCATCGGGAATTGACCAGCTTTATATTCTACTTTGGCTTCTTTAAGCTGCTCTTCGGTTTTTCCAACAGAAGCAACTTCTGGCCAGGTGTAAACTACTCCTGGAATTAAATTATAGTCTATATGTGGTCTTTGTCCTGCTATTATTTCGGCAACTAAAACACCTTCTTCAGAAGCTTTATGCGCAAGCATCGCTCCCCGTACAACATCGCCAATGGCATAAATATTTTTTATGTTTGTTTGAAGTTGTTCATTTACATCAATCATGCCGCGTTCGGTAATTTTTATACCAGCGTTTTCAGCTTTCAAACCGTCGGTAAAAGGTCTTCTTCCAACGGAAACTAAACAATAATCGCCTTTTAATGTAACTTCCTTATCATTTTTATCTGTAGCCGTGACGGTAACTTCTTTTCCCTTTTTGGAAACAGCGGAAACTTTGTGGGATAGATAGAATTTCATCCCCTGTTTCTTCATAACTTTCAGCAATTCCTTGCTTTGCGCAGCATCCATCGTTGGAATAATACGATCCATATATTCCACCACAGAAACTTCTGCGCCTAACCGATGATACACTTGGCCGAGTTCCAAGCCAATAACACCACCTCCTATAATCACTAGATGTTTTGGCACTTCTTTTAAGCTTAATGCCTCAGTAGAAGTAATAACCCTGTCCTTATCCAATTTTATAAAAGGAAGTGAACTAGGCTTGCTTCCTGTAGCGATGATCGTGTTTTTAGCTTCAATGGTTTGCTCCTTTTCACCAGAGATAACGATATGAGTAGCATCTTTAAAAGCACCTGTTCCCGTATAAACATCAATTTTATTCTTATCCATCAAGAACTCGATCCCCTTAGTAGTTTGCTCAACCACGGCGGCTTTACGCGCGATCATTTTTTTGAAATTCAGCTTTATATCTCCCGGAATCTCAATTCCGTGGTCCTCAAAATGCTTTAAAGCATCTTCATAATGGTGCGAGGAGTCTAATAACGCTTTACTTGGAATACAACCCACGTTCAAACAGGTGCCACCCAAAACATTGTATTTTTCAATGATGGCCGTTTTCAGTCCCAATTGCGCACAACGAATCGCGGCTACATATCCGCCAGGGCCAGACCCTATTACTGCTACATCATATTTTGACATTTCTTATGTTTTTTAAATGAAGTGGCAAAGGTACGATTCTGATTATTAGTTTAAAAGTTTAGGTGTCTAAAAAGTTGACAAGTCGATAAGTTTATAAGTTGAAGAATTTATGAGTTTAACCTCTAGAACGAAAATAATTTCAACTAAAAATTTCCTCTTACCCTTTTTTCTTTATATCATTTAAAATCCAGTCTATTTCTGGGTCCCTTTTTGCTTCCCTGTCAGCTCTAGTGGGAGTAATTTCTACATCTACAGGAACCCCATAGCCATCAGGTTCAATGTCAAAATATGTTTCTACCTGCATCATTCCTATGCGCATCACAACTTTAGAATTGGGGAGTTCGTAGCCTTTGTAAATTCCTGCGACCGTGCCATTAAAAGCCCCACCCGTCTCCTTCCCTACAAATGTGGCGCGATTGGTTCCTTTTAATTGAGCAGAAAGTATGGATGATGCTGAAAAAGAATTTCCGTTTATCAAGACATAGAGATTGCCTTTATAGTTTTTGGGACTAGGCTTGCGCTCCTTGGAAGAACTGAGTCGATAATAAATGGTGTCATTAACCTTATTGGTTTTTAGCAGGTTGTGGGTTACGATTACCGGAGCAAAAAAAACTGCCAATCCTCTAATAAAACCTGGATTGGTATTGTTTGTAAAATACGGCAGAAATGGTGTTCTGGTATTTACTTCGCTTGGCTTTACAAGGGTATAGGGTGAATCGGTAAAATAAGAATAAAGCTTGTCTATTTCAGCTAAACTTCCACCGCCATTATTGCGCAAGTCCAAAATCATATTTTTAACTCCTAAAGAGTCAATTATGTTAAATGTTTCTTCATAAAAATCCTCTGGATTTCCATTAGAAAAACCTCTAATTTTCATATAAGCCGTTAAACTATCCGCCCCAATTAATGAAAATGTTCTTGTGTATTCATTTTTGTTTTTTATGTACCCTCGTTTGCTATTGTACTTTCTTTCCTTTTTATATGCTCTCTTTTTTGCCTTTCTTTCTTCTTTAGTCAATTTTTTTACAGCCACTTTATGTATACTATCAGTAACCAGTGAATCTTTTAAAATGTCCTGTTTTTCCTTTTTGTTCTTCCAACGAATAGTCTGTTTGAAAATTGAATCTGTATTTTTAAATGTTATGTGAATGCTATCCTGAAATCCATTGTTTTTAATATAATATCTAGGAAATCTTGAACCTACCATGCCGTCAAACAAGGTTTTGTTGAAACCGTCGCTCGCAATCAAGGTATTGTATTTTTCTATAAGTTCCTTTGGCGATTTATCCTCCACGGCTACAACCTCACTGCCAATAAGTATTGAGTCCTTGCCAGTTGCGCCAATAAGCCATAATTTCTCATCAAGATACTCAAAATCCATATTGTAAAAGGCAAAGGATTTATCTCTATATTCCTTAAATTCTTTTCTGCTAAATCTCACACTTGGCGGACTTATATTTAAATGGCCTTGCCTCACACTTGCGATTACTGGTGCAAGTTTTTCATAAAAATCTCTGCTCGATAATGGTGTGGTAATGGATTTTTTTATACTATCAAATTTAAAATCCATTTGCTCTTTTGAGGTGTATTGATACAGTCTGGGATGGTATTTTTTTAATTGGTAATACGCGTTGTCCACATCCTCTTTCAGTTCTTGAGGAGTATGTAGTTTACTAATCTGTTCATTATATTTTTTGACGCCGCCGCAGGAATAGAAAATGACAGACGCTAAAAAAAGGAGTAATTTTATCTTCATTTGATCTTGTTGTGGTAATAGATTGATTAGGTATAAATTGAAAATTTATCAATGAAATTAAGAATTGAAGGCGCATAATTACATATTTAATTTAAATAATTAAAGTGTCTTTGCTTTTATATCAGTCTCAATTTTTGCAAATTTGCGAAACACCAAAACAGTTGATCATGGCCTTTAAACCAGCAGACAAAATTCAGGATTTACAGTATTTCGGGGAATACGGTGGCGTGAACCCTTCGATCTCTGATTCTTCAACCTATACTTTTCTTTCAGCAAAAACAATGTTCGACACTTTTGAGGGCAATGCGGAAGGATGTTATTTATACTCACGGCATTCTACACCGTCTAACCTCTATTTGGGGCAAGCTTTGGCGGCGATGGAAGACACCGAAACCGCCAATGTGGCTGCCACGGGAATGGGAGCAATTACTCCAGCTATTTTACAACTGTGCAAGGCAGGAGAACATATTGTTTCCAGCCGAACGATTTACGGAGGAACTTATGCTTTTCTAAAGAACTTCGCTCCCAGATTAAATATTGCGACTTCGTTCGTTGATATTACCAAGCTCGACGAAGTGGAAGCCGCAATTACCAAAAACACGAAAATCCTTTATTGCGAGAGTGTTAGTAATCCGCTTTTGGAAATCGCCGATATTGATGCGTTGTCCAAAATTGCAAAAAAACACAACCTACAATTGTTGGTTGACAATACCTTTTCGCCATTGAGTATTTCACCTGCTAAATTGGGTGCGGATGTGGTATTGCACAGCCTGACGAAATTCATCAACGGCAGCAGCGATACTATGGGAGGTGTAGCCTGTGGCACGCAAGAATTTATTGACACATTGCGAAATGTAAACGACGGAGCCAATATGTTGTTGGGACCCGCAATGGACAGTATGCGCGCTGCCTCTATACTAAAAAATCTTAGAACACTACATATTCGTATAAAACAGCACAGTATAAATGCGTTGTATTTAGCCGAAAAATTTGAGAAAGACGGTTTACGGACTGTTTATCCTGGACTGAAATCACATTCTGGGCACGAGCTTTTCAAAAGAATGATGAATAAGGAATACGGCTTCGGCGGAATGATGACTCTCGATGTCGGTTCGCTTGAAAAAGCCAACGAATTAATGGAAATGATGCAAGAGCGCAATCTTGGATATTTAGCCGTTAGTTTAGGCTTCTACAAAACACTGTTTAGCGCTCCGGGTTCTTCCACTTCTTCAGAAATTCCGGAAGAGGAACAAAAGGAAATGGGACTGAGCGATGGACTAATTCGTTTTTCAATTGGTTTGGACAATGATATTGAGCGCACTTATAGCATGATGCGGGAGTGTATGGTTGCGGTTGGGGTTTTGTAATAGAGCTAAAATCCATTGTATAAAAACTCCTGAGCGATTGACTCAGGAGTTTTTATATGTTTCAATTTTCTGTTAGAAAAAGTGATCTGAAAATTAATCCAGCCGCCCTATCGTTAAATTGGTAAAATCTTTGTACAAAATAATTGAAGGCGGGTGACCTGAACCTGTCTGACCAGCTTCTGAAACTCCTTAAAGACGGTTATTCCAATTCAACTTCCTAAATACAGATTGGATATAATTCATTATTAATTCCAGAAGGATATTGAAAGAAAAATAATTTCTAGCTGATTTCTCTTATTTTAACAAAACCTAAA
Source organism: Aequorivita sp. (assembly GCA_048270045.1). Lineage (GTDB taxonomy): Bacteria > Bacteroidota > Bacteroidia > Flavobacteriales > Flavobacteriaceae > Aequorivita. Next base: position 9,962 of record JBLWTS010000060.1, read on the forward strand.
ACCTAAATCTTCTTCTTTGCATTTGCATACATTTATACAAAATCGTAACATTACATTCCATTTCAATAATTCCCTATGCAAAGTCAAGACATTAAGCCCACCGACCCAAAAGATGAGGAAGTAGTAGAAAATAAAGAACTCAATATTTGGGAAGCGCTTATTCCTGTTTTTGCCTTGATCGGAATGCTTTTCTACAATGTTTTTTTTGCCTTCGGCGATGATGCTCTCAGCGGAAGCAATCAGTTTATACTTTTAATGGGCGGTGCGGTTGCTGCAATTGTAGGATTTTTCAACAAGGTTAGTTTTGACCAAATGTTGGAGGAAGTGGCCGTAAATATCAAATCTACCGCAGGAGCTATTTTAATCCTACTTATGGTGGGAGCATTGGCAGGAACCTGGCTGATAAGTGGTGTAATTCCAACCATGATTTATTATGGATTACAGGTTTTGAATCCTACAATCTTTTTGGTTTCCTGTGTCTTAATATGTGCCATTATATCGGTTGCAACCGGCAGTAGTTGGACAACCTCTGCCACCGTGGGTATTGCGCTTATAGGAATAGCCAACGCCCTGGATGTCCCTTTGGGAATGACAGCTGGTGCCATTCTTTCTGGCGCATATTTTGGCGATAAAATTTCCCCGTTGAGCGATACCACCAATCTCGCCCCAGCCATGGCTGGCACCGATTTGTTTACCCACATTCGGTATATGTTGTACACTACCATTCCTACCCTCTCCATCACCCTAATTGTTTTTATAATTATTGGGTTTAACATAGAAACAACGGGAACGGCAGACACTCATTTAATTTTAGAAGCCGTTCGGCAATCTATCAACGTAAGTCCGTGGTTGTTTCTGGTGCCGGTTATTGTAGTAGTTTTAATCATCAAAAAAACGCCTCCTTTAATTGCGCTTTTAATTGGAACCTTACTAGCTGCGGTTGCAGCCCTAATATTTCAACCAAACATTGTTGCAACTATTGGTGGCGGTTCTTCATTGACTTTTGAAAATGGATATAAGGGAATCATGAATGCTATAACGGTTCAAACTAATATCCCAACGGAGAATGAAGCGTTAAAAGACCTTTTTTCCTCTGGCGGAATGTCGGGAATGTTAAACACTATTTGGCTGATACTTTGCGCAATGACCTTTGGAGGAATTATGGACGCTATTGGTGCTTTGTCCGCAATCAGTAAGGCTTTATTAAAATTATTCCACACCACCTTTGGTTTATTTGCAAGTACGGTGGTTAGTTGTTTGGCATTAAATGTCACTGCCAGCGATCAGTATCTCGCCATCGTCATTCCCGGAAAAATGTATGCAAAAGCTTTTAGAGATAAAGGACTTGCTCCCGAAAACCTCTCCCGAACCTTGGAGGATAGTGGAACAGTAACTTCAGTGCTTGTTCCGTGGAATACTTGTGGCGCATACCACAGCGGAGTTCTAGGGGTGGATACCCTTCATTATGCGGGTTACGCCGTTTTCAACTGGCTTAGTCCATTTATGACTTTGCTGTTTGCGGCCTTCCGTATAAAAATAAGAGAGTTAACCACCTCCGAAAAACCATAGCACATTCCTATCAAAGAAGAAATCTATTATCAACATCCTCTATGTTTCGATAGATTAATTCATTCGTTTTACCCCATCGTCCCTGGGGTTATATATTATTTTTGCTGTAGAAAATAATTAACCCTATAAACTCTATAAATTATGTCATTAGTAGGAAGAAAATTCCCTAACATCGCAGTAGATGCAATGAACGAAATGGGAGACACATTTAAATTAAACATTCTTGAGGAAGCACAAAAAAACAAGAAAAAAGTATTGCTTTTCTGGTATCCTAAGGATTTTACTTACGTATGCCCAACTGAAATACTTTCTTTTCAGGAAGCTTTATCCAAATTCGAAGACCGTAACACTATCGTAATAGGAGCTTCTTGTGATACTCCAGAAGTACATTTCGCCTGGTTGAACACACCACAGGATAATGGCGGAATTGAGGGTGTAACCTATCCCCTTCTTGCAGATACTAATCGAAACCTTTCCAATGCTCTAGGTATTTTGGATATTAAACCACAGAGTTATGATGAAGAGCAAGAATACTACTTAATGGAAGGTAGTAACGTAACCTATCGCGCAACTTACTTAATTGATGAAGATGGAAAGATTTTCCACGAAGGAGTAAACGATATGCCTCTTGGAAGAAATGTGAACGAATTTTTAAGATTGATTGATGCTTATACTCACGTTCAAGAAAAAGGGGAAGTTTGTCCTGCAAACTGGGAAGAAGGAAAAGAAGCAATGATTGCAAGCCGTGATGGTGTAGCTGCATACTTGAAAAATTAAATTATGGAAGAACTAAAAGATGATAGCTTGCAACAGTTCATCGCCGACGAAAAGAACGTGGTCGTTCAGTTTTCCGCTGGCTGGTGTGGCAATTGCAGACTGATGAAACCGAAATTTAGAAAGCTGGCGTCAGAGACAGAAGGACTTAAGTTTGTTTTGGTAGATGCCGAAAAATTTCCTGAAAGTAGAAAGATGGCAAATGTGGATAACCTTCCAACTTTTGCAACCTTTAAAGATGGAAAATTTGTCAATCAAGTTCAAACAAATAAATTTGAACTTTTAAGAGGTTTGGTGGATGAAGTTACCAGTAATTAGACATTTCCAACGAAACAATACTCCCGAGCAAATTCAAAGTTGCATAGAAGTATTAGAATCCTACAGCGAGTACAATCGTATTACGGAGGAAGAAATAGACATCGTCGGGGAGCTTCTAACCAACCTTTGTGGAGCAGTAGAAGTACACCAGATGATTGCAGATGGAATGCCCGAACGCGATGCCGCAAATGCTTTCGCAAAGAAAGTTTTGGGTTCTATAGATCGGTAATTATTTATGTGATGGACTATAAAATCACTTAATGGACAAATTCGACATAAGACAGTAGAATATAATATTTGTAACTATATCAGTTATCAATAAATTAAAATCTATTTCGATTCTGATTTGTCTTAAGTCATACGCCTAACCGTCTTAATTCTATTTTAGATTTAAAAACAGTTAAGTATAAATTTATTTTTTTAAGTAAATCCCTTCACAAATGATGTGAGGGGATTTTTTTTGTCTATTAAGGACAAATCTCCGCTTATGAAATGGTTTTTTACTTCATAACCAAAAATGAATCCCTATCTTTATACTTCATTTTTAAAAGGAAAAAACATGGCATTAATTAAACTAGGAGGAAACAATATCGAAACCATTGGAACTCTTCCTAAAATTGGCGAAACTGCCCCAGATTTCAATTTAGTAGCTCAAGATTTAAGCACAAAAAAACTATCGGACTATAAAGGTTCCAGAGTAATAATGAATATATTTCCGAGCATTGATACCAATGTTTGTGCTACTTCAGTAAAAAAATTTAATGAAAGAGCCGCAGAACTTAAAAATACTAAAGTTTTATGCATCTCAAAGGACCTGCCTTTTGCACAAAAACGTTTTGCGAGTGACGAAGGAACAAACAATGTAACCAACCTTTCCGATTTTCGGGGTGGATCTTTCGGAAAAGATTACGGTGTAGAAATGAAAACAGGCGATTTACGAGGTCTTCATTCCCGTGCCGTATTAGTTTTGAACGAAAATGGCAACGTAATCCATAGCCAACAGGTCGGTGATATTGGAGAAGAGCCTGATTATCTTTCAGCGCTAAAAACACTGCTGTAATGTGGGAAACCTTTGCTGGAAAACGGCTCAAAGCTTTTAAATACGCCATAAAAGGTGCTTATCTTTTGATTCGTCATGAAGCAAGCGTTCAAGTCCAAACCGCAATTGCAATCATTACGATTTTTGCAGGATTTTATTTTGATATCTCCAATATCGAATGGATGCTTCAAATTTTGGCTATCGGTTTGGTATTAAGTGTTGAGGGCATTAACACTGCATCAGAGAAAATTGCAGATTTTGTTCATCCCGATTTCCACAATAAAATCGGTTTTATAAAAGATGTGGCGGCGGGAGCGGTTTTCTTCGCTGCAGTTTCAGCAATCCTCATTGGCTGTATTATATATATTCCAAAGTTTTAAATAACTGGAATAATGGAACCTGCAGTCTTATTCAATCAAAAACATGCGATTCTGGATAGACTTACTTTTGTATTTTTGTTATTTAAAACTTATTTGGAATTTTACCTTTTGATATTTGTATTTTTGCCGAACAGACAACCCATTATTAATGGCCAAAAAAAATAAAAAAACACCCAACCCTGAGCGTAAAAAGTTAAAGCTCACATTTTCTCTTTCCAAACAGCAGAAAATACTTTTGGGCAGCTTCTTGATATTACTCGGATTGGCTCTTTTACTTTCCTTTGCTTCCTACTTTTTTACGTGGCAGGCGGACCAAAGTGATATCGGAAACCTTTCTGAAAGAAAGCTTCAGGCGGAGAATTGGCTCAACAAGTTTGGCGCCAATGTAGGGCATTTTTTCATATATAACGGTTTTGGAGTTTCTGCATTTGTTTTAGCCTCCCTCGTAATCCTCACAGGAGTTTATTATTTTTTCGATTATACAAAAAAACAATTATTGAAATTCTGGTTCTGGGGAATAATCATGATGTTATGGATTTCAGTTTTCTTCGGATTCTTTACCGGAAACGTTACCATTTTCAGCGGGATTATTGGTTTTGAAACTAATGACTTTCTGCAAGACTACATCGGGTTGGCAGGAACAATAATGATAATGACCTTTATCCTAATCATATACCTTGTTGTTCGGTTGAAACTTACTCCAGATATGGCCATAAAAGCAATAAAAGCCTCCAAAAAAGAAATAGAGGAAGATTTTGTGGTTGAAAAAAGTGTTGTTCATCAAACTGAGAAAAAAGAAACCTTCCCTGAGGATACTATTTCCGAAGATGAAGAAGTTGAAGAAGATGTTTTACTTAAAAAAGAGACCCCTACTCCTCCTCCAATCGTAGAAAAAATCATTCTTAAATCTGATGTGGAAGGCGACGTGGAAATGGAAGTGGAACAGGCTGCTGAGGAAGAAGAAGTAGAAAGCTTAAGCAATAAGTTGGTCAAGGACTTCGGCGAATTTGATCCACGACTTGAACTGAGCAACTACAGATTCCCAAGTATTGAATTATTACGAGACCACACCGTTGGAAGCGTCATTACCATCGACCAAGAGGAATTGGAGGAAAATAAAAATAGAATAGTCGAAACCCTAAACAATTATAAAATCGGGATTGCTAATATTAAAGCCACCGTAGGGCCTACCGTTACTTTATATGAAATTATACCAGACGCTGGAGTTCGAATATCAAAAATAAAAAACCTTGAAGACGATATCGCTCTATCGCTCTCCGCACTTGGAATCCGAATCATTGCGCCCATCCCAGGCCGTGGAACCATTGGTATCGAGGTGCCAAATAAAAACCCAAAGACCGTTTCCATGCGCTCTGTAATTGCATCCACGAAATTTCAAAATGCCGAAATGGAACTTCCTATAGCTTTTGGAAAAACAATCAGCAATGAAACCTTCGTGGTCGATTTGGCCAAAATGCCACACATGCTCATGGCCGGGGCTACAGGACAAGGAAAATCAGTAGGCTTAAACGCTGTGCTAACTTCCTTACTTTATAAAAAACATCCAGCTGAAGTAAAATTCATTTTGGTGGATCCAAAGAAAGTAGAACTAACCCTTTTTAATAAAATTGAGAGACATTATTTAGCAAAACTCCCCGATACCGACGAAGCAATTATTACTGACACCAACAAGGTTATCAATACACTGAACTCGCTTTGTATTGAAATGGACAATCGCTACGATCTGTTGAAAGATGCAATGGTTCGTAACATAAAGGAATACAATACCAAGTTCAAGAACAGAAAATTAAATCCAAATGACGGGCATCACTTCTTGCCATATATTGTCTTGGTTATTGATGAATTTGCGGACTTAATAATGACGGCTGGCAAAGAAGTTGAAACTCCAATTGCCCGACTGGCTCAGCTAGCAAGGGCTATCGGAATCCATTTAATCATCGCTACTCAGCGTCCGTCGGTGAATGTAATCACGGGAATTATTAAGGCCAACTTTCCCGCTCGTTTAGCCTTTCGGGTAACCAGTAAAATAGATTCTAGAACTATCCTGGACAGTTCAGGAGCCGACCAGCTTATTGGACGTGGAGACATGCTCTTTACCCAAGGAAATGAACTAACCAGATTGCAATGTGCTTTTGTCGACACTCCAGAAGTTGCTGATATTACTGAGTTTATAGGCTCCCAAAAAGCATATCCAGAGGCATATTTATTACCTGAATATGTTGGTGAGGAAGGTGGCACAACTCTTGATAATAACGTGGACGAGCGTGATGCCCTCTTCCGCGAAGCCGCAGAAGTATTGGTTATAGCCCAACAAGGTTCGGCCTCTTTGCTCCAGCGAAAACTTAAATTAGGCTATAACCGTGCTGGCAGAATAATCGACCAAATGGAAGCAGCAGGAATCGTAGGACCTTTTGAAGGTAGCAAAGCGCGCCAAGTTACAGTGCCAACTCTCGAAGCACTTAACCAACTTTTAGATAATGAAAACTAATGATATATAAAATGAAAAATTTCGGTATTCTTTTGATTGCTCTTATTACAATCACATTTGCCCAAGCTCAAGATGCAAAATCACTATTAAAGGAAGTTTCTACCAAGGCAAAAGGTTATGAAAATATTACCATCGATTTTAAGTACAACTTGAACAATTCCAAAGAAAATGTGAATCAAGAAACTCGTGGAGATGTCACCCTACAAGGCGATAAATATGTTCTGAATATGCTGGGAACCACTCGCATCTTCGATGGGAAAAATATTTACACTATTGTCCCTGAAGATGAAGAAGTAACCATTTCTGCATACAATCCAAAAAATGATAAGGAAGTCACTCCTTCAAAAATGTTGACTTTTTACGAAAAGGGGTACAACTATAAAATGGATATCGAACAGAATGTAAAAGGTAGAAAAATACAATTCGTGAAGTTAATTCCTATAGATTCAAAAGCGGAAATAAAAGATATTTTGCTAGGAATAGACGTACAGACAAAACATATATATAAATTAATTCAAACGGATTCCAACGGCACTTCCTATACGCTTACAGTGAATTCATTCAAAACGAACCAACCTCTTTCCAAAACCTTGTTCACATTTGACGAAGCCAAATACAAGAAAGATGGCTACTATATAAACAAGCTATAAAAAAGCTCAGGTGAAAATACTGGACAGATATATTTTGACAACCTTTTTGAAGACGTTCTTGAGCGTCTTCATTATTTTAATGTTCATATTTGTTCTGCAAACCATTTGGCTTTATATTTCTGAACTTGCAGGAAAGGATCTCGATGTATTAATCATCTTAAAGTTTCTATGGTACTTTTCGCCAAAGATGATGCCATTGGTTTTACCACTAACAATTTTGGTTACCTCGCTGATGGTTTTTGGAAGCTTCGCCGAAAACTATGAATTCGCAGCTATGAAATCCTCTGGTATTTCCTTGCAACGGGCAATGGGAAGTGTAATGGCTTTTATTGTACTTCTTGCGATCATAGCCTTTTTCTTTGCCAATAATGTCATTCCTTATTCCGAGTACAAATGGCAAAACCTGCGACGAAACATTCAGCAATTCCAGCCTTCGATGGTCATTGCAGCCGGACAATTTAGTCAGATTGGCGATATGTTTAATATCAAAGTTGAAGAGAAAAGTGGAGATCGTGGTCAATATTTAAAAGATGTTGTAATCCATAAAAAAAATCCAAAGCGGCCCAATGGTAATTTTACTGTCATTATAGCAAACAATGGTGAACTAACAAGTGAAGAGGGCAGCAATACCCTATCCTTGATTTTAAAAGAAGGGAATTATTATGAAGATATTCAAACCACTAAGGCTGAAGCACAGAGAAAAGAACCCTTCGCCAAAAGTTATTTTGAAGAATATGCGATAAACATTGATCTTACCGAACTAAACAACAAGGATATTGAAAAAGACAACAATGTTGACAACCAAAACATGTACAACATCAAGGAACTACGAGTTGAAATAGATTCCCTTTCCAAGAGTTATACGCAAGATGTTCAGTCCTACACCAAAAACATGTACTACCGTAGCGGAATGGAAAAATTTGGCAGAGAAGATAAGAACTCGGAAGCTCCATTTACCGCTATTAACACTATTCTGGATATTTACAATCCGGGCGAGCAATTGCGGATTGTACAACTTGCACTAAATAATGCTAAAGGGACTTTGCAAACAATTGATGCAAAAAAAGTTGATTTTAGAGCAAAAACGAAGCGCTTGAACAAAACCGAAATTGCGCTTCATGAAAAATATACCTTTGGAGTGGCGTGTATCATTCTTTTTTTTGTTGGTGCCCCCCTTGGAGCCATAATTCGTAAAGGTGGCATGGGATTACCGATGGTAATTGCAGTGCTGCTATTTTTAACCTATCATTTCATAGGAATCTTTGCTAAAAATAGTGCCGAGGATGGAACTATGGCTCCGTTTATTGCATCTTGGCTCAATACTGCCATCATGCTTCCTCTGGGTGCTTGGTTGACTTATAGGGCAACCACAGATCAAGGTATTTTTGATTTCGACTCTTTTCTACAACGAATTGGAAGGATAATAGGCTTCCGAAGAAAAAACAAGGAAAAGAAAATTAAGAAATAGGTAAACAAGCCATTACTTCCTGTATGTTGCTGGTATGGATAATTGACATTTCACAAACTCTCTTTTAAGCAATAACCCATATACATTTTATACCTTTGCAGCTCATAAATTAAATCATGATTTCAACAGAAAAAAACACCGTTCAGCTAAACACGATTGAAGAGGCTATTGAGGATATCAAAAATGGAAAAGTAATCATTGTGGTGGATGATGAAAACAGGGAAAATGAAGGTGATTTCATCGCTGCTGCCGAGATGGCAACCCCTCAAATGATAAATTTTATGGCCACCCACGGTCGTGGACTTATCTGCGCCCCACTCACGGAAGAACGATGTAACGATTTGGATTTGCAAATGATGGTGGAAAACAATACAGTTTTACACCATACCCCATTTACCGTATCAGTAGATCTGATTGGGCATGGTTGCACCACTGGGATTTCCGTTCACGACCGATCAAAAACTATAAAGGCGTTAGTTGATGAGAATACCAAAGCTCACGATTTAGGAAGGCCAGGCCACATTTTTCCTTTACGCGCAAAACAAGGTGGCGTACTTCGCCGAACCGGACATACCGAAGCATCGATTGACCTTGCTCGTCTAGCAGGATTAAAGCCCGCTGGGATTCTTGTTGAAATATTGAATGAAGATGGTACTATGGCCCGCCTTCCAGAATTGATGGAAGTTGCCAAAAAGTTCGATTTAAAGCTGATTTCCATAGAAGACTTGGTTAAATATAGAATGGAACACGATTCCTTAATTGAAAAGAAGGAAGATTTCAACATTAAAACCAATTTCGGGGAATTTAGATTGCGTGCGTACAAGCAAACAACTAACAATCAAATCCATTTAGCGCTTACAAAAGGCACTTGGAGGGAAGATGAACCAGTCGCTGTGCGCGTGAACGCCACTTTGGTAAATAGTGATATTTTAGCCGCTCTTACTAACAATGCAGAGCAAAAATTGGATGATATGTTCAACGCCATAAACAAAGAAGGAAAAGGCGCCATTGTTTTCATAAATCAAGAAAGTCAATCTTTGAATCTTTTAAGCCGTTTGAAAGAATTGAAAGAAGTCCAAAAGCCTGATAAAGTAGCCAAAGCGCCTCGTATTGAAATGGATAGTAAGGATTTCGGTATTGGCGCACAAATAATTCACAGTTTAGGAATCCACAAAATCCGTTTACTTTCAAATAGCGAACAAACAAAACGCGTGGGAATGATTGGATATGGTTTGGAGATTACGGAATACTTAAATTATTAATTCAGGACTTCCCATCCCCCTACCTGCTCATTTTTTCGCTAGCTTTTGACTTTCTTGGGTTTCGACTTAATGCTATCGAAAAGCCTTGGAAAACTGACAATCCTCATTTTTGGTGGCCTGAAAAGCTTGTATTTTTACAAATTCAAATTTTTCAAAAAATGTCTTCAAACTTAATTTCAAAATACAACGTCCCCGGCCCTAGATATACCAGTTATCCCACTGTTCCTTATTGGAAGAATGAGCACTTTACCCAAAAAGATTGGATATCCGATACCTTGCAAAGTTTCAACCAGAGCAACGCTTCTGAAGGCATCAGTCTCTATGTTCACTTGCCTTTCTGTGAGAGTCTTTGCACATTCTGCGGTTGTAACAAACGAATTACTAAAAATCACAATGTAGAAACTCCCTATCTAGAATCACTTCAACAAGAGTGGGAACTATATTTGGCGATGTTTCCAGAGAAACCAATCATAAAGGAAATACATTTAGGTGGAGGAACACCCACATTTTTTTCTCCTGAAAACTTGGCTTCTATGTTACGGGGAATTTTCAGAAAAGCGACCATTGCCGAAAACCCCTCCTTTAGTTTTGAAGGACATCCAAACAATTCTTCCCGCGAACACCTTCAAACTCTTTTTGACTTTGGTTTTACCCGAGTGAGTTACGGAGTCCAGGATTACAATACCGAAGTACAGCTGGCCATCCATAGATTACAGCCTTTTGTGAATGTAAAACGGGTTACAGCCACGGCGCGCGAAATTGGTTACACTTCCGTCGGTCACGATATTATTTTCGGATTGCCGTTTCAGAAAAAGGAACACATCATCTATACAATTGAAAAAACCAAGGAATTGATGCCAGACCGAATTGCCTTCTACAGTTATGCGCACGTTCCATGGATAAAAGGAAATGGACAACGAGGCTTTAAGGAAGATGACTTGCCAAATGCTTCCGAAAAGAGGGAGATGTATCAAACAGGAAAACAAATGCTGGAGGAAGCTGGATATGTAGAAATTGGAATGGATCACTTCGCGTTAAAAACCGACAGTCTATACAAAGCAATGGAAGATAATATGCTACACCGTAATTTTATGGGTTACACCGAGAGCAAAACCCAGTTAATGCTGGGATTGGGAGTTTCTGCCATCAGCGATAGTTGGTACAGTTTTGCACAAAACGTAAAGAATGTTGAAGAATACCAAGAGTTGCTAGCTCAAGGAATTTTACCTG
>JBLWTS010000061.1:0-21094 GCA_048270045.1 Aequorivita sp.
GTCTGATGTAGCATGTAAACGACACCTCCTTTCCGTTTAAAAAAGCTCAGGGTCGCTGTTAGTTTTCACCTTAGAAGTATAAGTGCGTTTCTATAGTTTTACAGTAACACGGTTTTAGATTTAGAAAAGTGCATATAGCCTCTAAACCGCGTTAAAACAAAAAGCATCTATTGAAAAATAGATGCTTTTTGATAGTTATCATATACCCCAACGGGGTGTAGAATTTATTTCAATTTTTTCTTCACTTCAACTTCGTGGAACGCCTCGATAGAGTCACCTTCTTTGATATCGTTAAAGTTTTTAAGTTGCATACCACAATCGTATCCTTTAGACACTTCTTTAACATCATCTTTAAATCGTTTTAACGATGTTAACTCACCAGTATACACTACAACACCATCTCTAATTAAACGGATTTGAGAGTTTCTGAATATTTTACCATTCATTACCATACACCCTGCAATAGATCCTACTTTAGACACTTTAAAGATTTCTCTAATTTCGGCAGTACCAGTCACCTCTTCTTTTAATTCTGGAGACAACATACCTTCCATAGCATCTTTAAGATCGTTAATCGCGTCGTAAATAATAGAGTATGTTCTGATATCCACTTCTTCACGATCGGCAATTACACGCGCATTACCTACAGGTCTCACATTAAATCCGATAATAATTGCATCGGACGCTGTTGCAAGTAACACATCACTTTCGGTAATGGCACCAACACCTTTATGTAAGATATTAACTTGAATTTCTTCGGTCGATAATTTTTGGAATGAATCGGTTAGTGCTTCTACAGAACCATCAACATCACCTTTAAGGATAATATTTAATTCTTTAAAAGTACCTAGAGCGATACGTCTTCCAATTTCGGCAAGCGTTAATGTTTTCGTTGTACGTACATCTTGCTCACGTTGTAACTGCATACGTTTGGTAGCAATTTGTTTTGCTTCTCTTTCGTCTGCAAACACGGTAAACTTATCACCTGCTTGCGGCGCACCGTCTAAACCTAATATAGATACTGGTGTCGATGGACCAGCTTCAAGAACCTCATGGCCTCTTTCATCTTGCATCGCTTTAATTTTACCACTGTTTTTTCCCGCTAGTACATAATCTCCTATACGAAGGGTACCTGCTTGTACTAAAACTGTAGACACATAACCACGACCTTTATCTAAATACGCTTCCACTACGGTACCAACTGCTGGTTTGTTAGGATTCGCTTTAAGTTCTAAAAGCTCAGCTTCTAGTAGTACTTTTTCTAATAATTCTTTAACACCGGTTCCCATTTTAGCCGAGATATCGTGAGATTGAATTTTACCTCCCCAATCTTCTACTAAAAGGTTCATTTGTGCTAAGCCTTCTTTAATTTTTTCTGGATTAGCAGTTGGCTTGTCGATTTTATTAATTGCAAACACGATAGGTACTCCTGCCGCTTGCGCGTGAGAGATGGCCTCTTTTGTTTGCGGCATAATATCATCATCGGCAGCAGCTACAATAATAGCGATATCGGTTACTTGAGCTCCACGAGCACGCATGGCTGTAAAGGCCTCGTGACCTGGTGTATCTAAAAATGCGATTTTTTGTCCGTTTTCCAATTGCACTCCATAGGCACCAATATGCTGTGTGATTCCTCCAGACTCTCCAGCGATTACATTTTCCTTACGGATGTAATCTAGTAAGGATGTTTTACCGTGATCGACATGTCCCATTACGGTAACGATTGGCGCACGATTAATTAAATCTTCTGGTTTATCTTCTACCTCTACGATAGACTCTTCAATATCGGCAGTTACAAATTCTACTTCATAACCAAACTCATCGGCAACGATGGTTAACGTTTCAGCGTCTAAACGTTGGTTCATGGTAACCATCATACCAAGTGACATACAAGCAGAGATAATTTTTGTTACAGGAACATCCATCATCGTTGCTACTTCACTAGCGGTAACAAACTCGGTTACTTTTAAAATTTTACTTTCTGCTTGTTGTTGCTCTAGTGTTTTTTCTGTTAAGTCTCTATGCGAGTCTCTTTTATCTCTACGATATTTCGCTCCACGACCTTTGTTAGATTTCCCTTGAAGTTTCTCTAAGGTTTCTCTTACTTGTTTTTTAACATCCTCTTCACTAGGCTCTTCTTTAACAACGCTACGACGTGCTTGTCCAGGTTTTTTACCTTTAAATCGGTCGTTACTTCTGTTATTTCCAGCAGCAGTTCCAGGTTTATTATCTCCTGGTTTAGAGATACGACGGCGTTTTTTCTTATTGGCGCTATCGTTATCTTTTTTATCGTCTTTCTTTTTCTTAGGCTTTTTAAACTGAGAAAGGTCTATTTTCTCTCCAGCAATTTTTGGTCCTGAAAGCTTTTGATATTGTGTTTTTACTTTTTCCTCTACCGGTTCGCTAGGTTTTGTTTCCTCTTCTTTTTTAGCTTCCACTTTAGGGGCTTCGGCTTTAGGAGCTTCGGTTTTCTTAGCAGTTTCCTTAGCGGGAGTTGCAGGTTTTTCGGCAGCTTTGGGTGTTTCCTTTTTTACAGCTTCTTTTTTAGGAGCTGCAGCTATAGGGTTTACCGGTTCTGCTTTAACCTCAGGTTTTTCGGCTTCTTTTTTAGTATCGACAGCTGGTTTCGGTGTTTCCTTTTTAGGAGCTTCCGTTTTTGGCGTTTCTACTTTCGGCGTTTCGGCTTTAGGTGTTTCCACTTTTGGCGTCTCCACAGGCTTCACGTCCTCTTTACCCTTTTTAGGATCTAAGTCGATTTTACCCACCTGTTTAGGACCTGAAAGGGGTTTATTAGCTTTAATAACCTCTTGTTTTCTAGCGCGTTCTCTTTCCTCATCTTCTTTCTGCTTAGCTTCCAATTCTTGCTCACGTTTAATACGTAGGCTTTCCTTTTCTTTCTGCTTAGCTTCACTAACTTCTTGAGATTTTACTTTTTTGCTCGCATCCGTCTGAAACTCATCCGAGAGCACATTATATGTGTCTTGGGAGATTTTCGTTGTTGGGCGCTTCTCGATCTCGATACCTTTAGAATTTAAAAATTCTACAGCACGATCTAAAGAGATGTTAAGCTCACGTAATACTTTATTTAATCTAATCGTTTCAGCCATAAATTGCCTTTAACCTTTAATTTTACTCAAATATATGTTAATCTTCGAATTCTTCCTTAAGAATTCTAATAACATCTAGAATTGTTTCCTCTTCTAGATCTGTTCTTTTTACTAAATCTGCAACCTCTTGTTCTAATACGCTTTTCGCTGTATCTAAACCTGCTTTGCTAAATTCGGATATGATCCATCCTTCAATTTCATCAGAGAATTCTCTTAATTCCACATCTTCTTCTGCACCTTCTCTAAACACATCAATTTCATAACCTGTTAACTGGCCTGCCAAACGGATATTATGTCCGCCACGTCCAATTGCTTTACTTACTTCTTCAGGTTTTAAAATCGCTTCTGCTCTTTTATTTTCCTCATCTATTTTAATAGACGTTACACGTGCCGGGCTTAACGCTCTGGTAATGTATAACTGTAAGTTGGTTGTATAGTTAATAACGTCGATATTTTCGTTTCCTAATTCACGAACAATACCGTGAATACGCGATCCCTTCATACCAACACAAGCTCCAACAGGGTCGATTCTATCATCGTAAGAATCTACTGCTACTTTCGCTTTTTCACCTGGAATTCTCACCACATTTTTAATCGTAATTAAACCATCAAATACTTCTGGAATTTCAGCTTCAAATAACTTTTCCAAGAATTTAGGAGACGTTCGCGACATGATAATCGACGGTTTGTTTCCTTTTAATTCTACACTATCAATAATTCCTCTTACGTTATCTCCTTTTCTAAAGAAGTCTGAAGGAATTTGTTTTTCTTTAGGCAATATAATTTCGTTGCCTTCATCATCTAACAAAATAACAGCACGGTGACGAATATGGTGAACCTCAGCGGTATATAAATCACCTTCTAAATCTTTAAATTGCTTATAGATATTAGTATTATCGTGTTCGTGAATTTTCGAAATTAAATTCTGACGTAATGCTAAAATAGCGCGACGCCCTAGGTCTATTAATTTTACTTCTTCAGATACATCTTCTCCAACTTCAAAATCCGGCTCAATTTTTCGTGCTTCAGATAATGAAATTTCCTGGTTAGGTTCTTCCACTTCTCCATCTGCTACTACGACTCTATTTCTCCATATCTCTAAATCTCCCTTATCTGGATTTATAATAATATCAAAATTATCATCATCTCCAAATTTCTTTTTTAAGGCATTTCTAAAAACATCTTCTAAAATAGCCATTAATGTCACACGGTCGATTAATTTATCGTCTTTAAACTCCGAAAACGATTCAATTAATGCAAGATTCTCCATAACTCTTATTGAATTAAAATTTTATCATCACTTTTGCCTCTAATATATCATTATAGGCAATGTTTGCTTTTTTCTGAACGGTCACTTTTCCTTTACCAACGGGTTTAGGTTCTCTAGCTTTCCATTCTAACTCTATTGCTTCGTCTGAAGCAGAAACCAACTTTGCAGTAATGGTTTCAGTTGCAGTTTTCACTTCTAAATCGCGGCCAATATTTTTCTTATATTGTCTCGGTAATTTCAAAGGTGTCGTTGCTCCTCCCGAAGCTACTTCTAGTGCAAAATCGTGTTCTTCTCTATCAATATTATGTTCGATAGCGCGACTAATAAAAATACAGTCTTCTACCGTAACACCCTGATCACCATCGATAATAATACTAATATTATTTTCTCCAGTAACAGAAAAATCTATTAAAAAAAGATCTTCTCTTTCTAATAGCGCTTCCTCCAGTAATTCTTTGACTTTTGATATAAACATTCTTAAGTATAAAAAGAGGGGACTTTACGTCCCCTCGCTTTCCATTTTTTCTTACAACGGTGCAAATATACACATTTTTATTGATTTACATAATTATTGAAATATCAAATTTTATAGTTAACTTTAGAAAAACAACCAAAAACGCCAATTTTATGAAAAAAATACTTGTTCCCACCGATTTTTCTCCCGAGGCAGAAAACGCATTAAAGGTCGCTGCGCAACTTGCCAAAAAGCACAATATTGAACTTTCAATCTTGCACATTATCGATTTGCCACTTCAGCAGATTAGCGAATTAGGCACTCCCACCGATTTACCTGAGGCTGTTTATTTTATGAAATTAGCTCAGAAAAAATTTGAAGACCTTTTAGCAAAAGACTATCTGCAGTCGTTAACCATTAGCCACAGTGTTGATTTTAACGAGATTTCGCAGGGTATTTTAGACGCGTGCAAGAACAACAGTATTGACTTAATCATTATGGGGTCTCATGGCGCCGATGGTTTCAAGGAGATGTTTATTGGTTCTACGGCCGAGAAGATTGTTCGCACCTCTATTGTTCCTGTCTTGGTTATAAAAAACAAACACGATGATTTCAACATCGAAGATTTTGTATTTGCTTCAGATTTTAAAAACGACAACAAAGACACGTATAAGCAGGCGATAAAACTTGCCGAGTTGTTTGATGCTAGAATGCATTTATTAATGGTTAATACCATGAGTAATTTTACGACTACTGCTACAGCTAAGGTGCGAATTCACGAATTTATTGAAGGCAACACTTTTACCAATTACACTACAAACATTTACAATGACGAGAGTGTTGAAAAGGGTATTTTAAATTTTTCTGAAATTATAAATGCAGATTTAATAGGTATTAGCACGCATGGCCGCCAAGGTATATCGCATTTTTTAAGCGGAAGTATTAGTGAGGATTTGGTAAATCACGCCAACAGACCGGTGATTACCTTTAAAATTTAAGCAGAAATTACGATTAAAAGCGTTTTAAAAACGTCTGTTTTTCAAGATTTAATACCATACACTACTCATACACTATCCATAGGGTATCTATAGGGTATCTATGGAGCATCTATGTGGTAGCGTATTTTTTGTGTTTCGCTTTTAAACCACCCTAAAGTGACTAAAACCAAAAAACCCTAACTCTTTTCAGAATTAGGGTTTGCTTGTTGGCCCACTAGGGCTCGAACCTAGACTCTTCGGTACCAAAAACCGACGTGTTGCCAGTTACACCATGGGCCAGTGTTTCTAACTGCGATGCAAATTTAAGACAAACTTTTATTTACACAAACATTTTCTGAAAAATTTTTCGGAAAAAATGAACTTTTTTTTCACCCCCTAACTTAACCCTATCATTACAAGTTGTTTAGACTATTTCCGCCTCCTGATGTTAAGACTAACTAAATGATTAGTGTCTTTTTATTATTATTACTAAATTCGCCACAGTTTAATATTACACTATAAAATATGACAGCAATCACTTTTAAAAAGTGGAACAACATTGTAGGTTGGCTCGCTTTTTTAATTGCATTAATCACTTACAGTCTAACGGTAGAGCCTACTGTTAGTTACTGGGATGCCGGAGAATACATTTTAACTGCTGCAAAGTTGCAGGTGGGACACCCACCGGGAGCACCATTATTCCAAATGATTGGTGCCACATTCTCCACCTTAGCTCTAGAGCCTTCTCAAATAGGTTTAATGATGAATATGTTAAGTGCGGTATCGAGTGCATTTACTATTTTATTTTTATTTTGGAGTCTTACTCTACTTCTTCCGAAGCTTATAAAAACTGATGTTTTAACTTCGGGGTCTGCCATAGCTATATTAGGAAGTGCCTTTGTGGGGAGTTTAGCTTTTGCTTTTACCGATTCGTTTTGGTTTAATGCTGTAGAGACAGAAGTCTATGCAATGGCCACTTTAATAATGGCTGTTTTATTTTATTTAGGCTTACGCTGGGAAGCTGATATGGACACTCCTCGTGGAAACCGTTGGTTGGTACTCATAGCTTTTGTTATCGGTCTTTCTTTTGGAGTTCACTTTATGGGGCTTTTAACTATCCCTGCTTTAGGATTACTTTATTATTTTAAACATTACAAAACCATTACCCCTTTAAACTTTATCGTTGCCAATGTGGTATCGGTAGCTGTTTTACTTTTTGTTTTTAAATTACTAGCACCAAACATACTCCGTTATTTTAGTGTTTTAGAAATCTTCTTTGTGAATACTGTTGGTATGCCGTTTAATTCGGGATCTATTATAGCAGGTATTTTACTGATTGCTGCCATTTACTTTAGTTTACGTTATACCCACCAGAAAAACTACGCTCATATAAACACCGGTATTTTATGTGTAACTTTTGTAGTGATCGGGTTTTCAACGTGGCTAATGTTACCTATTCGTGCCAATGCTAATGTGGTAGTTAACGAAAACAACCCGTCGAGTGCCAGAGAGCTACTAGCCTATTATAATTTAGAGCAGTACCCGGAGACCCACCTATTTTACGGTCCGTTGTTTACTGAGCAGTACACAGGCTTAGATAAAAAGAAACCTTATATAGACGACAAGCCTAAGTACGAGAAAGACGAAGCTTTAGGGAAATATGTTATTGTTAATGCGTATAAAGACGCGAAGCAGAATTACAATTCTGAGCAAGCCTCTATTTTACCGCGTATGTGGAGTGCTGAAAACGCTGAGAACTACATGATGTTTACGGGCTTTTTAAATTTCGATTTAAAACCGGAATACATCTTAGATCCGTTTTCGGAACAGAAGATAAACGAATTTGTTGTAAACTACCAAAGTGGTGAATTAACAGAGTCGGAATACGATCAGTTTATGGCTGTTTACGGCGACAAGCTATCGGTATATTTAAATGATCGTTTAAGACAAGATGTTGCTTATATCACTCAGTTTAAAAATGAGGTCGCTAAAGGCAATGTTGATTATGAAGATTACCATTTGTTTTTAAAGCAATTTGGCCAGCAGTATTTAGATATTGAAAAGCCTTCGTTAGCGAGTAATATTTCCTATTTATTTCAATACCAACTGGGTTATATGTACTGGAGGTATTTTATGTGGAATTTTACGGGACGTCAAGACGACATTCAAGGGCGTTATGACAATCATGGGAATTGGATTAGTGGTATTAAGGCTTTTGATGCGTGGCATCTTGGGCAGTCTCAAGACCACTTACCTAGTGACGTAAAAAACAACAAGGGTAGAAACACCTATTATTTCCTTCCATTCCTATTGGGATTAGTTGGTTTGTTCTTTTTATTTAACCGTGACAAAAAGCTATTTTGGGTACTCTTGGTCTTTTTCCTATTTACGGGAATTGCGATTCAGGTGTATACGAACGTGCGTCCTTTTGAACCTCGAGAGCGTGACTACTCGGTGGTTGGTTCGTTCTACGTCTTTTCGATGTGGATAGGTTTTGGGGTCTTTGCTATTTACAATGCCTTACGCGACAAAATTAAGAGTCCGTTGTTAGCGCCTATAGTCACCCTTGTTTGTTTCCTATTGGTACCAACGATTTTAATCTCTAACAACTGGGACGACCACGATCGTTCTGGGAAATACACTGCCAATTCTATGGCTAAAAAGTACTTAGATTCCTGTGAGGAAAACGGTATTTTATTTACTATTGGAGACAATGACACGTTTGCTTTATGGTATGCTCAAGAAATTGAAGGTTACCGCACCGATGTGCGCATAATAAACACGAGTTTATTTCAAACGGATTGGTATATAGACCAGATGAAGCGTCAAGCCTACGAGAGCGAGCCTATTCCTTCCTCGTTAACTCACGACCAGTATAAATATGGTACGCGCGATTATATTATGAAGAGCTTAGAGTATTACGATTCTAATACTGAGGAGCGCAAGCGTACTTATAATAGAGACACGTTACTTATTAAAGATTTTATGGCTTTTGTAACTAGCGACAACCCGAAAACAAAGTATCAACGTATTTTAGAATTACAGGGCGAAGATTTAAGTCGTTACCCTGCACAGTTAAAAAACACCAATTACTTCCCTGTAGAAAACATTAGGGTCCCTGTTAACAAGGATAATGTTTTAAAGCATGGTATTGTTAAGGCGAAGGATGCCGATAAGATTGTTCCTTATATAGATATTAAATTGGAAGGCAATGCGCTTTACAAGCAGCGTTTATTAATGCTAGATATTGTTGCCAATAACGATTGGAAGCGTCCTATTTATTTTACTGGCGGTGCTTTTGGCGAAGATGATTACATCTGGATGAAGGACTACTTACAGTTGGATGGTATGGTTTATAAACTGGTACCGATACACACGCCTGTAAAACGCACTAATCCTTTTGATATGGGACGTGTAGACAGTGAGTTTATGTATAACAAGGTTAAGAATTGGGAATGGGGTAATAGCGGTGGCGACATCTACCACGACCCAGAAACCCGTAAGAATTCTATTTCTTACCGCGGTAATTTAGCGCGACTTATAGAAACCTTAATCAATGAAGGGAAACTTGAAAAAGCTGAGGAGATTGCAGATATTGCAATGACTAATATGCCGGTAGACAAATTTGGTTACTACACGTTACTAGAACCTTATATAGGTGCTTATTACGAGGTGGGAGCTAAAGCGAAGGCGCAGCAATTATTTATTGATGTTGCTGAAAAGTACCAGGAGAACCTGAAGTATTACAGTGAATTAACCCGTGAGAACCAGGAAAAGAATATTGTAGAAATTTACACGGATATAGAGCGTTACAATGCGTTAATAAAAACGATAGTAAAGCACGACGAATCTTTTGCTGACAAGGAGTTTAGTATTTTTAATAATTACATTAAACTTTTTGCGGGCTTATATGGTATAGAAGAGCAGGTTGAAACCGCACTACCCGACGAACGCGATATTATTTCTCGAGACAGTAGTATTCCGGGGTTAGACAGTATTAAATTACCACAATAGGCGTTACTTGTGAAACTTGTTCCTGTAAAAATACCGTCCATTATAAAACGAATTTTCCCAAACTATGTTTGGGATTTTTCGTCTTCTAGCAAGGTTATTTACTTGACTTTTGACGATGGGCCGACCCCGGAGATCACCCCTTGGGTATTGGATGTTTTGGAGACTTATAATGCTAAGGCCACTTTTTTTTGTATTGGCGACAATATTAATAGGCACCCGTCACTTTTTCGAGATGTTATCGCTCGCGGCCATGCGATTGGCAACCACACGCAAAATCATTTACGGGGTTGGAATACGGCTACGCCGTTATATATAGAAAACACTTTAAAAGCTCAGGACGCTATAGACAGGCATGCGCCCTCCCCGATTACAACCAAATTATTTAGACCCCCTTACGGCCAAATAAAGCCGAGTCAAGGCCGCGCATTACTACAGATGGGTTATAAAATTATAATGTGGAGTGTAATTACTTTTGATTGGGAAGATTACTTAACCAAGGCGCGTTGTTTAGACAACGCTATAAAGCATACTAAGGATGGTAACATCATCGTGTTTCACGATAGTGTTAAGGCGTCCAAAAACATGATGCATGCATTACCGGAGGTACTCAAGCATTTTTCGGAACGCGGTTACACCTTTAAAGCTTTATCGTTTTAGTTAGACTTTTAAACAAACTGTTGAATAATTCCGATTAGGGTATTGGCATCTTGTTCGCCACTGTGTCGCCATTTCATCTCTCCGCCTTTATAAATAATAAGTGTTGGCAAGCCTTTTACGCGTAAGGCTTCTGAGAGTGCTTTATTTTTATCGACATCAATTTTAATCACTTTTGCTTTATCTCCCATGGCTGCTGCCACATCTCTTAACACGGGATGCATGGCTACGGACTGCTCGTTCCATTCTGTAAAAAAATCTAACAGCACTGGTATATCGACATCTATTAATTCTCCAAATTTTGACATTTATAATCGTGTTGGTTAAACTATACATTACCATCGCATGATGGTAATAAGGTACATAATTCTCTTTTAATTGTGGTTATTTGTTGTACTATTTATAAAAATACGCATTTTTTTAATGACTACCGCAAGCGGAGTTTTAGGCCACTACCCCACCTTTTTTAAGTTCGATAACGGTAATTTCTGGCCATATCCCAAAGCGCCCTGGATAGGCTAGGTATCCAAAACCGCGATTTACATTAATATACTGTTCTTTTTTTCTATAGATTCCTGCCCATTGGTTGTACCTAAAGCTTGCAGGGCTCCATTTAAACCAGCCTGGTATTTCGATACCAAACTGCATACCATGGGTATGGCCGCTAAGCGTTAAATGGTAGTGGTAATGATCGTCTACCACTTTAGCTTCCCAGTGCGAGGGGTCGTGACTTAATAGGATTTTAAAATCATTAGGGTTTAGGGCAGCGCTGGCCTTTTTAAGGTCTCCTGCTTTTTTAAACCCACCTTCGCCCCAGTTTTCGACACCTACAATAGCGATACGTTCGCCTTGGCGTTCTATAAACCGACTTTCGTTAAGGAGGACATCGAAGCCCATGTTTTTTTGTAGGGTGATAAGTTCTTTTAGGTTTTCTTCTTTTTTAGCTTGAGACGACCAGTCGACATAATCCCCATAATCGTGATTTCCTAAAACGGAGAATATACCGTCTTTGGCTTGGAGTTTCCCAAAGTTGGGTACCCAAGGTTTCATTTCGTTAGCGAAGTTATTCACCATATCTCCGGTAAATAAAATAGCATCACTTTTTTGTTTATTAATAAGATTAATGGCGTAGTCTATTTTTTCTGGGTCGTCGAAACTACCGGCATGCACATCGCTAATTTGGGTAATTTTATAACCATCGAAAGCCTTTGGAAGATCGTTAAACGTTAAGGTATAGGTTAGCACTTTAAAGTTGTATTTTCCTTTATACATACCGTATAAGAGGGCTCCAAATGGCAAGGCTGCTATACCTAGTGCCAAGCGGCTAATAAATTTTCTTCGCGATGCCATAAAACCAGACTGTTGCGTTTTAGCCCCCACTATTTTACGGTATAGTGCACGCAGCAAGCGTATAGCATCTTCGCCAATTAAAAATAAAATAAGAATAAGCTTAGGTACAAACACGCTAAGTACAAACCCAAAAGCATAGCTTTTTATAGGCGTTAGTACGCGCACAGCAGCATCGGCATTTAATACCATTTGGTAGAACAAATTCCCAATTACAAGACCGCTGAGTACCCAATATAGGGCATAAACCACGCGTTTTTTAGTTATCGTTTTTACGGATTGAAAGGCGTAATAATCGATAATAAGGTAAACGAGAATAAAGATAAGCCATTGTAACATGGTAAGAAATTGCGTTTTGCAGGTTAAAATTACGGGTTTTAGGTTCATATTTATCTTATGAAACTGTTAAGTTTTTTCATGTATTGCAATACGATTACTTTTTGGGTGTTCTTTTTTTAATTCTGATGATGGTTTAAGGCTGTGGTAGCCTTTTTAAAATTGGCAATTAATAAAGTGTATTTAAACGCTTACTTTTTGTAGTTTTGAAACTCTATAAACACTTTATTATGTCAGATCAAAAACGCGTTTTCTTAGTTGATGCTTATGCTTTAATTTTCAGGGGTTATTATGCTTTTATAAAAAACCCACGAATAAATTCTAAAGGTGTAGACACCTCGGCCATTATGGGCTTTATGAATTCGCTATTAGATGTAATCAAGCGCGAGCGACCGGATCATTTGGCGGTCTGTTTTGACAAGGGCGGTAGCGCGGACCGGGTGGAGTTATTTGAAGCTTACAAGGCCAATCGTGATGCTACTCCAGAGGCGATAAAAGTTGCAGTACCTTATATTCAGGAGATATTAAAAGCGATGCATATTCCTATTATGGTAAAGGAAGGTTTTGAGGCCGACGATGTTATAGGCACACTTTCTAAGCAAGCGGAAAAGGAAGGTTACACCACGTTTATGGTGACTCCGGATAAGGATTTTGCGCAGTTGGTAAGTGAAAATATATTTATGTACCGTCCTGTTTTTGGTGGCGGTTATGAAACTTGGGGTATTCCTGAGGTTCAAAAGAAATTTGAAGTTGAGGATCCGTTACAGGTGATTGATTATTTGGGGATGATGGGCGATGCATCGGACAACATTCCGGGGTTACCGGGTGTAGGTGAAAAAACGGCCAAGAAATTTCTTGCCAAGTATGGTAGTATGGAAAACCTATTGGCTAACACGCATGAGTTGAAGGGCAAGATGAAGGAGAAAATTGAAGCCAATAAAGAGTTGGGGTTATTATCGAAACAGCTCGCGACGATTATGTTGGATGTTCCGGTTACTTTTAATGCTAAAGATTTCGAATTATCGGAACCTGATATTCCTAAGGTCACCGAGATTTTTCAGGATTTAGAATTTAGACGCCTTATAGACAATTTTGTTAAGACGTTTAGTGTTGACACTTCGGAAAGCGGAGCAGAGGCACCGGAAACAAAAAAAGCAACCACTACTAGTGACGAAGCTGGTGCAGGACAATTTAATTTGTTTGCTACCGCGGACAATTCCGCGCAAGCGCCATCCAACACGTATACGCGCAACACGTTGGCGACGACCGCGCATTTTTACCAGAGTGTAGCCCCGGGGATGGCGACGACGTTATTTTTAAAACAGTTAATGGCGCAAACCTGCGTGTGTTTTGACACGGAAACTACGGGATTAAACCCCTTAACTGCCACTTTGGTGGGTATTGCTTTCTCTTGGGAGGTAAACAAAGGGTTTTACTTACCTATCCCTGAGGACCAGGACGAGGCACAGGCGGTTGTAGAATTACTCCGTCCGTTTTTTGAGGCTGAGCACATTGAAAAAGTGGGGCAGAATTTAAAATACGATATTAAGGTTCTTGACAAATACGCGATAAAGGTTGCTGGTAATTTATTTGATACGATGCTAGCGCACTATTTAATAAACCCTGATATGCGCCATAATATGGATGTTTTGGCAGAAACGTATTTAAACTATACGCCTATTGCCATTACCGAGCTTTTAGGTAAAAAGGGCAAAAACCAGCTTACTATGCGCGATGTACCGTTAGAGCAGCAAACGGAATATGCGGTTGAGGATGCGGATATTACGCTACAGCTAAAGCAGCATTTTGAAACGGAATTAAGCAGTGCTAAAACGGCGGAATTGTTTAGAGACATTGAAATACCGTTGGTTCGGGTATTGGCTGCCATGGAATTGGAGGGTATTAATCTTGACGAGGGGTTTTTAAAATCGTTATCGGCAGATTTGGATGCTGACATTTTAGCTTTAGAGACTAAAATTTACGAGGTTGCTGGGGAGACTTTTAATATTGCCTCGCCAAAGCAATTGGGGATTATTTTATTTGAAAAACTAAAGTTGGTTGACAAGCCTAAGAAGACCAAAACGGGACAATATGCGACTTCGGAAGATATTTTATCGTATTTAGCCAAAGACCACGACATTATACAGCATGTATTGGATTACCGTGGTTTATCGAAACTTAAGAGCACGTATATTGATGCATTACCTACCCAGATAGAACCTTCTACGGGCCGTGTTCACACCGATTATATGCAAACGGTTGCTGCCACGGGGCGTTTAAGTAGTAACAACCCGAATTTACAGAACATTCCTATTAGAACGGAGCGCGGACGCCAGGTACGTAAAGCGTTTATACCAAGAAATGACGATTATATTTTACTGGCTGCCGATTACTCGCAAATTGAGCTTCGGATTATTGCGGCATTAAGCCAGGAGGAAACGATGATATCGGCATTTAAAAACGGTGAAGATATACATGCTAGTACGGCATCGAAAGTTTTTAATGTGCCATTAGAGGCTGTTACTCGCGAGCAGCGAAGCCAGGCTAAAACGGTTAATTTTGGTATTATTTACGGGGTTTCGGCTTTCGGATTGAGTAATCAGACCAATTTATCGCGTGGGGAGGCTAAGGACTTAATAGACACGTATTACGAAACCTACCCGAAATTAAAAGCGTATATGAGCAGGCAAATAGATTTTGCTCGCGACCATGGGTATGTGCAAACGGTTTTAGGGCGTCGTCGTTATTTAAAAGATATTAATTCTAGGAATGGTGTGGTTCGTGGTGCTGCGGAGAGGAATGCTGTAAATGCGCCTATTCAAGGAAGTGCTGCCGATATTATTAAGATTGCAATGATTGCTATTTACAAGGCTTTGGAGGCTGGTAATTACAAATCGAAAATGCTTTTACAGGTGCATGATGAATTGGTTTTTGATATTTACAAACCGGAATTGGACGCTTTAAAAGTGCTTATTAAAAAAGAAATGGAAGGGGCGTTTACTTTAGATGTTCCGTTAGATGTTGAAATGGACACTGGAATAAACTGGTTAGAAGCGCATTAGGTTTTAATCTGTTTTTTACTTAGCTTTAGTAATTAATCTTTTCACTATGGCGCAACTTCCTGTAATTTCACTTTTTATAATTGAACACAAGAAGGTGCGCCAACTTGTTTTACGGTTTCCTTACAACACGGATTTAATAACCATTTTACGCGGCATTGAAGGTGCAAAATGGAGTAAAACGTTACGGGCCTGGTATCTAAAATACAGTCCGACGAACGAAACTGTGATTCACGAGGCTTTTAATGGCATTGCCCAATTAGATACTAGCCAACTCTTTGATGCGGCAGCAGAGAAACCTGCGGCATTTCCGGTAAAACGCAATCGTACATTGGGCCCAGAACAACGCCAATTACTTAATGGTTTTTACAAGTACTTAGTTGGCAAGCGCTATAGTAAAAGTACTATTGACACTTACCTTTATTTTGTTGCCGACTTTATTGAGTTTCAAAGCGGCCGTGACTTAACCACTTTAACGGTTCGCGATGTGGAGTTGTTTATAGAATCGGTTTTTATTAAGCGTAAGTACTCGGTAAGCACACAACGGCAGTTTATTAGTGCGATAAAACAGTTTAGTCGTTTTTACCCTAACACTGAGATTAGCGATTTAGAATTAACACGACCACGGAAGTCGCGCATACTACCCACGGTATTATCTCAAGAGGAGATGCTACTGATTATTAGCTACACTAAAAACCTAAAACATCGTGCTGTATTGGCTTTAATTTACTCGTGTGGTTTACGCATTAGTGAATTGATACAGCTTAAATTAGAGCATATTAATATACAGAGAAAACAGGTGTTTATTAGGACTGCTAAGGGCCGAAAGGATCGTTATGTTACTTTAGCGGACAGTTTTCTGCCTTTACTTCACAATTATTTAATAACGTACAGGCCTGAGGTGTATTTTGTAGAAGGCAGCAAGGGCGGTATGTACTCGGCGAGTAGCGTGCGTAAATTTTTAGCGAAATCGTGTAAAGCGGCACATATTAAACGCCATGTAACGCCCCACACTTTACGCCACAGTTACGCAACTCATTTAATAGAAAACGGGGTTGGACTACGGCATATTCAGGAGCTTTTAGGGCATGCTAAACCGGAAACAACGATGATATACACACATGTAGCTAGAAAGGACTTGCTGGAGATAAAGAGCCCATTGGATCTTGCCATAACTCATTTACGCACGACGGATAAAGGGGAACAAAATTTCCTATTATCCTGATACTAATACCCAAAAAAGTGTATATTAGATGCCATATAACCAGTTGTAGCACATTTGAGAAACAATGAAACCTGAATTAAAATACATAGAATTAAAAAGCGGATTTGGAGACAATGGACCTGCTTGGATTGGAATAGCGGAATTCTCAAAATCGGGTCGAACTATATATTTTAATGGTAAAGCTCTTAAAAATTCGAATGCCCAAGGAATTGCAGGAAACTACTATGACATAGAAAATGGAGACGAATACTGGGTTTCTGGAATTAAGAAAAATGGGACTGATAGACATTGGGCTGGTGGAGGAAAAATAATGATTGACCGAAAAGTAGTAGACCTTTATTTAAGTCAAGTTGATTTTGACAAATTGGATAAAAATCGATTTGAATTAGTTGATATTTTGCTGACTGATAAGCAAAAGTTTATGGATATGGAAAATAAAAAACTAGCTGAATAATGGGAATGGATATATACTTGTCAACTGATAAAAGTAATTTAATAGGAACTATTGATTCGTTAAATTCAATCAATAAGGAACTTGTCGAATTTGAGAAAAAAACTGGTGTTTTAATTGATGAATATGGAAAGACAAATTTATATTTTGACCATATCAAATTATTAAATGAATTGATTAACCAGTCAAATGAATGGAAAATAGTTTTTCAAAAAGCTATTGATAATAATTGCGGATTAATAATCGAAGGAGATTAAAAAACGTGCTACAACAATGGCTATAAGTAATTGCTTGTTCTCGCCTACTTCTGAAAATCCTCGCGGATTTTCAGCTTGGTGTGTACTTGCAAAGTTAAGTGTTAAATCACGCAACTACTCATAGCCTAGACCGTTGGCAACAAGCTAAAGAAACATCGTGCTTAAATTGAAAATTCTGTAAAATGACGAAAATTGTTTCAAGTCCAAATTGTGGAAACTCACCAAAAATGGAGTTACTAAAAGAATTCAATGTTGCTTTTGCAAAAGGCAACGTAAAATTTATTACCGAAAGTGTAACTGACGACATTGTTTGGACTATTATTGGCGACAGAAAAATCGAGGGAAAAGGAAAGTTTACGGAGGAATTGGAAAAAATGAAATCAGAAAAGACGACCGAGTTGATAATTGACCAAATCTTGTCGCATGGAAAAGAAGGAGCAACAAACGGAATTATAAAAATGCAAAGTGGAAAAAAATATGCGTTCTCGGACTTTTACAAATTTAAAGGAGCAAAAAGTGCTAAAATAAAGGCGATAACATCATACGTAATTGAAATACAGGGAATATGAGCGGAACAATTCAATTTGCATCAGTAGAAGATTATTTAGACTCTCAACCAGAACAAACAAAACAAGCCCTGTTGGAATTTAAGGATTGTATTTTAAAAGCTGAACCCAACGCCTCTGAATTGCTCAATTATAACATACCTGCATATGCCTTATTAAAAGGAGGAGAAAAAGGGAAGAGCAAGTTATGATTGCAGGATATAAAAATCACATTGGTTTTTATCCTCACCCAACGACAATGGAAAAATTTGATTCGGAATTGAGCGAATACAAAAAAGGAAAAGGTTCAGTTCAATTTTCTTTAGACAAACCTTTGCCAAAAGATTTGATTATTCGAATGGTAAAATATAGAAAGGAATTGTTAAATGAATAAAAAGCCTGTTGCCAACAACGTATAACGCTCATTGCGCTTGTTTGTTAAAAGAGTTTCGTTTCCTACTTTTTACTATCTTTAGTCCAATCCCAAATTAAAAGAACATAAAACGCAACGAAGCGTTATACAAACTCGTTGCCCACAATATGAAAAAAACTTTGAGAAAGACTTTTACACTTGGATTTTTATTAATTGGAATTGTTGTTTATGGACAAGAATTTAATTTTGATATTCAAAATACGACACTAAACGAATATCTTGAAATGGAGCGGAAATTAGGAAGTGAGCAAATTCCGAATATCCGAAATCACGTTTCCGTTGAAAATGCTCAACCGATAAAATTTAAGCGTGAACAAAAGATAATTTCAGATTTAGTTGGATATTATTATTTCAAGAAAAAAGATAGTACAATGTCTCATATACTTTATGAATGGGACGAGAGTTTGCTGACTTTGAAAGCAAATACGAACGACAAAAAATCCAAGAAATATCAAAAGGCGCTTATTCGTAAATTCAACGAATTAGAAACAATGATTGCAGATATTTATGGTGAACCAAAAACCACAGGCGATTTATCAAACCTAAAACAAGCTAATGAAAAAGGCGGTTTAAAACAGAATGTAAAATGGTTTCCAAACGACAGTACAGAAATAGAAATGTACACTTCTGTATCAAACTATTATGAGAAAAAAGGAATGATGACAATTGCGCCAACTCATAGAATTAGACTTTACATTAGGAACACAAAAAAAGAAGCTAAAGTTGAGCCTAAATTGAGTGAGAAAAGGCTGAATGCTTTGAAAATAATCTCATCAGAGTTCATTAAAACTTTGGGGAATAAAAACATTGCCAAATCAAAAGGTTATTTATCGACCTTGATTATAGAAAACGTAACGGACGGACAACTGAATACTCTAATTGAGAATTGGGATTTCACGAAGGAAACTGAATTAGTTTATAGCGGTATTCAAGTTGGACTTGATGGAAAAATTTTCACGATGCTAAATTTTAAGTATAAAGATGACTTTACTGAACCAGCTAAAGAATTGCTTAAAATGGTGTTTGATGATAACGATAAAGTTGTTGGAATTCAGCCAATGAAAACGCAAAATTGATTGCGGATAAAATACTGTGGGCAACAATGTATATAAAAAATAGCGCCAGTCATTGTTAACATCAAAGTTTGGGCATTTTTGGAAAGTCGCCAAATTTTTAAATTTGACAAATTCCCAAAAATAAAATAATTAGTAAATTTAAAAATTCGGCTTGCATATAATCAGAAAAGGTAATGCTTACTTTCAGCGCTACTTTTCATATACGTAACCGTTGTAGCTAATGTCGAAAACAGAAATAATTGAAAGTTAAAATTCCACCATATCCAAATTATAGAATTACTGAATCATTATTTGAAAAGGTAAAATCTGATACAGTTAAGACAACAAATTCAGAACCACTTTCTAGTAAGCTAATAATGATTTCGGAATTTAAAACTGGAGAAAAACGTGTTATTCGTGCAAGACCAATAAAACACAATAACAACCTTTATGTTTCTGCCTTTCCGAATCCTATCCACTTATTTTTAAGTGTGGCAATAGAACACTTTGATTTGTCTGAAAACATAAAAAGTACAAACTTCCCTAAATGCGGAAAGCAATATGGAGATGATTTATTTCTTTTAGATATTGAGGAAAACGGTACACATACTTGCTATAATAATTACATTAAGTATCGTTCAAGTAGTATTGTCATGTTAGTCTCTTCAATTGAGGCTTTTCTGAATCATATTCTACCTAACGATTTTGTGTACAAAACAAAAAGAAAGGACAAGGAAATTGAATTTAATAAAATAGATATAGAAAGTCCGAAAATTTCGTTCAGAGAAAAATTAACTAAAGTAATTCCTCAATATTTGAGTACAATTGATTTAAGTCCTGAATTGGAAAAAGAAAACACTTCGATTTTAGACTTATATAAAAACAGAAAGAATTTAATTCATTTAAAAACTAACGCAGAAGATGATTTGACTGCTTATTTTGACGAAATTGATAAAATGCTTGAATTGGATTTAAAAGAAACAATAGAAAATATTGTGAGCTTTATGAATAAAGTAAAACCTAAATTTATAGAACTTGAAAAACACTAGCTACAACAATGTATAACCGCAATTACGGCGGATTCGACTACGTCCGAATCCACTCGGAATTGCTAACGTCTGTGCTAAACCGAAAAATTTGCGTACTTTAACCCGTAACTGACGGTTATACGAAACCGTTGGCAGTAATTTAAAAAAAGCCCGTAACTAATTGAAATTAATGCTTTACTCATTATTTCTTTTCTACGAAAACGAATTGAATTAAATTGGAACTAAATTTAAAAAAACGATTTTGAAAAAAAATATACTTCTGATTTTCTTACTCAACTTTGGAATTGGAAATGCACAAACTGAATTTCCATTTTACGAACAAATTGCGTTTGACTTTTATCAGTCAAAAATAATCGACTCTTTTCCGACCAAAAAGAAAGTTAAGGTCTATCCATATGTTATAGATTTTCATCCTTCTGGAAATGTATTCTCGAATCCGACTTGTTTAGGAATAGTTTGGAAAAGTAATGAACAGTTTAAAGAAATGGAATCTTACGTGGAAAGTCAACACCAAATTGACTCTGACAGATTTGAGCTTGACTTTTCAAATTTGGATAAAAAGAAATTCAAAGTAAAAAAGAGAGGAAAAGGAAGTGACCCAAGATTATATATTACACCACCAAACATTGAAAAGAATGGAAATGAACGAATTTTTGTGAATATTTACGAAACTTATGAAAGTAAATATGTTACTTACTATTTTGAATTTAATGACAAAGGAAATATTATTAATTGGTGCAGAGAAATGAATGAAATAATCCGAATATATTAAAAAACTACTGCCAACAACGGTAACCGTTGCACAACGCTCTAAAAATTTATGATCGAAAGATATTTAAGCCCTTTTTAGGGCTTTTTTAA
>JBLWTS010000062.1:0-20923 GCA_048270045.1 Aequorivita sp.
CACAATGCGGCCGTCAGAAGCTTTGGCCACAGCCTTGCCTTTGGCCCCTGCATCTATCACTTCAATATTGTCTAAAACTACCTGTTTGTTTTTCCTTGCCATAGGCGCAAAAATAGCATAATTGTTAAGTTTAAATCCTGTTAAAGCCCCAAAAAATGTGGGATAAATTTAGTAATTTGCGAGGCTTAACGGATTCTGCACCACAAAGGCAATTTACTTGACTTTTCGAAGTGAAAAAGAATCCGATTTATTTACTTCAAAATATTACAATCTTATGTCAGTTATGGAAAAAACGGCCTCACAAAAGGCTATCGAATTGGAAAACAAGTATGGAGCTCACAACTATCATCCTCTACCAGTAGTTTTAGCAAGAGGGGAAGGGGTTTATGTTTGGGATGTTGACGGCAAGAAATACTACGATTTCCTTTCGGCCTATTCCGCAGTAAACCAAGGCCATTGCCACCCAAAAATTGTAGCGGCCATTACAGAACAATCTAAAACATTAGCATTAACGTCACGCGCATTTCACAATGATATGCTAGGGAAATATGAAAAGTTTGCTTGCGAATTTTTTGGTTATGATAAATTGCTTCCAATGAACACTGGAGCTGAGGCTGTTGAAACCGCTTTGAAAATTTGCAGAAAATGGGCTTATGAAAAAAAAGGCATAGATGAAAACGAGGCCGATATTATAGTGTGCGCCAATAACTTCCACGGAAGAACAACAACTATTATTTCTTTTAGTAACGATCCTGTGGCTAGAAAGAATTTTGGGCCATATACCAAAGGATTTATAAAAATTGAATACGACAATCTTAAAGCCCTTGAGCAAGAATTGGAAAGCAATAAGAATGTGGCAGGGTTTTTAGTAGAGCCCATTCAAGGAGAAGCAGGAGTATATGTGCCATCAGAAGGTTATTTGAGCAGGGCAAAAGCATTATGTAAAAAACACAACGTCCTTTTTATTGCAGACGAAGTACAAACGGGAATTGCAAGAACAGGAAGACTTTTGGCTGTTGATCACGAAAATGTAAAAGCAGATCTTTTAATTTTAGGAAAGGCTTTAAGTGGAGGAGCTTATCCCGTTTCAGCTGTTTTGGCAGATGATGAAATTATGGAGGTCATCCAACCTGGAAATCACGGTTCTACCTTTGGTGGGAATCCAGTAGCGGCTGCGGTGGCTATGGCGGCTTTAAATGTGGTTCGTGATGAGAAATTGGCTGACAATGCAGAAAAACTTGGTCAAATTTTCCGAAGCGAGTTGAACAAATTTATTGAAACAAGTACTATAGCATCTTTGGTACGTGGAAAAGGGTTGTTAAATGCGGTTGTAATCAATGACGGCGAAGACAGTGATACTGCTTGGAATATATGCTTAAGACTTCGAGATAATGGTTTGTTAGCAAAACCTACTCACGGCAATATAATTCGTTTTGCCCCACCATTAGTAATGGATGAAAACCAATTGTTGGATTGTATTTCCATCATTATCAATACGTTTAAAGAATTTGAATAAAGATTTAAAAGAGGAATAAAATTCTTTTTTAAGGGAAATAAACTGAAAAGGCCTCTTGTCAAGCATGACTGAGAGGCCTTTTTTGTTTTGAATTTATTTGAAGATTGAAAGAGATAATTAATAGTCTAATTATATTTTAAAATAAATGGAGGCCACAGTTTGTATCTGTTATGATAGTTATAAGCTGTTTGATCCAAATCGATTGATCGATTTTCAATTAACTAAAGGAAGCTTATAAACAAAAAAAGGATCTTGGCGTTATACCAGATCCTTTTTTTGAAATATACTTAAACTTTTATTTATTCATTACCATTGCCTTATAATCGATGACGATATCCTCCGAGGCTATGAGCTTTACGAGATAAACCCCATCACTTAAATTACCAGTATAGAAGGTGTAGTTTGTATTATCTCCAAGATTATTTTCAGAAATCACCAGTTTTCCACTCATATCATATACTGAGGCCGACTTTAAGCTATATCCTTCGGGATTTCTTACTTCAAGTTGCTTAGCAGGGTTGTTTTGGAATAGTCCAACATCCATCTTCACTTGAGTTAGAGGATCCATTTTAAAAGCAACATCTTCTCGTGGATCGATTCGGGCACGGAACCTTATAAAGAAACGGTCTTCATAGGTGCCAGCAGGTAGGGTAAAAGTTCCCGCAAGTGAATGTCCTCTTTCAAGTGGCTTATAGGTATCTTCTTGTTGATCATATAAATATGCTTGTTGATAAGGCTTTCTGATTTCTTCAGCCGCAAGAATTTCAATCTGACTGGCATTGTGAAGTTTAAATGTAATTGGAACCTGCTCAAAAGCATCAAAGTTTGTGCTTTGAATTACATATGGCTCCTTTACCCCTTCCTCTGAAACTATTGGAAAATAAGCATCCGACTTCATTTGAAAGGGACTGGGTCCATCATATCCACGGTCATAGCCAAGAGTTGCCTCTGGAGAAAAGCTCAATACTAGATCACGCGTTAAGGCGTCATCAAAAACTACATAGAGTCGTAGTAGAGATGTGCGATTATCAAGTTGGTGGGGATTGGCAGAAACAGCCAAACCTCCATTGCGTAGAGCTTCTTCCGTAGAAACCGAGGAATCATCTTCACTACTATTGTCAGGGCGATGGAATACAGACAGGTTGCCGGAACCTTCTTTTTGAAAAATACGATAGGAGTTTCTTATGGTTACATTTCTATTATTCCTAGTGCCCACAAACATGAACCCTTGACCTATAGGAGCGTAGCGTTTGTAGTTATCTGTTGTGCCATTTCCTATTGTCGAACCGTGAGTAATACCTCTATCCCAAATATAAAAAGCAGCTTCGGCATATAATCCTGGATAATCAGCGCTACCGTCCCCAGGAGTTGGATCTACGCCATCAGCGACCCACACTCCATACCCATAAGGCTTTCCTCCATAATTGTGCGTCATCTTAGATCTATCTTCATCGTAGAAATAAACTGCAGCTAAAAAATTATTTCCAGCAGATAATTGATTTAAGTCTAAGGCTGAGGGGTAGGGATTACCTGTTAATGTCATTTGTGCATCACCGTTATTTTTTACTCTCCTTACAGGAATGACAAAATCTCCATTATTGGGCCTTCCTCGGAATTCATAAGTTTGATCGAGCGTTATGTTTGCTGTGTTGGATCCTGCAGTACCTTCATTAACCCCTTTCATAGTAAAACCAAACCCGGCAGGTGCTGCATTTCCACCTTGCATTCGAACCCAATTTCCTTCATCTTCGGTCCCTGGTGATGTAAGAGTGTATGACCATCGTCTAGAGATGGTCAATGGATTTGAATATCCATTATAGCCACTTATATTGGCACTAAGAGAGGCCTTGGTTCCTTCCCCAACAACTGTGTTTGTATCTTCGTAAATACTTCCAAGACCAAAATTTTTATTTCCTTCTATAGTTGAGCCGCCATTTGCTTGTGGGTTTCCTACAGGAGAACACCAATAGTAATATGCAAAAGCGTTTGTTGGCATACTATTTTGTTGCGCGGAAAGAAAACCATTTCCTTTGTTAATGGAGGTGGTTCCTCCTTGAATTAATTGCCCCTGATTACGTAAGTAAATACTCGCTTCGAAATCACCAGCGCCATTCTTTTGAAGGTCTACATCTCCAGTAGCATAAAGAATCTCTCCTTTTACATAAACATAGGAATCTATACTTGAGCCCCCAGGAGTAGGACGTACGAATAGCTGCGAGAAGGCGACAGAAGAGGATAAAATGAAAGCGGAAGTTAGTAGTAGGTATTTCATGATTTTACGGTTTTTTAAAAGAGCCATGTTATCAGGTAGAAAAGCCTCTTTCTTAAGATTTTAAGTTAAAAATAAAACTTAATTTTTTGCAAAATAGTTAAAATATTTGTTTTTTTTCCTTTAATTATCATGTTTTATATTGAATATAAGCTAGTTTTTCAATTCAACTTGTCTTTCGATAAGATTCCCAAGCCTTATGAATACTGCGATTTTAAGTAAAAAATTATTTTTTTAAAAAAATATATTTATATTCACAACTCACAGGTTTTTGTTCAAAACTTAAATTAAAGATTGTCATACTCGAAAAAGTCATTTTCGCAATGATATTGATGAAGATGGGAGTATAGTCGCTGGATTGGTTTCACTATCTTATTAAGATCCTAAAGGAGCTTGAAAAGAAGCAGCGAAATGCCCTAGAAAAAGACGAAATCGTTTAAGCCTAGAAAAATAAACAATTAAGTGTATCTTGGGTTCTATAGGGGGAGGGACGCTTTAATGGTATGTTCACCTAATAATAGAGAAATACAATTACGTTATAAATTCCTAATTAACAGAAAATTTCTCCTGCTTTCCTAATTCTATAGAATTTTCGTTATTAGGTGCTTCGCTATGGGGAATAAAAAAAGTGATCCTGAATTTTAGCATTCAGAATCACTTTAATTATAAAAAATATTCTTCTAATTATTTTGAACCATAGCCTTATAATCTATGGTGATATCATCCGAAGTTATAAGTTTCACTACGTACACGCCAGTGCTTAGGTTTCCGGTATAGAATGAATAATTATTTCTATCACCAAGATTGTTTTCTGAGATAACCAACTTTCCAGTCATATCATAAACCGATGCTGATTTAAAAGTGTACCCCTCCGGATTGCTCACTTCAAGTTGTTTAGCAGGGTTGTTTTGGAAAAGTCCAACATCCATTTTCACCTGAGTTAGAGGATCCATTTTAAAAGCAACATCTTCTCGTGGATCAATTCGGGCACGGAACCTTATAAAGAAACGATTTTCATAAATACCTGCTGGTAATGTTAAAGTTCCAGCAAGTGAATGTCCTCTTTCAAGTGGCCTATAACTATCTTCTTGTTGATCATATAAATATGCTTGCTGATAAGGCTTTCTGATTTCTTCAGCGACAAGAACTTCAATCTGACTGGTTTTGTGAAGTTTAAATGTAATTGGAATCTGCTCAAAAGCATTAAAATTAGTACCTTGAATGGTGTAAGGTTCCTTTAAACCTTCTTCAGATTCTATTGGAAAATAAGCGTCAGATTTCATTTGGAAAGGACTAGGGCCATCATATCCACGGTCATACCCAAGAGTTGCCTCGGGTGAAAAACTCAATACTAGGTCACGAGTTAAGGCGTCATCAAAAACTACATAAAGTCGTAGGAGTGATGTGCGATTATCAAGTTGGTGAGGGTTAGCAGAAACAGCCAAACCTCCATTGCGTTGAGCATCTTCCGTAGAAATGGATAAATCATTCTCATTGCTACCGTCGGGGCGCTGGAATACAGAAAGATTTCCCGAACCCTCTGTTTTAAATACCCGGTAGGAGTTTCGGATGGTTGCAACGTCATTCGCATTATTTCTAGTTCCAACAAACATAAATCCTTGTCCAACTGGAGCATAACGTTTGTTATTCTCATTTGTACCAAGCCCTATTGTTGAACCGTGAGTAATACCTCTATCCCAAATATAAAAAGCAGCTCTTGTATATGTTCCTGGGAAATCAACGCTACCATCCCCAGGAGTCGGGTCCACGCCTGATGGCACCCATACTCCATATCCATAAGGTTTTCCGCTATAGTTGTGAGTCATCTTAGATCTATCTTCATCGTAAAAATAAACAGCAGCTAATCTATTGTTTCCAGCAAATACTTGGTTTAAGTCTAACGCAGAGGGATAAGGATTACCGGTTAGCGTCATCCTCGGGTTTCCACTTATTGCATTCCTTACAGGAATTACGAAATTTCCATTATTGGGCCTTCCCCGGAATTCGTAAGTTTGGTCAAGAGTTATGTTGGCTGTATTAGAACCCGCAGTTCCTTCATTCACTCCCTTCATAGTAAACCCAAATCCAGCAGGAGCTGCATTCCCAGCGTACATTCTAACCCAATTTCCTTGGTCTTCGGTGCCGGGTGTTGTAAGCGTGTAGGACCAACGTTTGGAGATGGTTAATGGAATTGAATATCCATTCAGACCGTCGATATTAGCACTAAGAGAGGCTTTAGTGCCTTCTCCAACTACTGTGTTTGTATCTTCATAAAGACTTCCAAGTCCAAAATTTTTATTTCCTTGTACAGTAGGGCCGCCATTTGCTTGTGGATTTCCTACAGGAGAACACCAATAGTAATAGGCAAAAGCATTTGTTGGTTTCGTATTCTGTTGTACAGAGAGAAAGCCATTTCCTTTATTAATGGAAGAGGTTCCTCCTTGAATTAATTGTCCCTGATTACGTAAGTAAATACTTGCCTCAAAATTACCAGGAGCATTTTTCTGAAGATTAATGTCTCCCGTAACATAAACGATTTCATTTTTCACATACACATAGGAATCTATACTTGAGCCTCCAGGAGTAGGGCGCACAAATAACTGCGAGAAGGCTGCAGCGGAGGTAAAAATAAATAAGGAAGTGAGTAGTAGGTTTTTCATGATTTTACGGTTTTTGAAGAGCCCTGTTAACAGGTAGTAAAGCCTCTTTTTTGACGGTTTAAAATTACAAAAAAAATCAATATAGAATACGGTTTGATTCAAAATACGTAAAATTTTCGTTTTTAAGACTTTAAGGATTAAATTTTAACCTTTTTTTGGTCAATTTTCCGTGCTAAATTGTTTCTGATTGTCATAACAAATGACTGTTGAACGCTGTAATTTTTAATATGGTGCAGTTTTTCTTTGTTTCATTTTTCACAATACAGAATTTATGCCTTCATGAATAAGCTTATAAACTACTATAAGTGAGACAGATATATTTCACGGACATAAACGGCAGACGTTTAACACTAAAGGATCAGCTCCAATATTCGAAGCTATCTGCAACCTTAAAAATTTACCCAAACGGTAACGACAAATATTACAATGGACGAAGGTCGTAGTTGAGTAAGTATTGGTAAACCAAGGGAATTATGAATAAGTAAACTAGAAGGATGATATTTTTCGTTTAAACCAAGTCAAAAGGTTTTATTTTTGGACGAGGATATTTATTTCGGAATTTCAAGAAAAGATTATTATGAAAATTGGCGATAAGGTTTCAGTATTAGACGATGCTATTTCGGGTGTCGTCATTGGTGTGAAGGGCAATGGAGTCACCATTATGACCTCGGATGGTTTTGAGCTCGAATTTTTAAAAAAAGAACTCATTGTTATAGATGGTTCATTTTCAAGAAGAGAATTGGTACAGATGGACATTGCATCAATCATTTCTGAAAAGCAAAGCCAGAAACTTGGAAAGACTCAGCGTATCAGGCCTAAAGACCGCAGTATGCCAGCTATGGAGGTGGATTTGCACATTAACCAATTGGTGTCTAGCACGCGCGGGATGGACAATTATGATATGCTCACTGTACAATTGGACACGGCAAAGAGACAATTGGAATTTGCTATTTCAAAACGGATTCAAAAAGTGGTATTTATTCACGGAGTGGGCGAGGGGGTGTTACGAACAGAATTGGAATATCTTTTTAAACGTTATGAAAACTTGAAGTTTTATGACGCCGATTATCAAAAATATGGCCGTGGCGCAACGGAAGTTTATTTTTTTCAGAATTCTAAATGAGGTTTCTGGTTTCAGGTTCAAATCAAGTTCTAAAATTCAGAATTCAGAATTCGGAATTCTGAATCTAAAACGGTTGTACGTTTTCAATAATTCCCATATCCAGGGTTTCTTGGATTATTTGTTTGTCGCCATTTATTAAAACTAAATCTTTTAGGATAATCTGCACGTTTTTTACGATAGGAGTTTCATCTTCGTTGAAGGATACAATAACTTGTGCGCTTCCTGAAACGGCAAGATAATCTGCTTCAATAATGGGAGAAGTAGGAGGAATGCTACTACAGAAATAATTGTTCCCCAATGGACCATCATAACTTCGGTAATTTACAAAATTTGTAGTACCACTCAATGTATAAGTCTTGGTTCCCTCAGTTTTGTAGAGACTGTCAGAGGTGCCCAGTCTAAGAGAAAGGCTCTGGAAGACTTCGGTATTTTCCTTATAAAAAATATAGTTTCCCAACGAGCCGCAAGTTTTAAGAGCAACATTGTCAAAATCGAGGTCGGTAACAATAACGTCACCATCATCACACCCTTGTAGAAACAGAGATAAGAATATAATTAAAAATAATCGGTTCATAATTGTGTTATGAGTTTTTACGAACCTCTAATTAAGGAATCCCAATTCGAGGCAAATATTTAACAACACAAAGTAACGCAATTCTTTTTTCATTGAAATGAAGTCGAATTTATTTATATGTATTTTTGCAGACTTAAATTAATGGAAGGAAACATCCCTTGGAACAATTTGGAATTCGGATTTGTGCCGTTTTCACTTAAAAGATGCAAATGAAGAAAGTTTATTTTGATAATGCTGCAACCACCCAATTACGAAACGAGGTGATTAGTTGTATGAATGAAGTTTTAAAAACTGAATATGGAAATCCTTCGTCCACACATTCCTATGGTCGATCTTCTAAATCATTGCTTGAGAATGCCAGAAAGGAAATAGCAAGTTATCTAAATGTTGCTGCTAGTGAAATTATCTTCACCTCAGGTGGTACTGAAGCTGACAACCTAATTCTCACAAGTGCCGTGCGAGATCTTGGTGTTAAGCGAATTATTTCTAGTCGTATAGAACATCACGCTGTATTACATACTCTGGAATGGCTTCAAAAGGCTTATAGTGTTGAAATAGTTTACGTAAAATTAGATGATCGAGGTCTTGTAGATTATGATCATTTGGAGAGCCTTTTGAAAGAATCTTCAGAAAAAACCTTGGTGAGCTTAATGCATGTAAACAATGAATTGGGGAATCTCCTTGACCTAAAAAAAGTAGCGACGTGTTGTAAGAAATATAAAGCACTTTTTCACAGTGATACCGTGCAATCCATGGGACATTACAATTTAGATTTTAAAGAAATACCTATTGATTTTGCTGCTGCCTCGGCCCATAAATTTCACGGGCCTAAAGGCGTGGGATTTGCTTTTATACGGAAGAATTCTGGTTTACAGCCTTTAATCCGAGGAGGCGAACAAGAGCGAGGAATGCGTGCTGGAACCGAGCCTGTTTACAGCATTGTAGGGATGGCAGAAGCCTTGAAAATAGCCTACCGAGATATGGATAAGGAACGGAAATATATTACAGATTTAAAGGATTATTTTAAGGAAAAACTCACAATCTCTCTGCCCGGAATAAAATTTAATGGAAGTTGCGGTGATGATGAACTCAGTTCTTTTAAAGTTTTGAATGTCTGCCTTCCTGTAGCTTCTAATAAAGCAATGATGCTCTTGTTTCAATTGGATTTAAAAGGCATAGCGTGCTCCAAGGGTAGTGCTTGTCAAAGTGGGAGCGAAGAGGGTTCTCACGTTTTGAATGCCATACTTCTTGACGAAGACCTTCAAAAACCATCTCTTCGTTTTTCATTTTCTTGCTTTAATACGAAAGAAGAAGTTGATATCGTTGTTGCTGTTCTTAAAGAGTTTGTAGACTAAAACCGAATGTTGGTTGATGGCTAAAACGATGGATTTTCAGCCTTAAAAAATGTTTAAATTATGAAAGTCTAATTGTATTTTATACTTTTTTGAAAAATTTCAGTTTAAAATTTCATCGTTGTACGTAGGTTGAAAATTCTTGGGGAAAGATAGTTCGGTATGGAATATTGTACTTTGGAATATACATCTCTCACATACGTATTGGTTATGGAGTTTTGAACGTCAAATATATTGAAGATTTCTGCACCAATAGTCAGTTCCTTAAAAGTTTTCAACCAACCACTTTTTCGCAATTTATTTTCATCGATAATTACATAGCTTACGCCTAGATCTGCACGCTTGTAATCGGGGAGCCTGGTCTGATAATCGTACGGATCGGCATAGCTAGGAGAGCCGCTTGGCAATCCAGTATTGTAAGTCAGGTTTAAATACATCTTTAAATCAGGAATCACTTTTACATAATCTTGAAAAAGCATTGCAAATTTTAACCGTTGATCGGTTGGACGAAAAATATAGCCTCGATGTTTTATATTTTCTTCAGTTTTCATGTATCCAAAGCTTAGCCAACTTTCAGTTCCGGGGACAAATTCGCCAGCCAAACGCATGTCCAAACCGTAGGCATAAGCCACGGCATTGTTATTAGCACGGTAGCGAATTCGAACATTTTCGAGAGTGTAGGGGTTGACATCGGTTAGATTCTTAAAATACAATTCTGAATTCAGTCGGAATTTGCGATCCCACATTTTAAAACTGTAGTCATTTCCGAATACGATATGAACCGATTGTTGCGCCTTCACTTCTGGTCGGACGGTTCCCGTAGAATCACGAAGTTCTCTGTAGAAAGGAGGTTGGTGGTAAAACCCTCCCGAAACACGAAAGAGCATGTCCATTTCCCAATCAGGTTTAAGGGAAATCTGAGCCCTTGGACTGAAAACAGTTTGGGTGTTACTGCTTATATCTTTTCCGCTTACTGTCCAGTTGTGAACTCTGACGCCCGCATTTAACCAAAGATCGCTACTCCCCAAAGTGGTTCTTCGGCTCCATTGGGCGTATCCTGAAACTCGATCTATCTGCACGTCATTCATTGCACGGATATTGGTGTAAGGTACTATAGGAGTTGAGTACGGCTGGTAAGGCTGATCGTTTCCAGGAAGAATGGGCGGTCGGATTGTAAAACCAGCAGAGTCTATCATTTCATATTCCTGCACACGATCCCGAATATCTTCATGGGTGAATTTAACACCATATTCAATATTGTTTTCTTCAATAGCTAGGTTTCCTTTGTGTTCCACATTAAGAATCAAGGCGTCCAAATCGTTTCGGGCGTGAGTGAGTTGGGAACCGACACCTCGGCTAAATTTCACATCGCCCAAGCCAGATCCACCAATGTCTGTATCCACTTCACCCAGTCTATATTCGGCAAGAATATCATAATGTTCTTGCTCTGTGGTCTGATAAAGTGAAGCAATTAATTTTGCGGTATAGTCTTCAGAAACTACCCAAGTCGATTTTAAGGCTCCGAAATAGGTGTTGTATCGATCCTCTTCTCTTCCTTCATAAAAAACCAATAAAGCAACGGGATCTGAAAGAGTGCCAAAATTAGTTTGTCTTGTAAGAGGTTGATAACTGTATTCATTTATAGAAACGTTGCCCAGAAAGCTGAGTTCAAACTTATTGGAAAATCTATAAGTTAGATAAGTCTGAGCGTCGGCAAATTTTGGATGATAATTTGTTTCGGTTTCTTTAGCATTGACAAAAAGACTGTTGTCGCGATATCGGATTCCAGCAATTCCGGAGAATCTTCCATCCTTGGAGGCTCCTTCTACAGCAGCACTAGCTCCTAAAAAACTGAGATCTAAGGACGCGCCATAGGATACAGGTTTGCGATAGGTAATATCAAGAACAGAAGATAGCTTATCGCCGTATTTTGCCTGAAATCCTCCAGCCGAAAACTCCACATTACTGGTTAAATCACTGTTTACGAAGCTCAAGCCTTCCTGTTGCCCACTACGGATTAAAAACGGGCGATACACTTCAATTTCATTTACATAAACTAGATTTTCGTCGTAATTTCCTCCCCGAACTGCATATTGAGTACTTAATTCATCATTGCTGTTTACTCCCGGGAGTGATTTTAATAGGTTTTCAACCCCAGCATTCGCACCAACCATTTTTCGGATTACTTCGGGAGAAATCGTGGTGACGCCTTCCACTCGTTTGTTTTCACGTCCTGAAATTACGACTTCGCCAATTTGTTCCACGGTAGTATTTAGAACGGGATTCAGCTCATAATCTTCATTGGGCGATAGGTTTACGGTTATCTGAACCTTTTTGTGACTCACATGTGAAAACGTAATCATAACATCTCTATTCGCGGGGATTTCCAACGTATAAAATCCGTTTAAGTCAGTGATAGTCCCGGAGTTGTTTTGGATAACATTTGTTCCTCCAACGGGCTGGTTTTGTTCGTCGAGAACAATTCCTTTTATCGTGGCATTTTGTGCGTATAAAGCGGTTGCAATGAGAAAAAAGAAGAGGGTAAGCGGTAGGTTAAAGGTTTTCAAAAGCGAGTGTTAGGGTGTTTGTTTTCTGAAAAATTTTGCTTCAAATGTAGTACTATTTCCCACATTATCTATTACTATGAGCTTCAAATTATTCTCGGTTTCAGTGTTGACGGCATCACCGAAATCGTATGTTAAAACGTCAGTTTTGTAATTATATTCCATCAAAATGAATTTTCCATTGATCGTTGCCCGATACGAACTTATACCGCTCAGATTGTCTGTAATTTTTATTTCAAGCTCCTTTTGATTACTGATCCATTTTCCATCCGTAAAGTTTATGGGTTTTATTACTGGTTCAACGGTATCTGAGACAACGGCATATTCTCCAAAGAGACGAGTATAAGCTACTAACTTGTCCCCATTTCGAGTGGTGTTCGTGTAA
Organism: Aequorivita sp.; assembly: GCA_048270045.1. Classification (GTDB taxonomy): domain Bacteria; phylum Bacteroidota; class Bacteroidia; order Flavobacteriales; family Flavobacteriaceae; genus Aequorivita. The sequence goes on from JBLWTS010000062.1 coordinate 12,444, forward strand.
TATGGCTGCCCCCTATAATTCAACCGACCAATAAAAAGCCTATCCTTATCTTTTTCCAAATAATTTGAAATATCGGCAGTGATGGATACATTTTTATGAAGAGGAATTATGTCTTCGTGAAACTTCAAAGTATCTCCTTCCTCTTTGATGTTTAGGTAGGTGTCTTCATAAAGACTATTAGCTGGGAAATAGACACTGAACTTTCCTTTTGTCAGTGAAGTAGCGTGATCGGCAAAAATATAATCTTCAGTTTCTTTAATTTCTCTTGAATTTAATATTTCCATCTTTTTTCCTTCAATGGGAATAATAACCCTAAGGCTATTGCCCTTGAAATCCAAAACTGAAATCGTATACGAATAATCTAAACTGTCTTGAATGAATAAATATCCATTGTCATCTTCTTTCACAATAACGCTTAGAGGGTTGTTGGTTTCGCGAAATAGCTTTTGAATCTGACTTCTATTAGTTTTAAAATAACCGTAATCCGTATATCGGTTCATATATCGGGTTTCGTCGAAGGAAAATTTATCAAACTTTACCTCGAACTTTGAAATGTTATTTAGCGAAGTAGTAATGTTATACGCTCCATTTTTATTGTGAGCGCCGTCCAATTGGTCATAAGTGGTTACTCCAAAACCAATTTTTCCGTAAGCAACTACATTTTCAGTTTTATAATTCCCGTCCTTTTGTTTAATCAATCTGAGTTTGGTGGCCTCTTGGCTTTGGTTTATTTGGGAATCCTCACCAATAGGATACGCAAAAACAGCACTTACTATCGGGGTTTTATTATCGGGAACATGTATGCCAAAAAGCATTGGGTTCATGGGGCGTTGTGAACTGTCGCGAATTTCAAAATGCAAATGGGGTCCACCGCTACTACCTGAATTTCCAGAATAGCCAATCAGATCGCCCTTTTTCACTGAAATAAAGGAAGCTTCAGGAAATAATTCAATCTCAAAGGTTTCTTTTTTATATTGATTTTCCTTAACGTATTCCTCAATTTTCCCCGCATATCGTTGAAGATGTGCGTAAACAGTGGTGTAGCCATTTGGATGTAGTATATAAAGTGCCTTGCCATAACCGAAATGCTGAACATTAATACGACTTACATAGCCGTCAGCACTAGCATAAACAGGCAATCCTTCCCTTTGCTGTGTTTTTATGTCTAGACCGCTGTGAAAATGATTGGAGCGTAATTCACCGAAATTACCCGACAATATTAAGTTGATGCCCAATGGATTTGAGAAATAATCAATTGGAATTCCAGATTGGCCAAAACAAATAGTCCCCAAAAATAGAAGTGACAAACAAATTTTCTTCATAGTGCAAAGGTAAAGATACGCTATAATTATACGGGGGAGTCATAAGTTTTATTGCATTCTAAGCTCAAAATTACGAAAAATAACATAAAAACAATTTGCGTATTAGCAAGGGTATGTTAACTTTGTGGAAGTGGTATTGAATAAAACTTTTGAATGAGTAATCTTACTGAAATTGTTGATTCTCTAGAAAGTAGCGTTAACAAATTGCTTGAAAGGCAAGAAGAATTAAAGCGAGTTAAGCTACAACTGGAGAAGGAAATTGACGTTCTGACGACCCAAAAGCTGCAATTTGAACAAGAAATTGCTACCTGGAGCGAAAAATGTAACTCATTGAAATTGGCAAATTCATTACTTGGCAGCGATCAACATAAAAGAGAAACGAAACTCAAAATAAATGCTCTGATTCGGGAGATAGACCAATGTATAGTTCAACTTTCCGAATAAATAATTAACAATGGCCGAACCATTAAAGATCAAAATATCAATTGCGGACAGAGTGTATCCTTTGACTATCAATCCTGCTCAAGAAGAGGGATTGCGGTTAGCGTCAAAACGGATAGAAGAGATGATTAAAAAGTTCGAACAGAGTTATGCCGTGCGAGATAAGCAAGATGTATTGGCAATGTGTGCCCTTCAATTTGCCGCACAGGTAGAGCAAAAAGAAATTGACAAAAGTAGCGATACGCAACAGACAGAGAGTCGATTGGCGGCTTTGAATTCACTGTTGCAGAAGCAACTGACATAAACGTTCTTTACATATAATAGGTTACTGCCTACATTAATACTAATTTTTGGTAAACTCAACAGGAATTCTTTAAAAAGGGTGAGTTTAAGTTGTAAAAGCGAGCCGTTACTGATTTCGATCAGAAGACGGATACTTGATCAACTTGTTAGCCCTAAACTTTCTTTTAAGGAGTTTTATTCAAAATAATAATATTGATGTAGGCTTTTTTTATTTACAAACGAAAACAAAAAATGGGAATAGAAGATATAGTTTTTGCATTTGTGGGATTAGTTATTGGGTATTTAATTGCCAAGCTTCTAGAGCGTAACAAAGCCTCAAATATTATAAAGGGGGCTAGAAAGAACGCCACCACAATTTTGAAGGAAGCCAAATCTGAGGCAGAAACCCTAAAGAAGGACAAGATTCTTCAAGCAAAGGAAAAATTCTTGGAACTTAAAGCGGAACACGAAAAAGTTATTTTGAGCAGGGACAAGAAAATTTCTGAAACAGAGAAAAGAATCCGTGACAAAGAATCACAAGTGTCCAATGAACTTTCGAAAAACAAAAAACTCAATACTGAGATTGAAGCTCAAAAAGCCGATTTTGACGAACGAATCTCAGTCTTGGACAAAAAGCAGCAAGATGTAGAGAGGCTTCATCGTAGCCAGATTGAGCAACTGGAGGTTATTTCAAGTCTATCAGCAGAGGAGGCCAAATGGCAATTGATGGAAAACCTTAAGAGTGAGGCAAAAACCCAAGCGATGGCCTTTATTCAATCTTCAATGGAGGAGGCTAAGATGACGGCCAAGCAAGATGCCAAAAAAATCATTATCAACACCATCCAGCGGATCGGTACTGAAGAGGCAGTTGAGAATTGTGTTTCTGTTTTTAACCTAGAGAGTGACGATGTAAAAGGGCGAATCATTGGCCGAGAAGGAAGAAATATCCGTGCCTTGGAAGCTGCCACAGGAGTTGAGATTATTGTAGACGATACGCCTGAAGCGATCATTCTTTCATGTTTTGATTCTGTGAGAAGAGAAGTCGCAAGATTATCACTTCACAAATTGGTTACTGACGGAAGAATTCACCCTGCGAGAATTGAAGAAGTAGTCGAAAAAACCAGTAAGCAAATAGAAGAAGAAATTATAGATGTCGGAAAGCGCACTGTAATTGATTTGGGAATTCACGGTCTGCATCCAGAACTTATAAAAGCTGTGGGCCGGATGAAATATCGTTCTAGCTACGGACAGAACTTATTACATCACTCCCGAGAAGTTGCTCGACTGTGCGGCGTAATGGCGTCGGAATTGGGATTGAATGCCAAACTGGCGAAACGTGCTGGTCTTCTTCACGATATTGGAAAAGTACCTGAAACAGAAACCGAATTGCCTCACGCACTTTTAGGAATGCAATGGGCTGAAAAATATGGTGAAAAGCCTGAGGTGTGCAACGCCATTGGCGCTCACCACGATGAAATTGAAATGACAGGACTACTGTCTCCTATAGTTCAGGTTTGTGATGCTATCAGTGGCGCACGTCCTGGAGCTCGTCGACAGGTATTGGATTCATATATCCAACGTTTGAAGGATTTAGAAGATATCGCCTTTGGGTTCAAAGGAGTCAATAAAGCATACGCCATTCAAGCAGGTCGCGAATTGAGGGTGATGGTAGAAAGTGATAAAGTAAGTGATGAAAAAGCATCGCAACTTTCTTTTGAGATTTCACAGAAAATTCAAACGGATATGACGTATCCAGGACAGGTTAAAGTTACCGTTATCCGTGAAACCCGTGCTGTGAATATCGCGAGATAAAAGCCCCTAACCCCAAAGGGGAATTGCCACTTGTATAAATAAAAAAAGCTCCGAATGGAGCTTTTTTATTGGGTTTGAGTAAGAGTTCCCCTTCCGGGGTTAGGGGGATTATTCATCATACAAATTCTCATACCCTCGTGAAGGTTCTTCAAAAAACTTCCCATTGATATATCTATAATGACGGTCCAGTGTTGCAATCTTTTTCATATCAGCCTCTGTTAGGCTGACGTCGGCCGCACGAAAGTTGGAAATTATGTGATCCTTAGTTGTGGATTTTGGTATGGCGGCGCATCCTCTGTGGTTGTGCCAAGCAATGAGAACTTGGGGAACCGTAGCGCTTCTGTCTCTTGCTATTTCCTTGAGAACTGCTATATCCATCATATTAGGTTCGTCTTCGGCTTTCATTGCTTTTGAACGATCACCAGAACCTAGAGGAGAATAGGCTGTAACTAGAATATTTTCGCTTTTACAATAATCCAACAAGGCGTTTTGTTGAAGAAGGGGATGGAGTTCTACTTGATTCATCTCAGGTTTTATCGTTGCTTTTGAGATGAGGTCTTTCAATTTCTTTACACTGAAGTTAGAAACACCGATGTGTTTTGCCATTTTGTTGTTCTTGGCCTTTTCCATCTGTTGCCAAGTTCCAAGGATTGGAGCATCTTCTGGGGTTAGATAATCATCAGGTTTTCTGGGGAAATCAATTCCGTTTCTGAAGGCTACTGGCCAATGGATTAAATATAAGTCTAGATAATCCAGCTGCAATTTTTTAAGTGATTCTTGCAGCGCAGGGATTACTTGTCCTTCGGCGTGGGAATCATTCCAAAGTTTTGAGGTTATAAATACATCTTCTCTGAATATTTCCCCTTCGGCGAAGACTTCTGCGAGTGCTTCACCAATGATTTCCTCATTCCCGTAGGTTGCTGCGGTGTCTATATGTCTATATCCTGCGTAAAGTGATTCCTTCACTGCTTTTTTAAGATCATCGCCTTGTGCTTTCCAAGTGCCTAATCCTATGGCATGCATCGTATCGCCATTACTGAATTTCAATGTTTTCATAGTTTGAATTTTTTGTAAATAAATTTCTCTCTAAAATACGAAAGAAGGCTACTATCAAAAAGGAATCGTCGGGCTTTGGGGTTTATTTAACTCGGAACATAATTCAACCGAACAAATTACCTCAATAATTAGTGTTGCTCGCCCAAAATTGGACTGTTTCTTATAATTAAATGCGAAGGGAGTGTCAATATTTTGGTAGAAATCACTTTTTTAACTGAGATACAGCATTTAATGAAGATCAACATTGAGTAAGTATAATTACATGTGCGTTTACTAAAAACAAAATCGATTTTCTGGACAATGAGATATGGTTATAGAAAAGCGAGATACGATTTTAGGAAAACAATATAGGTTTATAGGAAAACAAGATATGATTTTGGGAAAACGAGATAGTTTTATGGGAAAACAATATAGGTTTTAGGAAAACGAAATAGAATTATTGGAAAACTAGATGTGTTTATTGGAAAACGAGATGTGTTTATTGGAAAATTAAATAGAATTATTGGAAAGTTTGATAAGTGAACTTGGATGACAACATAAATTCTAAACTTACCTGCTCGTCTTTTAGCGTAGTTATTCTCTCCTAGGGTGAAATTTATTCATTACTTCGGTTAAATGCTTCCTGTCTATATGGGTATAGATTTCGGTGGTAGTAATGCTTTCGTGACCGAGCATTTGCTGGATAGCCCTCAAGTCGGCGCCATTTTCTAATAGGTGTGTGGCGAAGGAATGGCGAAAGGGGTGAGGGCTGATGGTTTTACGAATGCCTGCTTTTTGGGGCAATGGTTTTACGATGGTGAAAATCATGGCGCGGGTTAGTTGCCTGCCGTGCTGGTTTAAGAAAAGCGTATCCTTTGCTTGTGGTGCTACATCTTGATGGACGCGAATTTCCTTTCTGTAAATGGTTATATACTTTTCAGTGATGGGGCCAATAGGCACTAATCGTTGTTTGTCTCCTTTCCCTGTAACTTTTATAAAACCTTCGTCAAAATATAAATCGGAGATTTTAAGATTTGTAAGTTCGGAAACTCGCAATCCGCAACCGTAAAGGGTTTCCAAAATGGCACGGTTCCGCTCGCCTTGTTTTGTACTTAAATCCACGGCATTTATAAGGGCGTCAATCTCCTCCAGAGCTAAAGTGTCGGGCAATTTTCTGCCAAGTTTTGGTGCTTCGATGAGTTCCAATGGGTTTGTTTTTCGGTAATCTTCAAATATGAGATAGCTGAAAAACCCTTTCAATCCTGAAATTATTCGGCTTTGGGAACGAGGATTTACTTTTTTTGCGATTTCATATATAAACTGCTGTAAGCTTTCTTCAGTAATAGAAATGGGGGAAAGTTGCATTTCATTCGCATCTAACCATTTCATCAATTTTTTTACGTCTAGGGAATAATTGACGATTGAATTTTCGGAGAGTCCCCGTTCTAAACGGAGGTAATTTTGATAATCTTTTAGGGCTTGTTGCCAATTCATCCTGCTATATTACTACTAAAAACAATGTCCAACAAAAAACAAAAAGTATATTTGCAAAAAAAAATAGAATATATCTTTTATTCATTTCAAAACAAAAATCAAGCATTATGAAAAAATTAATTGTAGCCGCTCTTGTTTTATTTATGGGAACAACGGCGTTCTCGCAAAATGTTGACTTTGGTGTAAAGTTCGGTGCTAACTTTTCTAGTTTCAGGGATGGAATTAGAGTAGATAACAAATTAGGGTTTCACGGTGGAATATTTGGAGGAGTTAAATTTTCCAGAAAAGCAGGAATCCAAGCGGATGTGCTATACTCTCAACAAGGTGCCAAAACTAAGGGAGGAGGGGAGATTGATTTAAATTATGTGAATATTCCAGTTGTTTTAAAATATTATTTATTTGACGGACTTAATATTCAGGTTGGTCCACAATTCGGTATTTTAGTCGGTGATAAAGTAGTTGATATTTATGAGCAAGGCGTTAAGATAGAGGCAAAAAAAAATGATGTTAGTGGTATTTTAGGAGCTGGTTATGATTTTCCATTTGGAATAAGAGTGGACGCCCGTTATAATTTTGGTTTTACCGAAGTGTTTAAAGGTTCCGATAGCAAGAATAACATATATTCAATAGCACTTGGCTATTCGTTTCTGTAAGAAGTTTATTGAAAACATTACAATTTTTAAGTGACCGTCTCATTTGCTAAAAATGGGACGGTTTTTTGTTTTGGCAACAGTCTGTTCCCTGAATATGTCTTATCAGCGCACTATAAATTGTAAAATATATTTCCTTGAAATGCCATATATACTTACCTTTCCACTTGGTTTAAAATCGATAAAGAAAATGTATAGTTCAAAAATTACTGGATTGGGATATTTTGTTCCTGAAAATGTGGTCACAAATGATGACTTAGCAAAATTAATGGACACCAATGATGCTTGGATTCAAGAAAGGACGGGCATCAAGGAACGACGCCACATAAAAAAGGGAGATGGCAATTCCACTTCGGTGATGGGCGCAAAGGCAGGAAGAATTGCTTTGGAACGTGCCAAACTCGCTCCCGAAGCTATTGATATGATTGTTTTTGCTACGCTGAGTCCAGACATGTATTTTCCGGGCGGTGGCGTGGAAGTGCAGGAAATGTTGGGGATGCGAACCATTCCGGCTTTGGACGTTCGCAATCAGTGTAGCGGGTTTGTCTATGCCATTTCAGTAGCCGACCAATTTGTGAAAACAGGAATGTATAAAAACATTTTAGTAATAGGAAGTGAAAACCACAGCGGCGGTTTGGATATGTCTGATCGCGGTCGTGGCGTGTCCGTGATTTTTGGAGATGGAGCAGGAGCTGCGGTAGTTTCCAGAAACGAAACGGGAAAGGGAGGAATTCTATCTACGCACCTTCACAGCCAAGGGCAACACAAAAATGAGCTTTCTTTAAAAGGACCGAGTACGCAATATTGGGTTCCCGAGATTATTGCAGACAATCCGCAGGAAGACATTCCGTATTATCCTTATATGAATGGGCAGTTTGTTTTTAAACACGCCATTGCTCGATTTGCGGAGGTGATTGAAGAAGGGCTAGAGGCGAACAATCTGGAAGTAAAAGATATTGATATGCTGATTCCCCACCAAGCGAATCTGCGGATATCGCAGTTTATTCAGCATAAACTAAAATTGACCGAAGACCAAGTTTTTAATAACATTCAAAAGTATGGAAATACTACTGCGGCTTCAATTCCAATAGCTTTGACCGAAGCTTGGGAAGCGGGAAAAATAAAAGAAGGCGATTTGGTGGTGTTAGCGGCTTTTGGAAGTGGGTTTACTTGGGGGAGTGTGATAATTAGATGGTAGCTTCGGTATGATTTAAAATTTGCCTGGCGGCAAATTTAAATTACTCAGCTGGCTTTGAGAGGGGGTTGGGATGAAGTTAGAAAGTCTTTCAGTTTTTGCTGGGTTTTTTTTTTTGGTTGTGTAAAAGCTAGTTGAGTTGATGGTGTGTTCTTGTTGGGGCCGTACCGATGAGTCTATTCAATTAAGTGTGTCAATTTATAATTTAATAAATTAGACATATGAAAAATACAGAAAGTAAATTAGATA
>JBLWTS010000063.1:0-20752 GCA_048270045.1 Aequorivita sp.
AGGTGGCTTATTTCCCACAAAATAAAGCTTTTAAAATCTAATTTGAATTTTATTGTCAATCCCCGTGATCGTGGGGGGTTTCAATATTTTCAAGATGAATTTATTATTAAGACTTTTAAGTAAGTTTTAACCTAACATACTCCAAAAATGTTAAATTAATCGCTCGGAAATTTGTAAATTAGCGATTCAGATTAATAAAAAAACAAACACTATTTTATGGCAAAGATTGCGACCCTCGAATTGGACGGTAAAAAATATGAACTCCCCGTGGTGGAAGGCACCGAAAATGAATTAGGAATAGATATAAAAAACCTGCGTAGCGAAACAAAAGGAATAGTCACCTTGGATCCAGGGTATAAGAATACTGGAGCTTGTGAAAGTGCTATAACATTTTTGGATGGTGAAAAGGGAATTCTGCGTTACAGAGGTTATGCTATTGAAGAATTGGCGGAAAAAGCCAACTTTCTTGAAGTTTGTTATCTTCTTATTTTTGGGGAATTGCCAACCAAAGATCAACTAACCAAATTTCATACAGATATAAAAGCACAGTCTCAGGTTGATGAGGATGTTAAAAAGATTTTGGACGGTTTTCCAAAATCAGCACACCCCATGGGCGTTCTTTCCTCTCTAACTTCGGCTTTGGTGGCTTTCAACCCTTCCTCGGTCAATGTAGATAGCGAAGAAGATATGTACAAAGCCATTGTAAAGATTCTTGCCAAATTCCCCGTTTTGGCTGCTTGGACTTATAGAAAACGAATGGGACTTCCTTTAGATTACGGAGGTGAGAGCCTAGGATATGTGGAGAACTTCATCAAAATGATGTTCAGAAAACCCAATGGCGAATACCAAACGAATGATGTCGTGTTAGAAGCTTTGGATAAATTGTTAATTCTTCATGCAGATCACGAGCAAAACTGCTCTACGTCAACCGTGCGTATCGTAGGCTCGTCTCACGCAGGATTATTCATTTCTATTTCCGCAGGTATTGCCGCCCTTTGGGGGCCACTGCACGGAGGGGCTAACCAAGCTGTAATCGAAATGCTTGAAGCAATAAAAGCTGATGGTGGCGACACCAAAAAGTTTATGGCAAAAGCCAAGGATAAAGACGACCCGTTCCGATTGATGGGCTTCGGTCATAGAGTTTATAAGAATTTTGACCCTCGTGCAAAAATCATTAAAAAGGCCGCCGACAGCTTATTGGACACCTTAGGGATGGACGATGATGTTCTTGATATTGCTAAAGCTTTAGAGAAGGAAGCATTAGAAGATCCATATTTCGTTGATAGAAAATTATATCCGAATGTCGATTTCTATTCTGGAATCATTTATCGCGCTTTGGGCATCCCCGTTGAAATGTTTACTCCAATGTTCGCTTTAGGCCGTTTGCCCGGCTGGATTGCGCAATGGAAAGAAATGCGCCTCAACAAAGAACCAATAGGCCGTCCACGTCAAATTTACATTGGCAAAACTCTCCGCGAATTTGTTCCTGTTGACAAGAGGTAGTAACTAAATTTTAATATATTTGAAAGCACTTCAATTTTGAGGTGCTTTTTTATATTTGTTTTATGATTGAATTGAATATTAAGGATGAAGTTTCACGACTCCGAGCGGTGGTTTTAGGAAGAGCAGACAGCAATGGTCCCGTTCCAAAACTCGAAGAAGCCTACGATCCAAAATCTGCAGAACACATTAAAGCTGGTACATATCCAAAAGATGAAGATATGACCAAAGAAATGGAGGCTGTCGCCAAAGTATTACAAAAATACGATGTCAAAGTTTATCGACCCCATTCTATTGAGAATTACAACCAAATCTTCTCACGCGATATCGCCTTTGTCATTGACGATAAATTTATAATCGCAAACATCCTCGATGATCGTTCGAAAGAAATAGAGGCCATTGAACATGTAATCCACCAAATTGACCCCTCAAAAATCATTGAATTTCCTGACGACGCCCATATTGAAGGCGGAGATGTGATGCCTTGGGGCGAATATATCTTCGTCGGCACGTATTATGGTGAGGATTATTCCAGCTATATCACAGCCCGAACCAATATGCAGGGCGTAGCATATCTTCAGAAAATATTTCCAAATAAAAAAGTAAAATCCTTTAGCCTTCGGAAAAGCAATACCGTTGCTGATGAAAACGCACTTCATTTAGATTGCTGTTTTCAACCTTTAGGTAAAGGGAAAGCTATTATTCATAAGGAAGGTTTCCTAGTTGAAGAAGAATATGAGTGGTTGCTGAATTTCTTCGGAAAAGAAAATTGTTTTCACATTGACAAGCACGAAATGTATAATATGAATAGCAACATCTTTTCTATTTCCCCAGAGGTCGTAATCTCCGAAAAGAACTTCACGCGCCTAAACACTTGGCTTCGTCAACAAGGTTTTACGGTGGAAGAAGTTCCTTATGCTGAAATAGCAAAACAAGAAGGCCTACTTCGCTGCACCACCATGCCGCTAGTACGCGATTAACCCGCAACCCAACATAACCAACAACCCTAACTCCAACGTGTAAAAAAGGTTTGAGGCATTGCCCGTGTTTTTTTACAATTCGGCGCTTCTTACTTCACTTACATCACGTTTAACTCCACTTGCAGCACATTACACTTCCTATTCAGCAGTTTTATCTTCTTATACGTCAATTAATACTCGATCACGGAGCGTTTTCTCTTGTGCAGAGTGCATTGTAACTCGTGCACGAAGCATTGGAACTCCTGTTAAAACACTTGATACTTCGATTTCAGTATTTTTCACTTTGCTTTCAGCATGAGCATGATCGACGAAGCCGATAATGGACGGGATGATAAACGACGTACAATACCTTGCTACTTGTTTCTCCTTATCACTTCACGGAAGTAAAACCAATCAAACTTCCTGTTTCCTCAAATTAATTTGTAAATCCTTATTTAACAGAAAAACCATTCCTCTTTCACAAAAAATTAGTAAACTTGGCATGCCAAAAATTTAACACTTTGAATAAATTAATCTCCCTACTCTCTTTATTGCTGTTTTTTACAGCTTTTTCTCCTATTACCAGTCAAAAACAAGACATTGCCCTTCAAGAAATTTGGATGGGTGCATTCCGTACACAAGGTTTGGATGAGTTACGCTCTCTAAACAATGGGAAGGAATATGCCGTGCTTAATTATGATAGGAATAAAAAAGCATCCACCGTAGATGTTTATGCATATAAAGACGGCAAGAAGGTAGGAACCCTTTTGAATAGTGCTGATTTGCCTGGAATAAATTATATCATCACCTACGAATTTAATAAAGATGAGTCTAAAATCCTTTTCACAACCGAATTGCAATCTATTTATCGTCGCTCCACCTTGGGAACATACTATGTGTATGATGTAAAAACGAAGGAATTCAGTCTTGTCTCTATCAATAAAATACAAGAACCAACCTTTAACAATGACGGCAGCAAAATAGCGTATGGTTTTGAAAACAATCTCTACATAAAAGATTTAAAATCAGGTAATACAAAGCAAATAACCACGGATGGTAAAAAGAACAACATTATCAACGGTATTACTGATTGGGTTTACGAAGAAGAATTCGCATTTGTCCGCGCCTTTGAATGGAGTGTTGATGGCGATAAACTTGCCTATATCAAGTTTGATGAGAGCGACGTACCAGAATATACAATGGACGTTTACGGAAATGAACTTTATCCTTATCCTGAAACCTTTAAATACCCGAAGGCAGGAGAAAATAATTCCGTTGTTTCCTTTCAACTTTATGATCTTGGCACCGAAAAGACTTCTGAAATAGATCTTTCCAAATACAACAGCTACTACATTCCCCGATTGCTATGGACGAAGGACAATAACATCCTCAGCGTTCAATTGACCAATAGACACCAGAACACAGTCGATTTGGTTTTTGTCGATGCCGCAAACAATTCCTCAAAATTGATTTTAGAGGAAAAGGATGACGCTTATGTTGACATTACAGATAACCTTACTTTCCTTCCTAACAACAGTTTTTTCTGGACTAGCGAGAAGGACGGTTGGAATCATATTTATCAATATGACAAGAATGGGAAAATGTTGAGCCAAGTTACCAAAGGTCCTTGGGAAGTTACAAACTTCTATGGCTTTGATCAGAATACAGGACGCATTTATTATCAAAGCACAGAAAACGGAAGTATCAATCGCGATGTTTATTCCATTTTACCTTCAGGAAAAAACAAAGCTCGTTTAACTCAAGATACAGGAACGAACAGCGCCGCCTTCAGTTCAGACTTTACCTATTTTATTAATACTTTTTCAAATGCTACTACACCTTATACGTATTCGCTTTACGAATCTAAAACAGGGAAAGTTCTTCGAGAAATAAAAAACAACAACAATTTAAAATCGCGGTTGGCTTCTTATAAAATTTCACCCAAGGAATTTTCAACGATAAAAATCAACGGCGAAGATTTGAATATGTATATGATAAAACCATTGGACTTCGATCCGAAAAAGGAATATCCATTGTTTATGTATCAATATTCCGGTCCCGGCTCTCAAAATGTTTCTAACAGTTGGATGGGTAGTAACGATTATTGGCATGAAATGCTTGTAAACCAACAAGACATTATTGTTGTTTGTGTGGATGGTCGTGGTACAGGTTTCAAAGGAAGAGATTTCAAGAAAATGACACAAAAGGAGCTTGGTAAATTTGAAGTTCAAGATCAAGTGGCTGCGGCTAAAAAAATAAGTGAATTACCTTATATCGATGCTTCCAGAATAGGAATCTGGGGTTGGAGCTATGGAGGCTTTATGTCGTCAAACGCACTATTTCAAGCCCCCGATACTTTTGAAATGGCCATAGCCGTTGCTCCCGTTACAAGTTGGAGGTTTTACGACAGTATTTACACAGAGCGCTATATGCAAACGCCGCAAGAGAATGCATCAGGTTATGATGAAAACTCACCACTGTCGCACGTAAACGGTTTAAAAGGAAAGTATTTGTTAATTCACGGAAGTGCAGATGACAACGTACACGTACAAAACAGTATGCGTCTGATTGAAGCTTTGGTGCAAGCCAACAAAGAATTTGATTGGCGAATTTATCCAGATAAAAATCACGGAATTTATGGAGGAAATACACGCTTGCATTTATATACTTTAATGACAAATTTTATTAAAAACAACTTATAATAAATAACTTAAATTCAATTTATGGGCAGAATAGATGATCCTCAATTAGCAGGGCACCTTGAGAGACGAGGTATAGACAATAAAATGGTAATGGGTCATCCCGCTGGTCTGTTTATTTTGTTTTTTACTGAAATGTGGGAGCGTTTTAGTTATTACGGAATGCGAGCCTTGCTAACAGTATTCTTAATAACAGAAATTGCCAAAGGAGGTTGGGAATGGACCAATGCCGATGCAATGCAACTTTATTCTTGGTATACGGGTTTGGTTTATTTAACTCCGCTTCTAGGAGGAATTATAGCCGATAAATTTACAGGTTTTAGAAAAGCTATTTTGTTGGGCGCCTTAATCATGACTTTGGGACATGCTTCTATGGCCTTGGAAATGGTAAGTCCAACCTTCTTTTATGTAGGACTTGTTTTTATGATTTTAGGAAACGGTATGTTTAAGCCAAACATTTCTTCGATGGTAGGTCAACTGTATCCTGACAATAGTTCTAAAAAAGATGCAGGCTATACAATTTTCTATATGGGTATTAACGCTGGAGCATTTTTAGGAATGTTATTATGTGGATACATTGGAGAAAAAATAGGATGGCATTACGGTTTTGGTTTAGCAGGAGTATTTATGCTGTTCGGGATGCTGCAATTTTATTTTGGACAGAAAATTTTTGGTGTAATTGGTATGGAGCCCCCAGCCAAGGGAGCAATTCCAGTAGAAAAAGTCGTAGATGATTCGGAAGAACCAGAACCCGAAGCCCACATCGTAAGAGATCGATTAGTCGTTGTTGGTGTTTTGATGGTAGCCAGTATATTTTTCTTCTTTGCCTTTGAGCAAGCAGGTGGATCTATGACTATTTTCGCTAAGGATTATACACAGAGAATCTTATCAGGAGATGCTGGAACTATTTTTAAATGGGTAGATGCTATTTTGACTATTTTTCCAATTCTAATTGTTACTTGGGTGCTATTCGGTTTGGGAAAGAGAATTTTTAAGGCGTATCCTTTGACGATTATTTTTACCGCAATTTCATTTATAATTATTTGGATATTAGGTATCTGGAAAGTTTACAGAGAATTTAGCTTAGAGCAAACTGAAGTAACTGTTTCTTGGTTCCAGATTCTGAACTCCTTTTTCATCATTACCTTAGCTTCTTCATTTAGTAAAATGTGGGAAAAAGTCTGGAATCCCTCTGGGCCAGTTAAGTTTGCTATGGGATTAGCTTTGGTAGGAATTGGATTTGTGGTTTTGGCTATTGGATCAAATAGTATTCCCCAAGGAGCAGCGACAGCATCAGTTAGTATGATTTGGTTGATAATGGCATATTTCTTCCATACAACGGGTGAATTATGTCTCTCACCTGTAGGTTTGTCTTATGTTTCCAAACTATCTCCAAAACGTCTAGCAGGTTTGTTATTTGGATTGTGGTTTACAGCTTCGGCAATAGCCAACTTTATCGCTGGGCAAACAGGAGCATTTATAGATGAAATTTCACAAACATACTCAATGACTACATTTTTCTTAATCATTGCAGGAATACCAATGTTTGCAGCAGTTGTACTTTTATTATTGAATCCGAAATTGAAGAAAATGATGCACGGAATAAACTAAATTATTCTGAGTTTTTTTTAATAATCAAAACATACAATGCACCAAAGTGAATTATAAATAGAAATATTTATGAGAAACAGAAATCTATAGAATAACTAAATGTCAGACGCAATTCAACATCAAAGACAAAAGGAAATATTTGGCCACCCAGTAGGTCTTTATATATTGTTTTTCACCGAAATGTGGGAGCGTTTTTCCTACTATGGAATGCGGGCATTATTGACGTTATATTTAGTTCAAAAGACAACTGGCGACAACCCAGGATTGGGTTGGTTAGATTCACAATCTATAATGCTTTATGGATGGTACACAATGTTGGTGTACGTTATGTCTATTCCTGGAGGAATTATTGCAGACCGTTATTTAGGACAAAAAAAGGCCGTTCTATATGGCGCAATAATTTTATGTCTCGGTCACGGTATTTTGGCCTTTGATGCTTATTGGGCCTTTTTTACGGGACTTAGTCTAATTATTCTTGGTGTAGGAATGCTAAAACCAAATATTTCTACAATGGTTGGTGGTCTCTATAAACCAGGTGATATTAGACGAGACAAAGGGTTTAGTATTTTTTATATAGGAATTAATTTAGGATCGTTATTAGCCACATTTATTGTTGGCTACGTGGGAGAACAAATTAATTGGCATTACGGTTTTGGTTTAGCTGGGATTGCAATGATTTTGGGTTTAATAGTTTACTTGTACGGTCAAAAATACTTAGTTCATGTAGGTAATAAACCAACACAGGCGGATAGAAAGCATGATATATCCTATGCAGGATTATTAGGAAAGTTAACAAAGTCTCCACTTCAGTTAGGTATTGTTGCTTTAATAGTTGTATATGCTATTTATGCAGGTTTTACTTATGAAGGTATTGATAACTGGGGTTATACAGCGCTTTATATATTTATAGCTTTAGTAGCAGGAGTTTTAATGATGATCTATAAAACTTTAGACACTAAAATAATGAAAGATAGGTTTTTAGTATTACTACTATCTTTTTTATTAGTAATCGTTTTCTGGGGAGCCTATGAGCAAGCAGGTGGCCTAATGAGTATTTATACGAAAACCAATACCGATAGAATGCTATTTGGATGGGAAATACCCGCAACCTGGTTTCAAAGTTTAAACGCAGGATTTATTATAATCTTTGCTACCCTTATAGCAGGATATTGGGCAAAGAGAAAATTGAAAGGAAAAGAAGCCTCTTCAATTTTTAAAATGGCAATAGGTACTATGATAATGGGCTTAGGTTTTGTATTCATGATTTTTGCTGCAAAACAATACAGTGCTGAAGGTAGCTCTGCAATGTATTGGTTGGTTTTAGCTTATCTATTTCATACTATCGGCGAGTTGTGTTCATCTCCTGTTGCATTATCATTTATCACTAAATTGGCTCCAGTTAAATACGCGTCATTAATGATGGGAGTTTATTTTGCAGCTACTGGGCTTGGTAATAAAGTTGCAGGTATTGTTGGAGAAAAGGCCTCGGAGTTTGGAGAATACTCGGTATTTGCCGGCATAACAATATTTACAGTAGTAATTGGAATTCTAGTTTTAGCACTTTTAAAGCCTTTAAAACGCTTAACTCATGGTGCCGAAGACAACGAGCGCGAAATATTAGAGCAAGAACGCTTTGATCTTGCAAATCCAGATATCAATAAAGACGACTAATCTTTTAATAATATAAACTAACCAAAGCATAATCTGATGAACACCGATATTGAAAATCTATTTAAAGACACAGTTTTAGGACATCCTGCCGGACTTTTTATACTGTTCTTTACCGAAATGTGGGAACGTTTTTCATTCTACGGAATGAGGATCCTTTTAATCTTATTTTTGACCGCCCCTTTCCTTAGTGATAATCCTGGATGGGAATGGCCCCGCGAACACGCCTTGTCATTGATAGGGACTTACGCATCCCTTTTGTACTTGACTCCTATCGTTGGTGGTTGGATTGCAGATAAGTTCACGGGCTACCGGATTGCTGTGATCATTGGTTGTATCATAATGACTTTGGGACACGCAGCAATGGCATTTGATACGACTATGACCTTTTATCTTGGTCTTGCCTTTTTAGTAATTGGTACAGGGTTTTTTAAACCAAACATTACTTCTATTATTTCTGAAATGTATAAAACCCGCGAGTCCAAAAAAGATGGTGCATATACCATTTTTTATATGGGTGTTAATGCTGGGGCTTTCTTTGGAATGATGCTATGTGGTTATCTTGCCGAAAATTATGGATGGCACTGGGGCTTTGGTCTAGCTGGAATTTTTATGCTTTTGGGAATGCTACAGTTTATGCTTGCTCATAAAATCTTCGGAAAAGTGGGGGATAAACCTGCCAAGAAAGAAGCTGTTATTATTCCACTTGACAGAAAAGATGAAACCCCAAAGGAAATAAAGGAAGAGCTTAAAGCTGAGATAAAGCTTAATCCATTTACCCTTTTTGATTATACTTTAATTGTATTATCGTCTATTGGAGGTTTGCTTTATTTGTTTAATGATCCGCTAGACACCATTTATGATACTTCTCTCGTTCCGTTTGAACTTTGGGGAATGAGCGGCACAAACATTGTCGTCTTAGCTGCTTTGGCGATGTTTTTGGTTTTATTGATAACTCGGATTGCACGTTATTTGCCGATTGTTAGAGATAGGTTGATAGCAGTTTCAATTTTTGGTCTATTTACGGTTTTCTTTTTTGCATTTTTTGAGCAATCGTTAGGTTCTATGACCCTTTTCGCCCAAGATTATACCGATAGAACTCTTACTGGTAATTCTGCAATTATTTTTAAGGTTGTCGATACGCTTTTAACAACTGTTCCTTTAATTATTATTTCATGGGTTATCTATTTGTTGGTCAAAAAGACCCATCATAGAATTGCACTTTCCAATGCGGCATTAATATTGGCCTTTGTGCTTATTTGGGGCTTGGTAATTTTCAGATTATATAACAATTTTAATAAAACCGAACTGGAGATCGAAGCCACTTGGTTTGGAATTTTGAATTCATTTTTCATTATTACTTTAGCTCCCATTTTTTCAAAATGGTGGGAAAGTAAATACAACCCCAGTGCGGCAATGAAATATGGTATTGGTTTGGTTTTATTAGGATTAGGATTTGGAATACTATCCTATGGAGCTTCCGATATTCCTCCGGGCGCAATGACAGCCTCCGTAAGTATGATATTTCTTATTCTCGCATATTTGCTCCATACCATGGGTGAATTATGTTTATCGCCATTAGGGCTTTCTTATCTTAGTAAATTGGTGCCCGCTCGAATGATTGGTTTTATGTTCGGAGTTTGGTACCTAGCAATTGCAGTGGGGCAGAAGGCCGCAAATACAATGGGTGGAATGATCGATAAAATATCCGCAGAATATTCTATGGGGACCTTCTTTTTGATTTTTACACTTATACCAATTAGTGTTGGAATTGTAGCAATGTTGTTAAATCCAGTTTTGAAAAAATTAATGCACGGTATTCGTTAATACGCAATACAACGCATAGAAATAGCGTTCCCTTTTTGGAACGCTATTTGTTTTTATTATTTTTGAATATTAAAGGAGGTTTTTGATGAAAAATATATTACTGTTTCTTTTTGTGTTGACCATTGGAACAACCCAAGCTCAACAAATAAAATGGATGACCATGGACGAAGCCTTAGCGGCCCAAAAGGAAAATCCTAAAAAGATTTTTATGGATGTTTACACTACTTGGTGCGGACCTTGTAAAATGCTTGATAAGAATACCTTTAGTGATAAAAACGTTATTGAATATCTCAATAAGAATTATTACGCGGTAAAATTCAATGCTGAAGGAAACGACCCCGTTACCTATCAGGATTTTACCTATACCAATCCGAATTATCAAGCCGAGCGAAAAGGACGAAACTCACAACATCTGCTTGCCCACGCTTTAAAGGTAAATGCCTATCCTACAGTAGTGTTTTTTAAGGAGAATGGAGATCTTATTCAAGGCGTTCCTGGATATAGAACTCCGCAACAACTTGAAATCTTCCTTAAAATGATACATACTGATGACTATTTAAAAATTACCACAAATGAAGCTTGGGAAGCATATCAGAAGAATTTTAAATATACATTTTAGTAAGGCCTTTTAGATTTTATTCCGGGCTATTCTATTGAGAAGGCTCCTTGTTTTGCTGTATGGTGGAAGGGGAGCTTTTTTAGTTTACAGGTTTTTTCCCATCGCTTTGTGTAAGAGTAATAATTGCTTCCGTCGGCAATAATTTGTTTTGGATTTAAACTGTCAATCAGCCGAACGAGGTTCACTTTTGGGCTTTCGGTAAGTATTAAAGTATGAATGTCTCTATGCTTTGGAAAAATGCTCAAACTGTCCAAAACTAGGATGTTTTTTTTATTATATCGGAATATTCTAGGAAGCTTTTCTTCAGAATAATCTTGGATATTCATCGCCGTTCGGTATTGTTTTATTGGATAATCGTCAACATGATTTAATGTGGTGTCATTTTTATATAAAGTCATTTTCTTTCCTTTTTTTCTTCCAATCAATGTTATTTTACTTTTTTGAAATACTAAAAACTGGTTTCTGGAAGTGTCGTATTCATCATACATATAGATTTGAATAAAGAGCGACACAGACAAAAGAGAAATAACCAATCTGCCGTAATTTGCTTTCTTCATAAATAATACCCAGGTAATTATCAGTAAATAAGTGGCTAAAACCTTTGGCATAGAAAAGTGAATTTCCTTGAAGAGAAATGTATCCTGCACTGCTATCCAATGTATAAATCTATTGAGCCATTCAATCATTGTATTGTAAACTTCGGAAAGCCAGTCTGGTAAACATTTCAAAATTGCCAACGTCACTATCAAAATTCCGCCGCACATCAAAACAGTTAGAAAAGGTAAAATCACAATATTTGTAATTAAAAACAGCCCCGGAAATTGATGGAAATAATTTAGGCTTAAGGGTAAGACACCAATTTGAGCGCATAAGGTCACGCTTGCAATTCCCCACATTTTACGGATAATCCAGTATTTGGAATACCCAAGCCTATAGAGAATAGGTTGAAGCCAAATAATAAAGAATACTGCAAGATAACTCAACTGAAACCCAACGTGAAAAAGCCATAGTGGGTTAATTATTAACAGCGTTAAAAGCGATAAGAACAACGTGTTTATGGCGTTCGTTCTCCGATCTAAAAGTTTTGCAAAGGCGAAAAAGGTAAACATAGTTACGGCACGAGTAACTGAAGGCGACAAGCCAGAAATAACCGCGAATGCCCATAAGAAAATAATGATTAAAATTGCATTTATATATATTCCGTATTTTGAGCGTGATAAGGGCTTGAGTAGAAACGCGAGCATAAAATATAGTATTCCCACATGAAGTCCAGAAACGGCTAAAATATGGACGGCACCTGCTGAGGCGTACTCATTGTATAGGTTTTTGTCTATATCCTTCTTTTCGCCCAAAATGAGCGCTTGTATGATGGCGCGTTCGTCTGTTTTTAATTTTGATTTTTGGAGTTTTACTATAATTCCAGATCGGAGATTTTGAGCCGTTCCGAAGATGGTTTTGTTTCCCTCCGTAGTTTTTAAAATTTCTTTTCTGGATACCCGCAATTGGCCATGAGTTCCAAGCAATTTCATATATCTGGAATAATCAAATTGATGCGGATTTAGAGGCTCTGGTATATCCAGGAAAGGTGCGTAAACCAGTATAACTTCATCTGGGGATAAATGATTTATTAATGAATCTTTCGAGAGGTTTACTAATATTTTTCCAGTGGCAGTTATTCCATTTATAGCTTGTACTTGACCGAAATATTTAAAATTAAATCGATCTGGTTTTAGCGATTGGGATATTTTAATTTGAACCAAGTTTGGGCTATTGAATGTGGTTGTATTCGAATAATGTGATTTCTGAAATTCAGGCATTCGCATTTGATAGCTGAAATATCCTAATGTAAAAAAGCAGATATAGGTTGCGATTCCGAAGAAAACCTGTTGTATCAATTGCCTACGTGCGACAAACCACAGGATACAAATTGAGCAAAGAAGGAGTAGAGTGGGTTTTAAAACGAAAGATGAAATAGGGAAGAAGTGAGCACTGAGAATCCCCAACGCCAAGAAAATCGAAAATCTTACGACTGCGAAATTTATGAATTGCATACCCCACCATTTTAAGTTTATACTTAAAATTCACTGGGGAGGATAAATATTGACAATTTTAGATTCTCAAAATTTATTCTAAGATACAAAAAAATCTAAATAACTCGACGAACTTCCACAAAAGCCTTCTTCCAATAAGCTTCGTCCAAGGAGGAAATAATTACTCCAGCATGAGTCGTGGAATGGATAAATCTGATATCGCCATCTTTGGCTTGAACCACGAGTCCCACGTGGCTAATTACATTTCTACTGCTGGTTTTAAAAAACACTAAATCGCCTTTCTCAATATCCTTTAGTGAAACAGGAACGCCTTTGGTCGCCATATCCCTAGAGGAACGTGGCAATTGAATATTCTCACTTTTGAAGGCTGTACTAACAAGACCCGAGCAGTCCATGCCCGCTTTCGTAGTCCCGCCATATTTATAACGAGTGCCTTCAAAGGTTTTGGCGTAGTCGATTATTTCCTGTTTGATTTCATACGCGACTTTATCTTCATTTTCCCTAAATAACTCTTCCGTGGTTGGCTCAACTGCCTGACGGTCTTCGTGATGGGTTTTTACCTTTACTCTCTTTTCAGTTGTTATGTGGTGGTTTCGTGTGCCAATTATTTCTCTGTCAGTCTTATGTGGAGACCGAGAGCTACCGCAGGAGATGAGAAATGAACTGAATAACGAGAGGAGAATTATCTTTTTCATCAATAGCAAATTGAGAATTAATCGTTAAAGATATGAAAAATAATTATTTTATCTTTTTTATGCATAGTTAAGAACCATTATGCTCAAAGGGTTTTCTCGAATATAACGGTTTTGAAATTCTGTTAAAACGTCAATATCAAAAATTTATGTTTATTGTTTGAACTTTGGTTTCTTGGATTCCTGATTTTGAATGGATTCATAAATTAAACTTGCTGTTTTTTCGCTCGCTCCCCTTCCTCCCAACATTTTTTCCAGCTCGTAATAATTCAGGAACATTTCAGCCCGGTTTTTCGGATTTAAAATATCTTTTAAAGCGGTCTTTAATCTTTTTGTATTGAAGTCTTTTTGGATCAATTCAGTTACGACGGTTTTATTTAGAATCAAATTTACTAATGAAATATAGTCCAATTTAATTACCCGCTTAGCAATTTCATAACTGAATTGGCTTCCTTTATAACACACCACTTGTGGAACTTTGAAAAGTGCCGTCTCTAAAGTGGCGGTTCCTGAGGTTACAAGCGCGGCCTCAGAAATGCTCAAAAGGTCGTATGTTTTGTTAGTTACAAAATGAACATTTTTGGTTGTGAGAAAGGTTTCATAAAATGACTTTTCCTGACTGGGAGCTCCAGCGATTACAAATTGATAATCTGAGAAATCCTTGACCACAGAAATCATTATCTCCAACATTTTTTTGATCTCTTGCTTTCGACTTCCAGGTAGAAGGGCGATTACAGGACGTTCATCTAGATTGTTTTCCTTTTTGAAGGTTTTAGGATCTACCAGTTCTCGATTGTGAATCGCATCAATAAGTGGGTGTCCTACAAAATGTACAGGGAAGTTGTGCTTCTTCTCATAAAAATCCTTTTCAAAAGGCAGGATTACATACATTTCATCTATATCTCGTTTTATTTCCTTGATACGGCCTTCTTTCCACGCCCAAATTTGAGGAGAAATGTAATAATGTGTTCGATATCCTTTTTCTCGCGCCCATTTCGCGATTCGGAGGTTGAAACCAGGGTAATCAATGAAGATTATAACGTCTGGTTGGAATGCTTCAATATCGCTTTTGCAGAACTTTATGTTTTTCAGAATTGTGCCGAGATTCAACACTACTTCCAAAAAACCCATAAAGGCCAAATCTCGATAATGTTTTACCTCTGTGCCTCCAGCGGCTCTCATCAAATCGCCACCCCAAAAGCGAAAATCTGCTTTTGGATCTTCCTTTGACAAGGCTTTTATTAGGTTAGCGCCGTGTAAATCTCCTGACGCTTCTCCTGCTATGAGGTAATATTTCATTTTGTTGTTGTTACAAGTTATAAGTTACAGGTTGGAAGTTGTTGAGGATATAACCTTAAACCTGAAACTACTTTATTACATTCTCTATCAAGATATCAAAAAATTCAGTTAAGGTCATTCCCGCTTCACGAGCTTGTTTCGGGACGATGCTTTCCGTAGAAAGTCCCGGATTGGTGTTGATTTCTATGAAATAGGGTTTTCCTTTTTCTATAATAAATTCGCTACGAGTGATGCCTTTCATATTCAGTAATTTGTAGATTCGAATTGCTTCTCTTTTTACCAATTCAGTTTCTTCTTCGGAAATTCTTCCTGGGGTTATTTCCTGTGATTTTCCAAGATATTTTGCTTCATAATCAAAGAATTCATTTTCTGATACAATTTCGGTAACTGGAAGTGCTATAATTTCCTTGCCATTATTGTAAACACCAACGGAAACCTCTGTTCCAATCAAAGCTGTTTCAATTATTATTTCAGAATCTTCAGTAAATGCTTTGTCAATGGCTACCATCATTTCCTCCATATTGTGGACTTTACTAATTCCGAAACTAGAGCCAGAGCGATTTGGTTTTACAAAACAGGGCAATCCAGTTTTCAATACTATTTCCTCTACATTAATTTCGGAGCCTTTATTGACGTAAAAGGAATTAGCGCAAAGGACTCCAAAACCCTTAAGTACTGACAAACAATCTCTTTTATTAAAGCTCAATGCAGCTTGATAATAATCAGAACTAGTATGCGGAATGCCAATTAAATTCCAATAGGCCTGAAGATAGCCATCTTCTCCAGGCGTACCATGAATGGTGTTGAAAATGGCATTTGGTCGAATGGTTTCGGTGCCAATGGTAAAACTAAAATCGGCTTTGTCGATAGGGTATTTTGAGCCATTTTCAGCCACAAAATACCAACCATCCTTTAGGATATGAATGGGATAAACATTGTATTTATTTTTGTCGAGCGCATTGCAGACTACAGTGCCACTTCCGATCGAAATTTCAAACTCACTAGAATACCCGCCCATTGCGACTGCAATATGTTTTTTTGCCATACCAAATCAATTATAAATACGTTTGTAAAAGTATGAAAATTTAGTTGCAGAAAGTATTGTCATTATTCACGAACTGATCTGATTGCAAAAAAAATGTATCTTACAATTTAAATTCCCCCTTTAAGGGTAAGGGGGACTTTCAATAAATGTGGTTTAAGATTGAAGGTTATTTAATTGTTTAAACGAAGCAAACTAAATCAACAAATATATCACAGATTGTAATTTGAGATTTCAATTTCAATTTCGATTCCGATTTCATCAAAAGATACTACCTTTGGGTTTTCTAATTTTATGGTTAAACGAAAAAGCGTATGACATTTTTCCGATTTATATTTACCAGAACCTTTGTAAAGCAGCTTGTTATAGCATTTTTGGCTATAATTGTTTTGGGGTTTCTCATTCTGTGGTGGTTGCGATTTACGACAAACCATAACGAAAAGATTCCTGTGCCAAACCTAGCAAAGATGTCTTTAGATAAAGTAGAAGAAAAGTTGGATGAGATGGATTTGCGCTATGAAATATTGGATTCCGCTAACTACAATCCTGATTTTCCAAAATATTCCGTGATAGAGCAGATTCCAAAACCTGGCAAATTTGTAAAGGAAGACCGAAAGTTGTACTTAACATTAAATCCATCTGGCTTTCGAAAGGTAGAAGTTCCAGATGTTTTGGGACGCACCCGCAGACAAGCGGAACCCACCCTTTTAGCAATGGGTTTTGTGATTGGAAAAATAAGCTACCGGCCTCATATTAGCGATAATGTTCTGGAAATGCGTTATAATGGCGAAAGACTTGAACCAGGAACGCCTATCCAAAAAACATCTGTTATAGATTTAATTGTGGGAGACCAATCTCTCAACAGAATCCAATCTGATAGTGGTTCGGAAAACGAAGTACTCCCAGATCAAAATGAAGAAGAACCCCGTGAAGAATTCTAAAGAAGAAGTTGACGATACTGAAGGAAGTGACGACCTTTATGAACATTTTCGATTTAAAGCAGATAAAGGCCAAGGCGCACTTCGAGTCGACAAATACTTGATGAATCTTATAGAAAAGGCCACTCGAAACAAAATCCAAAAAGCCGCAGAAGCAGGAAATATCCATGTAAATGGCGTTCCCGTAAAATCGAGCTACAAGGTAAAAGGGAACGATGTTATTACGGTGCTTTTTGAACATCCTCCGTATGAGTTTCTTTTAGTGCCTGAAAATCTTCCTATTGATATTGTTTATGAAGATGATGCCGTACTCGTGGTAAACAAAGCTGCGGGAATGGTCGTGCATCCAGGACACGGAAATTACAGCGGCACCTTGATTAATGCGCTTACTTATCATTTCGAAAACTTACCAAACCCCTCTGATTCAATCGGAGAACAATCTGCGGAAAGAAGTATTGCCAATGCGAACCGTCCGGGTCTTGTACACAGAATAGATAAGGACACAAGTGGACTTTTGGTTATTGCCAAAACCGAAGATGCAATGACCCATCTGGCCAAACAGTTTTTCAATAAAACCACAGAACGCGAATACGTTGCATTGGTGTGGGGAAATGTGGAAGAAGAGGAAGGCACCATTGAAGGAAACATTGGCCGCCATCCTAAAAACCGTCTTCAGAATACCGTTTACGAAAATGATGTTGAAGAAAATGGAAAACCTGCTGTTACCCATTATAAAGTCTTGGAAAGGTTTGGTTATGTTACTTTGGTTTCTTGTCGATTGGAAACAGGACGAACCCATCAAATCCGTGTGCATATGAAATATATAGGCCACACACTTTTTAACGATGAACGGTATGGCGGAGAGAAGATTTTAAAGGGAACCACCTTTACAAAATACAAACAGTTTGTTGATAACTGTTTTAAAGTACTACCACGGCAGGCTTTGCACGCTCGTACATTGGGTTTTGTGCATCCCATAACAGAAGAGTTTATGCGCTTTGAATGCCCCATTCCTGAAGATATGGAAACTTGTATTGAGAAGTGGCGGAATTATTCTCAACATGTGGTTGAGTAGGGTTACAACTTTCAAATGCCAAATTCTGAATATTTTTAATAAAGCTAAGTTTATCTTGGTAGGATTTGTTTATGGATTATCCACCGCGTATGTTTCGCAGGCAACCTTACATTTCAGGGCATGAAGACAATCAAAAACTTTTCCTAAAATAACTTGGCAATAACTCCTATATTTACCGCTTTTACATTTTTACTGATTGTACAGTAAACCTTGAGATCATTATTAATTACAAACTCCCTATTAATGAAAAAGTTTATTATTTGTTTAATTATTGCGGTATTTGCCTTGCCCGCGAACGCCAATGAAGGTATGTGGTTTTTAATGCATATAAAACGACTGAACTATGTCGATATGCAAAAAATGGGGCTTCAGCTTACTCCCGAAGAAATTTATAGCGTAAACAATGCAAGTCTTAAAGATGCGATTGTGCAGTTCGGCGGCGGATGTACGGCTGAAATCATTTCAAAAAACGGCTTGGTTTTGACCAACCATCACTGTGGATATGGTAATATAGCTGAACTTTCAACTGCCGAAAATGATTATTTAACCAACGGATTTTGGGCGGCAAACTACAAAGAAGAATTGAAGCCAAAAAGTCTTTCGGTACGCTTCTTTGTTCGAATGGATGATGTTTCTAAACGCATTCTTGCTCGGGTAAATGATGAAATGACAGAACTTGAGCGTGAAGCAGCCATCAACCAAGAAATTGGGAAAATTGAAATGGAGAATAATGGCGATGGAAAATACACTGTTTCTGTTAAGTCATTTTATAATGGAAATGAATTCTATTATTTCGTTTATCAAGATTACACCGATGTTCGTTTAGTAGGAACTCCGCCAAAGAGTATTGGGAAATTTGGTGGCGACACTGATAACTGGGAATGGCCAAGACATACAGGCGATTTTTCACTTTTTAGAGTTTATGCTGATAAGGATGGAAATCCGGCGGAATATTCAGAAAGCAATGTGCCTTTGAAGCCAAAATATCACTTGACTACAAGTCTCAAAGGATTTGAAGACAATGATTTTGCAATGATTTTGGGTTACCCCGGCCGAACCAACCGATGGATGCCAGGAGCAGGAATTGAGCAGAATGTAAATTATGCCTACCCAGCGTGGGTGGAGGCTTCGAGAACTTCTATGGATGTGATGGAAAAGTATATGCGCAAGGATTCACAAGTTAATCTTGATTATGCTTCAAGTTATGCTAGTATCGCCAATTACTGGAAAAACCGTCAGGGAATGATTGATGCTTTAAAACAACACGAAACAGCAAAGACTAAATATGCGGATGAAGAGAGTTTCCAGAAATGGGCTTCCCAAAAGAAAAATCAAAAGTATGCTGAGGTGATGCCAATCATCAACGACTATTATAAAAAGACAAATGAAATAAGTCGTCATAATAATTATTTGAGCCTTTTGCTTCGAACAAGATCGGCTACAATTCCGTACCGTCTGGGCAAGTCGCTGGAATACTATATTGAACAAAATGAAGCAAAAAGGGCTGAATTGCGTCTGAAATTGGAGGAGGAAATAGAAAATATGTATGACGGACTTTATCTTCCCTTAGAAAGAGATATGCTTGCAGCTCAACTTAAGCTTTATTCTGAAAAGGCGAAGGACATCGCCCCTATGGTGGCCACTATTGCTGAAAGCAAAAAAAACAAAGTGGGAGGTTGGGAAATGTATTTGGAGGATGCGTTTAAGCAAAGTATTTTTAGATCAAAAGAGAAATTAAATGAATTTTTGGCAAAGCCAGACGCAAAGGTTTTGGAGGAAGATCCATTATACAAACTCTCGGTTGATTTACTCAATCGATACCGTTATAAATCAGAAGAACAAAAGCAATGGGAAAATGATTTTCAACGAGCTTATCGCTTGATGGTTCAGGGAATGCGACTTCAAAATCCTGACAAAAAATACTATCCTGATGCTAACAGTACTTTGAGACTTACCTACGGAAAAGTTAATTCGCTTCCGGCAGATCAGCGGAATGATGCCAAGGAAAATTATTACACGACTTTAAAAGGAACCGTAGCTAAATACCAACCTGGCGATGATGAGTTTGATATGCCAAACAAGCTTATCGACCTTTATGAGAAGAAAGATTTTGGACAGTACGCCGATAAAAATGGCTACCTTCCCGTTAACTTCTTAACCAACAACGATATCACTGGTGGGAATTCTGGTTCTCCCGTTTTAAATGGAAAGGGGGAGCTTATAGGACTTGCTTTTGATGGTAATATTGAAGCAATGGCAGGTGATGTAATTTTTGATGATGAATTGCAGCGATGTATCAACGTAGACATTCGCTATGTTTTATTCTTGATCGACAAACTTGCGGGTGCAGGGCATATTATTGATGAATTAACCCTTTCAAAATAATTTCAGGAGTATAAGAAACCACCTTTAGAACCTAAAAATCCCACAATTCCGTTTATATGGATCTGTGGGATTTTTGATTTTTAATTATTGAAGTTTTTTTAAATAATTCTCGGATAGAAGGATTATCCCACAAGTAGAAGCTAAATTATGCTATACCTACATGGGTTCGAAAGATATTTCATAATATATTTTGTATCGTAGACTAATGGTTTTTTTGTAGAAAAGACAAATGGTGCTGCAATTTTAAAAGCGAGTGTTAAAAGAGTCCAAAAGGATGAAGCCATTACCGGCAAGTTGTGGAATTTTATCCTTTTAAATTTACCTCGTTAAATGAAGAGTTTTAAATTATTTCCATTTTTATTGTTTTTCCTATTTCTTTACTCTTGT
>JBLWTS010000064.1:0-20411 GCA_048270045.1 Aequorivita sp.
AGCATTTTAAATGGTCCCAAAAGTGACGGTACAGCCAAAGGAGGAGAAGGGAACGACGGAAAACCAGGGGACAAAGGGGATCCCAATGGCGATCCCAATGCCAGTGCTTATTACGGTACGGGAAAAGGTCTAGACGGTGATGGAAATTATCAGTTGGGAGGAAGAAAGGCACTTAATAAGGAGAAATTTGTGCAGGAATGCAACGAGGCGGGTATTGTGGTAGTAAGTATAGAAGTAGATCGAAACGGAAGAGTAATCAGTGCCACTCCCGGTGTTCGTGGAACCACAAATAACTCCAAATGTCTGACTGAACCTGCAAAACGTGCCGCAATGGCGACAAAGTTTAATGCAGATGATAACGCTCCTGCAAAACAGATTGGAAAAATCATCTACAAGTTCAGTCTTTCTGAGTAAGAGAATCTTTACTTATTCTACTTTTCACTGAGATTCCGCTATCAATTCTTTACTTCTGAGAAAAAAATGTAGCGCAATGCCCGTTTTAACTCCCCGCACTCCCCATTTCATTTCCCGCGCTCATCATTTTTCTCCCGCACTCGTCATTTCGCTCTCTTATTCGCCATTGAATAAGTGCTTTTACATTGAAATCAAATTTCATAAAACGCTTACATCAGACATTCCTTCCTGCAAGGTTTCTAAAACCTTGTAGGTCTATAAGAAGGGAAGTAGGGATTATACCTACAAGGTCAAAAAAGACCTTGCAGGATAATAACTTTTGATATTAGCGAACTTTGATTTCCGTCTTCGTTCTGATGAACTTCTTTAGATAAATCTACCCGCGGTAACTTCGTTTTTTCAGTATCTTTATGCATCAAAATAAAGGGATGCCATGCTTCGTCTTTCTTCCATTCTCCTCTTAATAATTGCCTTTGTTGGATGTAGAAATTCTTCAAAAGAGGAAAATGGCTTTATTTCCGAAGAATCTATTTTAGAAACTTCGGAAGAAAAGGAAGGAAAATCCCCTTTCGATTTAATGTTTATGCAGCGTGCCTATCCAAATGGCGAAATAAACACTTCCGCCTATTCCGAAGCAATCCAATGGAAGAAACAAACTGCAAATAGAAATACTGCCAATGAAATTTGGCAATTTGTCGGCCCATTAAATATTGGTGGACGCATTACCGACATTGAGATTCCTTCCAATCAACCCAATGTTTATTTCGTGGGAGCAGCTTCAGGCGGAATTTTTAAAACAATCAATGGAGGAAATGACTGGACCCCCATTTTCGATGAACAACAAATGCTTTCCATAGGAGATATTGAAATTTCCAAAATCAACAACGATTTAATCTATGTTGGAACTGGTGAAGTAAACGCTGGCGGAGGTTCATTGGTTTATGATGGCGATGGTATTCACAAAAGCATTGATGGTGGAATTACTTGGCAATCCAAGGGCTTACCAAATATTGGTAGTGTGGGAAAAATTGCAATAGATCCAAATAACGACAACACAGTTTTTGTTGGCGCAATGGGACCTTTATTTAAAAACAGTAGTAACCGCGGGATATATAAAACCACGAATGGAGGCGATAGTTGGGAACAAGTTTTATTCGTCAGCGACTCCACTGGCGTTGTGGACATGGCGATTCATCCTACGAATGGAAACATCGTTTATGCTGCAAGTTGGGAGCGTGTTCGAAGACCCAATCGAAGACAGTACGGTGGAATCACTTCGGGAATATATAGAACCACTGACGGTGGCGCGAATTGGACGGAACTTACCAACGGTTTGCCAAGTATAGCCTCACAAAAAGGAAGAATTAGTTTCGATATCTCACAATCTAATCCGAATGTACTTTATGCGCGCTATGCAAACGCCAATGGAAATATTCAAGGTGTTTACAAAACCGATAATGGCGGAGATTCTTGGGTAGCCGTTAATTCCAGTCAGTTAACAGATGTAGGGTTTCATTGGTGGTTTGGCGGGATTTTTATTGATCCCACGAATGAAAATGTGTTGTATAATGTAGATTTTGAAGTGCAGAAGTCCACCAATGGAGGAAATAGTTGGACGAATGTTTTTAATAATGCCCACGTAGATCAACACGCAATGGCTTTCAATACTTTTAATCAGATTTTATTGGGAAATGATGGTGGTCTGTATTATAGCAGCAACGGCGGTGCTTCGGCAACCAAGGATTTAAAGCTTCCGATTACACAATTCAACCGAATTTTTGTAGATGCGCAAAATGCAAATAAAATTTACGGCGGCGCGCAGGATAATAGCACCAGTCGAACCCAAACGGGCGGACTTAGTGATTGGAATATAATTTACGGTGGCGATGGGTTTCAGCCTTTGGTGGATCCGACAAATACCAATGTTATTTATGCTCTATATCAATATGGTTCTTTGGGAAAATCTACCAACAACGGTAGTTCATTTTCCAGTGCCACCAACGGAATATCAGGTGGCGACAGAAAGAATTGGGACACTCCGATTACTTTCGATCCCAATAATTCACAAATTCTTTATATTGGAACTAATCGTCTTTATAAAACTACAAATGCCGCAGGAAATTGGAGCCCAATTAGTCCTGATTTAACCGATGGCCCACATACTGGGAATCTCACTTTTGGAACTATCACAACAATCAGTGTTTCCCAATTTAACAGTCAAGTTATATTTGTGGGAACAGATGATGGAAAGGCGTGGGTAACACAAGACGGCGGCTCCAATTGGACAGATGTATCGGCGGGAGTTCCAAATCGGTGGGTGACCAAAGTTTTGGCTTCAAAGGAAAATGCAAGCACGGTTTACTTGACTCTTTCTGGCTATCGTTTTGGACAGAATGTTGGGCACGTATATAAGAGCACCGACTTCGGAAATAGTTGGGTCGATATTTCAACCAGTTTGCCTGATATTCCCGTGAACGATATTGAGCAGGACAGTTTTGGAAATCTTTTTATAGCTACCGATGTCGGAGTTATGGCCTCAAAGGACGAAGGAACAAATTGGATTGTTCTTGGAGAAAATTTGCCGTCTGCCGTGGTTTCAGATTTATTCATCCACGAAGGTTCGCAGTTTTTGTTTGCTGCTACTTATGGTCGTTCCATTTATAAAATAGATATTTCCAATAATATTATGGAAACGAATAGAAATTTGTTGGTTTCAGAAGTGAAAGTGTTTCCAAATCCAGCTTCGGAAATGGTAACCGTTTCCTTGAAAAATTCATCCGAAAAATCTGAATTATTGATGTATGACACTATGGGAAGATTGGTGAAACAAGTGGCTTTTGGAAATAAAAATGAAATCCATTTTTCTGTGACGGACTTACAAGCAGGCGTTTATTATTTAAATATTTCAGAAGGAAAAAATCGAATAACTAAAAAGTTGATTGTAAAATAGAAAACTCTAATAGACAATTCTCGATTAAATAGTAACAATTAATCTCACACATCATCAACTACTCCGAAACCATAGCCTGGCTTTTTGCGCAACTCCCAATGTATCAACGAGTGGGTCAGTCTGCGTATAAAGCAGATTTAACGGCTACAATTAATCTTGCAAACCATTTAAACAATCCCGAAAAAAGTTTTAAAAGCGTACACGTGGCTGGCACTAATGGCAAGGGAAGTACTAGTCATCTTCTGGCTTCGGTTTTTCAGGAAGCTGGTTATAAAACAGGCCTATACACTTCGCCCCACTTGAAGGATTTCCGGGAACGAATAAAAATTAATGGAGAAATGATTCCCAAGCAGAATGTTTCTGATTTTGTTGAAAAGCACAAACAGTTTTTGGAAACTAACCAAATGTCATTTTTTGAAATGACAGTAGGGCTAGCTTTTGACTATTTCAGAAATGAAAAGGTGGACATTGCAATCTTGGAAACGGGAATGGGAGGGAGGCTAGACAGTACAAACATCGTGATTCCAGAAATTTCGGTCATAACAAATATCGGTTTTGATCATCCCCAGTTTTTGGGAAATACGCTAGCTTTAATTGCCGCTGAGAAGGGCGGAATCATTAAATCAGGAGTTCCAGTAGTCATTGGAGAAACGCTTCCTGAAACAAAACCTGTTTTTGAAAGAATTGCTTCAGAAAGAAAAGCTCCTATTACTTTCGCCGAAACCTTTCCGACATCAAATTATACTTCAGATTTAAAGGGAGTTTACCAGAAAAAGAACATTCGGACGGTATTGACCGCGCTTAGGACTTTACAGGAAAAAGGATGGAATATTTCTGAAGAAAATATTAAGGAAGGGTTGTTAAAAAGTGTTGCAAATAATGGTTTAATGGGCCGTTGGCAGGTCTTGAATGAAATCCCGAAGGTAGTTTGTGATACTGCGCACAATGAGGATGGCCTAAGGTTAGTGATGGAACAATTAAGAAAGGAGAAATACGAACAATTGCATATTGTTTTGGGAGTGGTAAATGATAAGGATTTAGCTTCCATATTACCTTTATTTCCAAAATCTGCGATTTATTATTTCTGCAGACCAAGTGTTCCCCGTGGTTTGGATGCTTCTCTTTTAACCGTGCGAGCGAAGGAATTTGGATTGAATGGAGAGGAATATATGTCCGTTCGAAAGGCTTATGAAGCTGCGTTGAAGGTGGCCTCCGAAGGAGACTTTATTTACATTGGTGGCAGTACGTTTGTGGTGGCTGAGGTAGTTTGAAAAATAGCAAAAAAAAAGATTCCGATGATAGCATCGGAATCCTTGGTAGTTGGTGGGCGATGAGGGGTTCGAACCCCCGACCCCCTCGGTGTAAACGAGGTGCTCTGAACCAGCTGAGCTAATCGCCCTTCGTATTAGCGGTTGCAAATATAGCTTAGTTTTTAATTTCTGCAAATAATTATTCAATTTAATTAGCCTAATTAAAATTTTTATTCAATAGTGACAGATTGAATGAAATAAATTTAACTTCATTATTTTTATAAGCATAAATTATGAGATCTAATGTTTGAAAATCTAAAGAGAATTCTTGTTAATTATTTTGGAATAAACAAAAGTGATCGTTCATATAAGGAATTATTTGCGAGAAGCATAAATAATTGGAAAGTTGAATGGAAGCACGAGCTTTCCGATTTTGTTTATCTTTTGTTGGGAGTGCTTTCGGCTTCTTTT
This sequence comes from Aequorivita sp., assembly GCA_048270045.1. Taxonomy (GTDB): domain Bacteria; phylum Bacteroidota; class Bacteroidia; order Flavobacteriales; family Flavobacteriaceae; genus Aequorivita. The sequence goes on from JBLWTS010000064.1 coordinate 5,086, forward strand.
GGATTGCGTGGATTCTTGATGCCCAGTTCATTTATTGATGGTGGAGTGACTGGAATCTCCCTGATGATGAACATGCTGACAAATATTTCGCTTTCATTATTCTTGGTAGTCCTCAACCTTCCGTTTTTAGTTCTTGCTTACTTTTCTATTGGAAAACGATTTGCTATAAAAAGTGTGATAAGTATCGTGCTCTTGTCTTTAGCCGTTGCTTTCCTTCCGTATCCGCAAGTAACGGACGACAAAATATTAATTGCTGCCTTCGGCGGTTTGTTTCTAGGGTTGGGAATTGGTTTAGCTATTCGTGGAGGTGCAATCCTAGACGGAACGGAGGTACTTGCAATATACATTAGCCGAAAAACCGTTTTAAGCGTTGGTAACATAATTTTGATTTTCAACGTAATCATTTTTCTAAGTGCGTCATATTTTCTTTCTACTGAAGTTGCCTTATATGCGATTATGACCTATTTCTCTGCTTCCAAAACTGTGGATTTTGTAATTGATGGGATTGAAGAATTTATAGGTGTAACTATAATTTCCGAAAACACCGAGGAAATTCGACGGGCTATTGTTGAAAGAATGGGACGTGGATGCACCATTTTTAAAGCTGAAAGCGGATTTTCCAAAAATGGTGACTCTAGACGCCCCATTGACGTGCTTTATACGGTTATAACTCGTTTGGAAATGAGTAAACTCAAATCTGAAATTAACAAAATTGATAAAGGAGCATTTATTATTATGACTTCTGTAAAGGATACTAAAGGAGGAATGATTAAAAAGAAGCCCATCAAAAAATTCGATAAATAACTTAGTGTCTATTGTTTGTTTTGGCTTTCGGAATTCGTATTTTCGCCCCTTGAAATTATAGGGCCATTAACTCAGTTGGTTTAGAGTGTCACGTCGACAACGTGGAAGTCGTTGGTTCGAATCCAACATGGCCCACAACAATTCTCCAATTTTATTGAAACGTCGGTGGTTCTTCCAAACAGAAGAACCTTTAAATCAGGTCTTAACTCAAATTCATAAAATAAAAAACGTTCCGGAAGGCATAGTATGCGTTTCGAAACGTTTAATACCCATAAAATGGACTTTGCTTAATTTTTATTAATCAAAATTTGTGATTTAGCTTGCTTGTAATGACAGATCATTCTTCGTGTTTGAACGATTATCCAAGATGAAGATTCTCGGGATTATATCCCAAATACTTCACTTCTTCTTCTCTAAAAATCACGCCGTTTTCTTTCAATTCTTTTAAAATCGGTTCGTAAACTTCTTTTGTAATTGGAAGTTGAACACCAGGGGTTGTGATTTCACCATTGAGGATTTTTAAAGCGGCGATAGCAACTGGAAGTCCAACTGTTTTCGCCATTGCAGTATAGGTTTGGTCCTCTCCAATCAAGGCCATATGGCTGTCAATTTGGTATTTTTTTCCATCCAGTTCATAACCGAATTTATGATACATCACAATCATATCCTTATCTTCTGGGTCTAAAGTCCATTTATCTTCCAATATCTTTTGAAGTGCCATTGCTGGAGTTGCATTTTTGATACCGATTGTTTTTTCTTTATTGAACACATCCAGTTCTTCCAGTTTTTCCCACATCAAGTCATCTTGGTCTATTTTTAAGGCGTAACGAAGCTTTAACTCTACGGTATCGGTGGGAGAATATGCCAAAAATGAGTTTATAAATTCCCGATAAGTCAAGTTTTCAGAATCCGGAATTATATACGTGTCATCTGTCATTCCCAGTTGCACAAACATATTCCAAGCTTTACTATAACCTACTCTTCTTATTGTACCACGATATAATGTAAGAATGTTGTCCAACCCATAAATTGATTGATATTGTAAGGAATTTCTATTGGCATAGACCTCAAACTTCCCATATCCTTCAATATTGATGAATTCTGTTCTTCGGAAAAGTCTGTGATACGGAATGTATTTGAATTTTCCTTCTTGGATAAATTCAGCCGCACCGCCTTGACCTGCCAGCACCACATTTCTAGGATTCCAGGTGAATTTGTAATTCCACAAGTTATTATCACTATCAGGAGCGATCAAGCCGCCGCAAAAAGATTCGAATAAAAGCATTTTTCCACCCTTTGCACGAATACGATCAATAACTTGCATCGCACTCATATGATCCACGCCTGGATCCAGACCGATTTCGTTCATCAACACCAATCCTTTTTCCTTGGCGGAAATGTTCAAGGATTCCATTTCCTTGCTGATATAAGATGCGGTTACCATATGTTTTCCAAATTCGATGCAGTCTTTTGCCACTTCAAAATGAAAGCGCGCTGGTAGCATGGAAATGACCAAATCACTTTTGCTTACGGCTTCTTTTCGTTGCGCTTCATTAAAAACATCGAGTTGAATTCCACAAGCATTGTTTTGATTTTTAATAAATCTCTGAGCGGATGCTTCAGAAATGTCGCCAATTGTAATAAATAGGTTCTCTTTTTTACTTTTGTCTAATAGGTAGCGTATTAAACTTGTTGCCGAACGGCCTGCACCTATTATTAATATGTTTCTCATTTGAGGGGGTTTTTCGTTAACTTTGAAGCTGATTTTTAAGACTGGCGAATTTACTAATTATACATTGTTTAAATGAAGGTTTTTGACAGAAATATAGTAGCGACTGGAGCTTTTATCGCAGCTGCAACCATTGCAATTGGGGCTTTTGGAGCTCACGGATTAAAACAAATGATCGATACTTCTTCCTTACAAACTTTTGAAGTTGGAGTCCGGTATCAAATGTATCATGCGCTAGCCATTTTGTTGCTAGGATTTGCACCTTTGATCTCAGAAAAGATAAAAAAGGTAGTTTTTTGGTGTTTTTTAATAGGGATTTTGTTCTTTTCTGGCTCTATTTATTTACTTTCTCTAAATTCTGTTTTACCGTTTAATGCATCTAAAATAGGATTTATCACCCCTATCGGAGGGTTGTTTTTCATTATTGGCTGGCTTCGCTGGGGATATGGAATGTTAAAGTTAAAGATGAAATAATTGTTTTTTTTAAACTCTTCAATATGTTTTAGATTTCTTATTTTTGTGCTCTACAAAATCTAAACAGGAAATGGTGGATAATAATCAAACTAAAAGAACGATTTCATTAGAACAATATGGAATTGAAAATGCAAAAGTTCGGTATCAACTTTCTTCAAAGGAACTGCACGATATAACGCTTAAATTAGGGCAAGGAGAAGAATCGTCTAGCGGCGCACTTTCCGTCAATACAGGTGAATTTACCGGGAGAAGCCCAAAGGATAGATTTATCGTAAAGGATGAGGTAACTAATGATAAAGTTTGGTGGGGAAATATTAACATTCCATTCTCCCCCGAGAAGTTTGATGCCCTTTACGACAAAGTAACAGATTACCTTTCGGGTAAAGAAGTTTATGTACGCGACAGCTATGCGGGTGCGGATCAAAACCGAAAGTTAAATATTCGCGTTATTACCGAGACTGCCTGGGCTAATAAGTTTGCCCATAATATGTTTCTACGGCCGACCGAAGAAGAGTTGAAGGATTTTGAACCTGAGTGGCTTTTAGTGAATGTGCCAAGTTTTATGGCAAATCCAGAATTGGATGGCACACGCCAACATAATTTTGCGATTTTAAATTTTTCTAGAAAGATTGTTCTAATTGGCGGTACTGGGTACACTGGGGAAATTAAAAAGGGAATCTTTTCGGCTCTTAATTTTATAATGCCTGTAGATAAAAATACACTTCCCATGCATTGTTCCGCAAATGTTGGCGAGAATGGGGAAACAGCAATTTTCTTTGGACTTTCTGGAACTGGTAAAACAACACTTTCTGCAGATCCAGAACGAAAATTGATTGGAGACGACGAACACGGCTGGACTCCAGAAAACAGCATCTTCAATTTTGAAGGAGGTTGTTATGCCAAAGTGATTAATCTTTCAGAAGAACACGAGCCAGATATTTACAATGCAATAAAGCCTGGTGCGATACTTGAAAATGTGATATTGGATAAAAATGGCGATATTGATTTTGCAGATACCTCCATAACACAAAACACAAGGGTAAGTTATCCAATTTACCATATAAATAATATTCAAAAACCTTCCGTTGGCAATAATCCAAAGAACATTTTTATGTTAACAGCCGACGCTTTTGGGGTTTTGCCTCCAATTTCAAAATTAACGCCAGGTCAAGCAGCCTACCATTTTATAAGTGGTTATACTGCTAAAGTTGCTGGAACAGAGGAAGGAATTAATGAGCCAACTCCGAATTTTTCAGCTTGTTTTGGTGCACCCTTTATGCCCCTTCATCCTACAGAATATGCCGAAATGTTGAGCAAAAAAATGAAAGATGCTGGAGTAGATGTTTGGTTGGTCAATACTGGTTGGACAGGTGGTCCATACGGCGTTGGAAACAGAATGAAACTTAAATACACAAGAGCAATGGTTGCTGCTGCACTTGATGGAGAATTAGCTCATGTAGAATTTGAAAAGCATCCTATTTTCAACTTGATGATGCCTAAATCTTGTCCTAACGTTCCTTCTGAAGTTTTGAATCCAAGAGCGACTTGGAGTGATAAAGAAGCTTATGATAAAAAGGCTAAGGAATTGGCAAATTCTTTTAAAGAAAATTTTTCCAAATACGAATCCTATGCTAATGATGAAATTCTTTCTGGAGCTCCAGTTTCGGAATAACTTCAATCCTACAAATGAAAAAAGCTCGCCAATGTGCGAGCTTTTTTGTTAGCAATTAGGGCGGGTTATTTCTTATTGTTGGCCGCCTTTATATATTTCTCTAAAGCCATCGTCATAGATGGGTTTTCAGGAGTGGGTGCTTGAATGTCAACCCTCAGGCCCATATCGGTAGCAGCTTTCACAGTAGTATTGCCAAAAACGGCGATTCGGGTTTTGTTTTGTTTGAAATCGGGAAAATTCTCAAATAAAGATTCAATTCCACTTGGGCTGAAAAATACCAAAATATCATAATAAACGTCGCGTAAGTCAGAAAGATCACTGATCACCGTTTTATAGAAAGTCGCCTCTCTCCATTCTACCTTTAATTCATTCAGAATTTCTGGTATATCCGATTTAAGTTTGTCTGAGGACGGGAGTAGGAATTTTTCGCTTTTATACTTTTTTATAATGGGTGCTAATTCAGAAAAAGTTCTTTTTCCGACATAAATTTTCCTTTTCCGATATACTACATATTTTTGAAGATAGTATGCCACAGCTTCGCTTAAGCAAAAATACTTCATAGTATCTGGCACCTTAAATCGCAACTCCTCAGTAATCCGAAAATAATGATCAACAGAGTTTCGACTGGTCAGGATAATGGCTGTATATTGTGCAAGATCAACTTTTTGAGTACGAACATCCTTGCCCGACACGCCTTCCACGTGAATGAATGGCCTGAAATCAATCTTAACCTTCTGTTTGTCTATTAAATCGAAATAGGGAGAGTTTTCAATTTTAGGTTCAGGTTGGGAAACCAAAATAGTTTTCACTTTCATATATATTCCTGATTATTTTTAAATACTACCCCCTGTAAAAAACAGTCTATAGAGGATGATATATGGTGCGATTTCAAGTGCGCAAAGATACAAAATAAAATGAAAGAAATTGGCAGCTATCAATTTTCGATTTTTTTTATAACTGTAGAACAGTGCAATGCCGTTAAACAGAAGGATGCTCACCCCGAATATCGACAATGTGGTTTGGTTTGCTTGAAAGGTATAGAGGAAGAAAAGATTTCCTAAAAAGATTAAAAGCGCTAAAAAATTCCGATGACTCAACTTTTGAAATAGATATTGGTCAACTATTGAGTCGATTGAAAAGATACTGGCCACAATCTTTTCAATCGAAAACTTGACTAACACAAAAATGCTGTACAACGTGCAAATTTGAACAAACAGCCATTGATTTGTTTCGACTTCTGTCGGATAATATACTTTAAAAAGAAGATATCCAAATATTGATACGCAAATTACCTGGACCGCGTATAACATAATATTGAATGGGTGATAAACGGCATCGTCCTTTCCATAAGTCGAAAGATATTTATCACTTAAAGGAAGGATTATAAACTCCTCAAATCGTCTAGGATAGGCATATTTTGCCGTGGCAAGAACTAGAAAGCAGCCCACTAGGAGGTATGTGGCCCAATCATACGATTCCAATATTCTTTCAGTGTACTCCAACCAAGCGATTTTTCTGGTAAAGGTACATCAAAATAATATCTCTATTTCTGTTGGGAATTGGATTTTCCTTCACATTTAATTCCTCAGAAATAGGTACATTTGCCCAAAAAATGGGAGTATGTCCAAGGCGGTGGTTATTGTGCCCACTTACAATGAAATTGAAAATATAGAGCGATTATTGCGCACTGTTTTTTCGTTGCAACGACAATTTCATATTTTGGTCGTGGACGATAACTCTCCTGATGGCACTGCGCAGTGTGTTGAAGAAAATTTTGAAAAATATCCCGAACAACTTTTCCTTATTCGCAGAAAGAAAAAAACGGGTTTAGGAACAGCCTATATTGCGGGATTTAAATGGGCTTTGGAGAATGGATATGATTACGTTTTCGAGATGGATGCCGATTTCTCACACAACCCAAATGATTTAATCCGACTTTATAATGCCTGCCATAAGCAAAATTTCGACATGGCTATTGGCTCACGTTACGTGAAAGGGGTGAACGTAGTCAACTGGCCAATGAGTAGAGTACTTATGTCTTGGCTGGCCTCAAAATATGTACAGCTAGTTATGAGGATGGATATTTTTGATGCAACTGCTGGGTTTATTTGCTATAGAAGAAAAGTGCTGGAGAAAATTAATTTAGACAATATTAGGTTTGTGGGTTATGCGTTTCAGATTGAAATGAAATTTAAGGCGCACCTTAGCAACTTTAAGATTAAGGAAGTTCCGGTTATTTTTCGAGATAGGACTCGAGGAGAATCCAAAATGAGCACAGGTATTATTTCCGAAGCCATATTTGGCATCTTGGCCTTAAAGCTAAAAAGCATATTCCGACGGAGAAAATTTAATAAAAAATCTTTTCATTAATCTTAATAAGGAGTCACAAAATGACTGTATGTCTTCTAATCCTTTCCGCCAAAAGAGTATTGATTAAATAAAAACTAAATAAAAAAAGTCTGATGAAATCAGTTTTGATTAAGAATGCGAATGTCGTTAATGAGGGCCAAATCATAAAAGCTGATGTGCTGATAGAAGGAGACCGCATTGTGGAGATTTCCAGTTCAATCAGCATGAAATCTGGCAATACGAAGATTATCGATGCCGATGGAAGCTACTTATTGCCGGGAATGATTGACGATCAAGTACATTTTCGGGAACCAGGGCTTACACATAAGGCTACAATTGAAAGTGAATCTAAGGCTGCGGTGGCTGGAGGAATTACTTCTTTCATCGAAATGCCAAATACCATTCCGCAAGCTACAACCATAAAATTGCTAGAAGAAAAGTTTGAAATTGCCGCTAAGACTTCTTGGGCAAACTATTCATTTATGTTTGGAGGAACAAATGATAATCTGGACGAAATCTTAAAAGTAGATCCTCAAAAAGTTGCAGGACTGAAATTGTTTTTAGGCTCTTCCACTGGAAATATGTTGGTGGATAACCCGAAAACATTGGAAAATATTTTCAGTAAAACTAAATTACTTATTTCTGCACATTGTGAGGATGAAACAACCATCCGAAAAAACCTTGCTACCTACCAAGATAAATATGGCGATGAAATACCAATGGACTGCCATCCCAAGATACGAAGTGAAGAGGCTTGTTTTATTTCGTCTTCAACGGCGATAAAACTTGCAGAAAAAACCGGAGCTAGATTCCATGTTTTCCACGTTTCAACAGAAAAGGAAACACATCTTTTTAGCAATAAACTACCACTATCCAAAAAGAAAATTACTTCAGAAGTTTGTATTCACCATCTTTGGTTTTCTGATGAAGACTATAAAACTAAGGGGTCAAAAATTAAATGGAATCCAGCGGTTAAAACGAAAAATGACCGAGATGGATTGCTTAAGGCACTTTTGGATGATCGAATCGACGTTATTGCTACTGACCATGCTCCTCACACTTTAGAAGAGAAAAAAAACAATTACATAAATGCCCCTTCAGGAGGGCCAATGGTGCAACACGCCTTGGTCGCTTTATTGGAAATGCACCACAAGGGAAAAATTTCTTTAGAAAAAATTGTTGAAAAATTCGCACACAATCCAGCCATTTTATTTCAAATAAAGGATCGTGGCTACATTCGAAAAAACTATAAGGCCGATTTGGTTTTGGTTGACCTAAATTCACCTTGGATCGTAAAAAAGGAAAACCTGCTTTATAAATGTGGTTGGTCTCCTTTTGAGGGAACAACTTTCAAATCGCGTGTTACCCATACTTTAGTGAATGGAACGGTTGTCTATGAAAATTCAAAATTCGCTAACAAGAGCACTCCTGAAAGATTAACTTTTGATCGATAATGAAATACTGGACATTTTTTCTAATAGTTATAAGTTTTGGGGCCTGTCAGGACATAAAGCAGCCTGAAAAACCGAAAGACCTTATAAGTAAGGATAAAATGATTAATGTTTTGACTGAAGCTTACTTAGCCAATGCCGCCCGTAGTGTGGACAATAAATCAATAATAGCAGAAGGCATAAAGATGGATTCTTTGTTTTATACAAAATTTGGAGTAGACAGTCTTCAATTTGCAAAAAGCAATGCCTACTATGCAGCGAACTTAGATTTGTACATTACTATTATTAAGGATGTTGAAACAAGACTCGATGAAATGGTTAAGGCCTTGGACAGCACGCGGGATTCACGAATAAAACAAAAAGATAGCTCTCGGGCTAAGTCAATTGATCGATTGCCAAACCTAAAACCAAGTGATGATATATAGGTTATCGTGATTGCCTGTTATTATCCTCAACGATTCTTTTCAAAGTTTTCTCAATGGGTGTAAATACAAATCCCAGTTGTTCCTTTATCTTCGAGGAATCGTATATAGGGTTAGAGAACATAGACCGAACAGTGGGTTTGACTAACCTTCTCTTTGTCTTAAAAAGTTTACTGGAAAGCCAATCCAAAAAGCTTAAAAAGTACATAAATGTTTTCGATAGTTTTTTTGTTGGAGGGTTTTTTCCATTTAAAAGAGCGAATTGAGTAAGTATCTCTTTGTATGAAATGTTTTTTCCAACTAAGATAAACTGTTCGTTTTTAATTGGTGAATCCATCAACGAGATCATCGCCTTTATTACATCCAGAACATCTACAACTCCCATTCCACCAGAAGGATAGAACGGAATTCCACGTGAACCAAGATTGGTTATAATTCCGCTGCCTTCCTCATTGGGTGAAATTCCGAAAATGATTCCTGGATTGACTATTACAGCATCCAATCCTTCTTGAGTGCCACGCCAAACTTCCATTTCAGCCCCGTATTTTGTGATACCATAAACGTTGTTTTTTTCATCGGGATTCCATGAAGTTTTCTCGTTGATTGGAGAACCTTCTGGAACACTTCCAAAAGTAGCCACGGAGCTCACGTAACAAAGTTTTTCTATCTTTTTTATCAAACACAGGTTGATTATATTGGCGGTGCCTTCGGTATTTATCTTCTTTAATGCCCTATATTTTGCCGGATTAAAGTTTATAAGAGCTGCACAATGATAAACTTTGGTCACATCTTTAAAGGCATCTGTCAGGGCAGGAATGTCGGTAATATCAGCTTCTATCCATTCAATTTTATTGAATAGAATATCAACTTCGGAAGAGTAAAGGATGAAGATTTTTTTTACAGAATTTATGTCGCTTCCCTTCCTGTGAATTGCACGCACGTGTTTGTTATCCTTTAAAAGAAAGTAAAGCAAGTGCGCTCCAACCATTCCAGTGCCGCCAGTAACTAAAATCATAAAGCGAAAGTACTCAAAAGGAATTCGATTTTGAAAATGAAAATTAAAATGATCTCGAAAATTGAATAGAAATTGATTCCATTTAATATTGACAGATATCAAACCTTTTCCGGGTCAGAAGCTATAAAAAAACACCCGCAGGAGTTTATCGTGAGCGGTAGTCCAAGGGCGGAATTGAATTATGAAAACAGTAGGATTAATTGGTGGCTCTGGTCTTATAGGAAGCCACACCACACAGAAATTTTTAAATGAAGGATACAACCTAAAAGTATCTGTGACTGACATCAAAAAGAGCGAAAAGTATCAACATCTTTTTAATCTTGAAAATACAGACAATCTCAACATAAGTGCGCTAAAGGTTGAGGATTTGGAAACGTTGAAGGATTTCATTAGTGATTGCGAAATTGTGGTTCACGGAGGTCCTGGCGGGACGCACGAATTTTTTGAAAACTTTGACGGTTACCTTCCAAATGCAGAAATAGAATACATCTATTACGACCAACTCGATAGTTATTACAGCGACAAACCAAACGATTCCACCCTTTGGGCCACAGAGCATTTTGTGGAAGAAGTGGAGCAAGTTCGCAAAGCATTAAATTTAGATAAAGACAATTTTTATTTGTTAGGCCAATCGTGGGGCGGAATTTTGGCAATGGAATATGCCCTGAAATATCAGGACAATCTGAAAGGTTTGATAATTTCAAATATGATGGGGAGCATCCCTGAGTATGAAAAATATGCCGAAGTCTTGGGTGCCAAGCTGCCTCCCGAAGTTTATAAAGAAATTAAAGATTTTGAAGAAAAGGAGATTTTGCCAATCCAAGATATGCCGAGTTGGTACAAAACTATTACTACACAGAGCACATTCTTCGCAAACCTTTGGATGAATGGCCGGAATTTATCAATCGCGCGTTTTCATACCTCAACTCTAATATTTATATCTATATGCAGGGTTACAGCGAATTGGGCGTAACCGGAAATGCAACATTAAAGGGCTGGGATGTTTCTGATAGAATAAAGGAATTGACTGTTCCAACGTTAATGATTGGTGGAAAATACGACACTATGGATCCAAAATATATGGAATGGATGAGCACTCAAATGCAACACGGCAGAAGCATCACTTGTAATGCAGGCCATTGTTCACAATACGATGATCCTCAAACTTATTTTGGATTGATAAAATTTATAAAGGATGTGGATAATGGAGAATTCAAATAAGACTTAAAAAATGAAATACAGAGGCAAGGAGTTCGCAGAAATTTCTTTGCGTCCTAGTCTCTGTGGTAAAAAATTCAATTAACTACTAACCAATGATACCAAAAAAAGAAGGATCAATCAGGCCTATTGGAGTATTCTGTCTTTCGGTCAGTATCATCAACATTATTATTGGCTCTGGCATTTTTGTGCTGCCAAAATAATGGACATTAATACGTAAGCATGCGGTTTCAATTTTGAAATTTTATTTAAAAAACCAACTTAAAATAATTAAATTACCTCCCATTAATTTTTCTATCTAAAACTTATGAAATCCCATTATCTATTACCCATTTTAATTTCCTTCTTAATCACCTCAACACTTTTTTCTCAAGAAGCTTATTTTCAAATAGACCCAACATTATCTCCAGATGGACAAACCATAGTTTTTAGTTACGATGGGGATTTGTGGAAAGTACCATCTAGTGGCGGAGATGCCCTAAGGCTAACTGCTATGGAAGGAGAAGAAACCCTGCCGCGTATTTCGCCAGATGGAAAATGGTTGGCTTTTAGTTCGATTCAATATGGAAATAAAGATGTTTATGTAATGCCAATAGACGGCGGAGAAATCAAACAACTCACGTTTCATGATGCCATAGATGATGTAGATAGTTGGTCGTGGGATTCTAAAGAAATTTATTTCACCTCCTCGCGTTACAATCGTTTTAGCGGTTATAAGGTTGCTGTTTCTGGAGGTACGCCAATACGATTGTTTGAGAATTATTTTAACAATGTTCATAATGTTGTTTCCCATCCCAAGTCAGACGAAATTTTCTTCAATGAAAGTTGGGAAAGCAAAATGTTTACCCATCGCAAAAGATATAAAGGAGACTATAATCCAGATATTAAATCATATAATCCTAAAACCAAGGAATTCAAAAAATACACCGATTACAATGGAAAAGATATGTGGGCAACCATAGCTGAAAATGGCACCATTTACTTTGTTTCTGATGAAATAAATGGCGAGTACAATCTCTATACTTTTAAAGGAAATACAAAAATAGCATTAACAAAATTTGATACTTCCATTGGTTGGCCTCAGGTTAGCGCTAACGGAAACAAGGTGGTATTTACTAAAGATTATCAGATTTTCTTATACGATGTAGCTTCCAATAACACCCAAAAAGTTTCTATTCTAATCAACACGAATAATACACTCAATAAGGAACAAGATTTTAAAACCAAGAATGAAATCAGTACTATGTCTATTTCGCCAGATAATAAAAAAATGGCATTTATTTCTCGTGGCGAATTGTTTGTGTCGGACATAAAAGGGATGTTCATCAAAAAATTAAACACCAATCCCGATGAGCGCGTCAAAGAAGTAAAATGGTTAAAAGATAATCGCACCATACTTTATAATCAAACAGCTTCTGGCTACACAAATCTATTTACTATTGCTGCCGATGGAACTGGAGCCGAAAAAAGACTTACCAACGAAGCTAAAAATAACATTAGTATTGTTTTAGACCATAAAATGGAAAATGCGGCTTATATAAGTGGTCGCGATGAGTTAAGACTATTGGATTTGAAAACATTAAAAAGCACGACTCTGGTAAAAGATGAGTTTTGGGCACTTTATCCACCAATTCCTCAATTTTCTCCAGACGATTCCTATATTTTATATTGTGCCTTTCGCAATTTTGAGCTCGACATTTTTACGTATCAAATTGCAACCAAAGACATTATCAACTTAACAAATACAGGTGTTTCCGAAAGTAATCCCACGTGGTCTTCCGATGGAAAATACATTTATTTCGAATCTAACTTAACGCAACCAAATTTCCCAACAGGTAATGGTAATACCCATATTTATAGATTAGCTTTAGACACTTATGATGCTCCTTTTAAGACCGAAAAGTTTAAAGAACTCTTTAAAGTAGACGAAAAAAAGGATAAGGATAAATCCGACAAGAAGAGAGAAGACAAAAAAGACGATGAAAAAGAAAAAGATAGTATCAAAGAGCCCGTTTCAATAACCATCAACAAAAAAGAATTGATGGATCGTATAGAACGAATTAGCCCTGAATTTGGTTCTCAAAGCAATGCCTTTCTAATTACAAAAGATGAAACCACTTATGTTTACTATTTTTCGAATCACGCCGAAGGAAAGCAAAACTTATGGCGAACCATTATTAAACCCTTTGAAGAAAACAAAACTGAGAAAGTAGATGATAAAGTTATAAAGGAAGGCCAACTAGTAGCCACAAAAGATGCATATTATGCTTTACTGAATGGCACCATTTATACTATGGACCTGAAAAGTAACAAGCTTGAAAAAATTGAAACAGAAGCCACGTTTCGAAAAAATTTGGCGAATGAATTTAATCAAATGTTTTATGAAGCTTGGGCAGGTTTTGAGACCAATTATTACGATGAAAACTTCCACGGCGAAAACTGGCAACAGCTTAGGGATAAGTACGCTCATTTTCTACCATACCTTACAAAACGCTCCCAATTAAGCATGTTATTTAACGATATGCTTGGCGAGTTAAACACCTCTCATTTCGGTTTCTATACCTCAGGAAAAGAAGATGACACCTATTACGGTAGTTCTACTTCAGAAACGGGAATTATGTTTTCTCAAGTCAATCCCTATAAAGTTGAATATATAGTTAGTAAAAGCCCTACGGATATAACCGGAAAAGATATTAAACCAGGAGATATCTTAACCCAAGTAAACGGAAAACCAGTAGATACCAATGCAAATAGAGAAGCCTATTTTTCGGGTCCTTCCTTGGATAAAGAAATGCAATTGACATTTAAAAGAAATGGGAAAGACGTTACAGTAAACATACACCCTATTTCATCTCGAACAATGAAAGACCTGTTATACGATGAATGGGTAGAAAATAATCAACAATATGTAGATAAAAAAAGTGATGATAAAATAGCCTACGTCCACATGAAAAACATGGGTGATGGCGAGCTTAATAATTTTATGAAAGAAATGGTTTCTGAAGCTTATAGAAAGGACGCTTTAATATTGGATTTACGAAATAATACTGGTGGAAACGTACACGATGCCGTTTTACAATTCTTGTCTCAAAAACCCTATGCCCAATGGAAATATAGAGATGGAAAATTGGCGCCACAGCCAAATTTTGCCCCTGCATCAAAACCGATTATCCTACTTATTAATGAGCAAACCTTAAGTGATGCTGAAGTAACAGCTGCTGGTTTTAAAGCATTAGGCTTAGGGAAAATTATAGGAACAGAGACGTATCGCTGGATTATCTTCACTTCCAGCGCTAGTTTAGTTGATGGCTCAGCCTATCGTTTACCATCTTGGGGCTGTTACACCTTGAGTGGAGATGATTTGGAATTGACAGGCGTAAAACCAGACATCTATGTAAAAGAAGATTTTAAGGATAGACTTATGGGCAATCAACCACAATTGGATGCTGCTATTTTTGAAATTTTAAGGGAATTGAAAAAATAGAAGATTTTTAAACTGATCAGAAATTTACGAATTTCGTATGCTGTACCTAACGGCGCAGAAATCGTCTCTATCAATGTTTAGCTACCCATATTATGTCGGGACAGAAAAACAAATAAAAATCCGACAATCTATTTGAAAAAAATAAGCAAAATAACCAGAAGGAAAACAATACCATCAACCCCTAGAAATACATCAACGGTAAAATCCCATGTCCCATTAGGGACAAGATATCGGTAGCATAGAAAATGAAATGTTCGGAAAGCGTGCCTTTAGGTACGCGATATAAAAACAGAATATATTGGAAAACAAAATTACATATCCTGTGCCTAAAGGCACAGAAATATCCTCCCTTATCATTTTGACTACCAATATTATGTCCCTAACGGGACAGAAAAATAAATAAAAGAAACAGTATTTTTAAAGAAAATAAAAAACAGGGTTAAGGAAAACAAACTATTCCTAATCCGTCATCGGCAAAATCTTAAAATGTCCCGTTAGGCCTGTGCTGAGCACCGTCGAAGTGGACTACCTATCGGTAGCAATAAAAGATTAATCTTAACCAGCGTGCCTTAGGTACGCAATATAAAAACAGAATATATTGGAAAACAAAATTACATATCCTGTACCTAACGGCACAGAAATATCCTCCCTTATCATTTTGACTACCAATATTATGTCCCTAACGGGACAGAAAAATAAATAAAAGAA
>JBLWTS010000065.1:0-19574 GCA_048270045.1 Aequorivita sp.
TTTCATAAACGTTACGCCATTTCCTCCCGCATAAAGTAAATCAGTTTTGCCATTTTTATCATAATCTGCAGCGGAAAGACTCCAAGAAGGAGAATTGTCTGCATTTGTGGTAGCGATGTTTCTCATCATAAACCCGCCTTCTGGACGTTGGTAGAAAATTTGAATATTGTTCGTACTTACAGAAACCAAATCGTCTAAAAAATCACCGTTCATATCAACCACAGCTCTGTCGGACCCAGTTGTGGGAATCGAAGTAGAGGTATATGATATCTGAGCATTGGCACCGCCAAAAATTGACGTAATTAAAAATAAAGTAAATATTCGTTTCATATAAATATTATTAATTGGTTAATCACATGTTATGGTAAGGGAATTAATCCACTCCTTTAAAACAGGAACGAAATTTTCATCCATTAATGTACGACCGTTCATAGGCATTCTATATTCTTCCAAGGTTGTTGCTACTCTAAAAAATAAAATTGAATTTTCTGCATCCCCAGGAACTATAAGTTTTGAACCATCAAATCCAGGAATTTGAAGATCGGGTTCTACACAAATGCCTAGGTTATAGTCATCGTCGCTTTGCAAAAAGGACAATCGTAACGATCTTGCTCCACAATGTCCGCCATATACGTGGCAGTGGGCGCAATTTATATCAAAATAGGAGCGTACCCTTACTTCTAAACTTTGAGAAAGGTCTTTCCAGTTTGGTACCGTTCTTATATTGGATGGAATGTTATCTTCAAGGTATCCAATTTGTTCCCATTTTTGAAGTTGGTTCTCAATGCCGTCTGCATATTCATAAATAGAGTTTAAGTTTTGAGGCTTTGGTGCAATTGGAATGTTTGCGTCAAATGATTTATGGCAAATAAAGCATTCTGTTTCTGAAGGAATCCTATAATTAACAGATTTTTTTTCACCGTTTTCCATCCATTCTAGGGGAACATTAAAGCCATATCCTGTTGTGTTGAGAATGGCTTCTTGTTGGGCTTCATCCCAGATATAATTTGCAAAGATCCAACCTTCCTGTTTTTTTATTAACAAGCGAGTTTCAATATTTTGTTTAGTATTGTTAGGCAAGACATTTTCATAAAAGAAAGTTTTAATCAAAACACTTCCATTAGGGAAATTTAAGTTTTCCCCATCTGAGACGTAAGTTGCCGATACATTATTTGGCATCCAGACAAATCGTTTTTTGTGCGCGTAGTCTGTAAACAACGAGTTTATTGGTTCGTAGGGTAAAACACCATAAACGGGATTTAAATCTGATAAGTTCCCTTCATAGAAATTATAATCGGAAAGCTTGTCATAAGGAACTTCATTTATTTCAAAATTTACGGGTGAAAAAGGCAAAACATTTATTGTAACAACTCCAGTGGCACAACTTTGTTCGGAGAGATCGCAAATCGTGTACTCGAAAGTGACTTCACCTACAAAAGCACTGTTGGGGGTATAAAGCACGAAGTCATCTAGAATATTTGTTGGGGTATTATTGTTATTTATAACAACCGTTCCACTGTTGGGTATGGAAAGTGTAAGTTTTCCATTTTCGGGAACATTGGAGTCATTATCCAAAACAGCAATTTCCAGTGAAGAATTTTGAAATACCTCTCCGCTATCTGGTTTGGCTACAATATTCAAAGGAATGTAATCTGAATCGTCGTCGCTTTTACACGAATTGAGAGCCAAGATTGAAAAAAACAGCAGGCTTATTCGGAACACAAAAGATTTCATATAGAAACAGGAAATAGGGTTAATGTTTTTTAAGTCATTAAACTTATGAAAAAGTTATTGTTCTGAAGCATTAATTGCCAAGATTTTAAACAAATGAATGCATAATTTGCATTTTCGAGCAGTCATTTATCAGCAGAGCTCTTTATCTATTTATGAAAATTTAGTCTTTTAGGTCACACGGCAAAGGAGTGTTTAAGGTTTTGAACACCATGTTTTTTCGGAAGCTAAAATGCCACCATTCTGTGCGGATGGTTGAAAATCCAAATTTGCGCATTCCGTCAAATAGTAGTTTTTGGTTGGCGAGAATTTCTTCTGAAAAATTGTAATTATCAATATGCGCTGCTCTTCCGAAGTGGTCATATTCACTGCCCATTTCAACATAGCATCCTTCTAAGGTTTCTAGCGTCATATCAACTGCTGCACCGCGGTTATGGATGGATCCATTGCCGTAAGGATTGCCGACATAAGTGGCACGAGGTACTTTTGCCCACATTTTCTTCTGCACATCAAGAGGGCGATAACAATCGTAAATTCGAATTCGAAAGCCTTTTTCGTGGAAATATTTATTTGCTTCAACCAATGCATCGGCTACTTCAGGCCTTAAAAGACATTTGGCACAGTCGTAAAGCGTTTCGCCAATGAAATTATTGGGGGTGGCGTAACGAATTTCATAGGAAAATCCGCTTGAAAGCTCCTCGAGATCTACTAAATCGTGCTGCTGATTCTTTTTTGAAGTGAATCCGAAAACTAAAAGGATAAAAAAAATAAAAACAGGAATCTTCATTGGCTAAATTTAGGTAGAATTTAAGGACATTAAAATTAACATTAGTTAACTTTGGGAAAAACGAAAAATTATGAATGAATTAGAATCAAAAATAGCACTGATAACTGGTGGTACCAAAGGAATTGGTTACGGAATAGCAGAGGCATTAATGCTAGAGGGAATTAGTGTAGCCATTACAGGAAGAACCGAGGCTACAGCAAAGGAAGCTGTCAATGAACTAAATCTCACGAGTAAAAATGGTGCAAAAGCAATTGGTCTAGAAGCCGATGTTCGCAGCTATGAAAGTCAGCAAAAGGCTTTAAAGAAAGTGATTGAGGCGTTTGGAAAAGTAGACATTGTAATTGCTAATGCAGGTCTTGGTCACTTTGCCTCGGTAGATGAAATTTCAATTGAGGACTGGAAAGAAACTATTGACACCAACCTATCGGGACCTTTCTATACATTGAAGGCTAGTTTGGATCAATTGAAAACGAATAAGGGGTATTTCATTACAATTTCCAGCTTGGCAGGAACCAATTTTTTTGCGGGCGGTAGCGCATACAACGCCAGTAAATTCGGTTTGACTGGCTTTACCCAAGCCGCGATGCTCGACTTGCGGGGTCACGGCATAAAGGTAAGCACGATTATGCCTGGTTCAGTATCAACCCATTTTAATGGGAATCAACCTAAGGAAGAGGATGCTTGGAAAATTCAAAAGGAAGATATTGGAAAATTGGTGGTGGATTTGTTAAAAATGAACCCAAGAACCTTGCCTAGTAAAATAGAGGTAAGACCAACCAGTCCGCCAACAAAATAATATTTAACAGTAAAATTGTTTCTAAAAGAAATGTTTCGCCCAAGATATGGCGTCTTCCAAACTGTTGAAAAAGGCAAAACTGTGGGGAAAGAGCTTTTGTTCAACAAGTGCTCTTTCTCTTTCTTCTTCCATAGATGAAACGATTGCCAAGCCTTTCTTGGTTTTCATCTTTCCGTTTTTGTAAATTTCTAAATCCAAGGTATGATGAAATCGTCTGTCAGCTACAACAACAAACTCTCTATCTCCAAAGTGTTCCTTGTACTTTGAACGAATCCAATCATTCTTCACTAAGTCTAAATGTTGGTTCTCAAATACACGAAGAATCGCATAAGTGTCGTAGAGAAATAATTCGCAAAAATCGGTTTCTAGTTTTTTTTCCATTTGTGGGGAATTTATTGAAAGATAGTTTAATTTTAAATACAATGAATAAAGTCACTATTTTTTTTTAACGAATCGTTAACACTAGAGGATTCATTAACATTAAATAGGTTTCATCAAGTTAGAATTGAAATTGATTAACAAAAAAAAGCGACCCTAAAAAGGATCGCTTCTAATCACATAATTAGTTTCTTATCTTTTAATTGGCAGAAAGCAAAGCCAAAAATTTATCAAGGTTTGGAAGAATTACAATTCGTGTCCTTCTGTTTTTGGCACGACCCTCCTTTGTGTCATTTTCAGTAAGTGGATGATAGCTGCTTCTTCCAGCGGCAATCAATTTAGCGGGATCTACTCCGAAATCATCTTGCAGTTTGCGAATAACGGCTGTGGATCGCTGTACGCTCAACTCCCAGTTGTCTTTGATGTAAGCACCTGGCTTCACGGTTTGGCTATCAGTATGACCTTCCACCATTACCTCAAGGGCAGGTTCGCTGTTAATTACAGTAGCTAAACGCTTTAAGAGATTATCTGCTTTTGGATTTACTCGAGCACTTCCGGAATTGAACAATAGTTTATCCGAAATCGTTATCATCACTACAGTTTCGTTGATATCAATATCAATATCATCTTCTTCACCTGCAGCAATTAGATTGGTATCTAAGTTCTTTTTCAGGTTGTAAGAAATAATAAGGTTCATTGAATCCTGAAGGGTTTTGGCCTGTGCTAATTCTTTAGAATCCACATTAGCCAATGCTTTTCTCATTTTTTGCTTGTCGTTTTCAGAAATCACAACTCCGTCTATGTTTTGAAGACGTTCGTTATTGGAATCTGAAAGCGACTGGATTTTTGCATTATAGCTCGCTACTCGGTCTTCGATCTTGGCGTATTTTGCTTCAATCTCTTCTTTTTCTAATTGAGTTTTCACAAGAGTGGAGCGGGTTTCATTATATTGATTCTCCATTTCCACATACTTCTTTTTCGAAACGCACGAAGTAAAGATCAATGATCCTGCCACCATGCTTAGTACAAATACTTTTTTCATAACATTAGTTTTTAATGGTTCAATGACAAATTTAAAGGCTAGGAGTACCAAT
Organism: Aequorivita sp.; assembly: GCA_048270045.1. Taxonomy (GTDB): domain Bacteria; phylum Bacteroidota; class Bacteroidia; order Flavobacteriales; family Flavobacteriaceae; genus Aequorivita. The sequence goes on from JBLWTS010000065.1 coordinate 4,787, forward strand.
AATTAGTTAACGGATACTATTGTTTTGTTAAATGAAGAATTGAAGGTAAGGGAAAGTTGGGCTTTTCTACTTTTACGCAAGGAGACCTAAACCACTCTAAAACCAACGTTCTATACGGTAACTGGGGTGGAAATTAATGTAGGGTTTTTCAGCTTTTGCTTTAATAGTGAGTATTGGTTCTTCTAATGGTTTCGCTCTGAGTCCTACTTTATATCTTCTTTATCGATTCCACAGGTTGCCCTTTAATTTATTTAAGTATAAACATTCTTATATATAGGTGCTTATGTTTTTCGTCTTGAAACAAATAATTAACTATAGTTTAGGCCATAACGATAGATTCTCAAAAGAAACACCTAATATTCCAAAGATGTTTTCAAGATGAGGGCATGTGGGCCTGATCCAAAATTTGGAGTTGTCAAAAATCGCTTTTGGACGTGGGTGCTTAGAAAACCTTAAACACGTAACCCAACAGCCAATATAAAATTATGAAAACAACGATGGTGCCGATGCAGCCACATTTGCCTCCACCGATTTTTTTGGCGCCCCATCCAGCGAGCAGGGCTCTAAATAGATTTTTCATAAGTAAAGTTTTAAAGGTGAATTTATAGTTTATTCTTTTTCCTTGGCATTATCTTCATTTTTAGATTTTTCCTTTTTAGGAGCTATTCGCAATTTGTTTTTCCCAAAATCCATGGTTCGAATAGGGAAGGGGATGTTGATTCCAGCCTCATCAAAATGCTTTTTAATAAGTTTAATTGCTTGATGTTTGGCTTCTAACTTAGGTTTCGGTTTTTGACTGGTTATCCAAAATCGAGTGATAAAATTTATAGAACTTTCGCCAAATCCAGTAAAAAAGAATTCAACCTCTTCATTTTCTTGTTGTTCAAAGTGTTCAAAAATTATTTTTCTTACTAAGTCCTCGACCTTTTGTAAGTCGTCCTCATAACCCACTCCGCAACTCACGGAAATCCTGCTACGCTCGGTCCAAGAATAATTAATAAAAGGATTTTCTACAAAAGTCTTATTCGGGATTATAATGAAATCATTATCGGGTTGGCGAACGGTGACACTCCTTAGATTGATTTCTTCTACGTAACCCGTATTGCCTTGCGAATCGATAAAGTCACCTATTCGCACTTTTGGATGGAATGAAAGCATAAAGCCCGATGCCGTATTGCTTAAGGTCCCTTGCAGCGCAAAACCAATGGCCAACCCCATAACTCCTGCACCCGCTAATACAGAAGTCAAAACCTTGTCAAGTTGTAGAATTCCGAGAACGACGAAGAAGCCAATAAGTAGAACAATGGCATGAATTAATTTGGAAAGTAGATGTCTTACTGATTCATCCCCTACTTTTTTTAAGAGTATTTTATATGAGAGTTTTTTTAGCCCTCTTGCGAGAAAGTAGAAAACTACCATGACAAAGATGGCGATTACAAAATTTGGCAGCTTCAAGACAATAGCGTCCATCCATCCATCAAGCTTGTTCAACAAGTTGGAAAATGAGTCGTTTAGTGAGAATTTTTCGTTAGCCATTTTTTTCTGATTTATAACATTGTGGTGAGCATGAACGTGCCTAATATCCAAAGAACCACAGAAAGAATGCCGCCAATTATAAAAAAATGTTTGAATTTATAAAATCCCATCCCATAGATTAAAGTATTTGTTTGATAGCCCATTGGTGTGAAAAAGCTAAAATTAGCCCCAAACAAAACGGCTAATATAAATGGTTTCATTGACAGATCTAAGCCTAAAGCCACGGCGATAGCGATTGGAGTCATAATGATTGCAGTGGCGTTATTGCTCACAACGCTGCTCATTAGCATCGTAATCAAAAAGATCAGTCCGATGATAACCAAGTGGGATTGCCCGCTTAATATCTCCAATAATTGGTCTGAAATCCATTTGTCCGCCCCAGTATTGCTCATTGCTATTCCTAAGGGAATCATTCCTGCCAACAAGAAAATTACTTGCCAGTTGATGCGATGATATACATCATTCAATTCCAAACAACGTGTAAGAAGCAGCAGGGCGACACCAGTAATAGCGCTCAAAAGTATGGGTAATATCCCACTCGCAGCCAAGCCAATAACTACCAGTAATATTGCGAAGGAAAGTCTTTTTTTGGAAGTATTCTGATAGGGTTTGGTTTTGAGTTCCTGAAGAATTGCAACGTTCTCCATTTCGTAGAGTTTCCCTATTTCATCTTTTGGAATTTCTACCAGTAAGCGATCTCCGGGTTTTAAGGAAATTTCTTTTATATCCTTCCGAATTAATCGTTGCTGCGTATTTCTAATATTTCTTCTCTTTTTAATGGCGATGGGTAAAGCTCCCTGAAATCGTTGTTTTCTTAGCTGCTTTAAGGTTTTCCCAATCAAAATGGAGCCCGGTAATATTAGAAGCTCTACAAACCCAAATCCTTCAAGTCTTTTTTTACTTTCTTCGCCTTTTTCATCCAGGTCCATTTCTTCAATATCTATTGGCTCTTGGTCTTTATGAACGGTTATTCCTTTGTCGGTGTTTAATTTCGCTAGAGTGTCTACATCGCACATTACTAGAAGCTTATCTTTTTCCTTTAAAGAAATATATTTGCCAGGTTCATTGGTAACCTGTCCCATTCGGATGAGTTTTAATATAGCGATTTCGGGACTACTGAAGAAAAATGTATCTTCTATTTTTTTATCAATAAGCTCAGAATCTTTATTTATCACAACTACCGTAATAAATTTATCAAGTTCATAAGCATCTTCAAGGTTTTTTTGAGAATCCTTAGGTAGCCATCTTGAAGCAATGGTAACAACGATAATCCCCACGATAAGAAATATCAGTCCAAATAAAGAGAATTCGAAGAAGCTAAATTGCTCAGCCCCCAAATCCTTTGCTACCGAATTTACAATTAAATTTGTGGAAGTTCCCATCAATGTGCAGCTTCCACCTAGAATACCTGCGAAGGAAATCGGCATCAATAGTTTGGATTGTGAAAGGTTGAAACGTTTGGACAATTCTGAGATTATCTTTATAAATACAATCACAACTGCTGTGGTATTTATAAAGGCAGAAATTCCCCCAGTAATGAACATAAAAATGGGCAAGAGGAGAAAGAGCGGGAGGACATGGAGGTTTTTCAAGAAGCGCGCCATCGAGGCAATCACGCCATTGTCCTCAAGTGCCAAAGCAATAATCATAAGTGAAAGAACTGTGATTGTCGCCGAATTTGAAAATCCAGATATGGCTTGTTCTGGGGTTATAAGGCCAGTTAATGCGAGGGTGCCAATGAGAAGGAAGGCGATTTTATCTACAGAAAAAACTTCGAATGCAAATAAAATTATGGTAGCAAGCAGAATCGAGAAAACGAGTATTATTTCTGTAGTCATTTGGAGATGTTGGTCTCGCTAAAGATAACTGTAGAATTAATACTCGTTCCCTAAGAATTTCTTAAATTTATTGGAAGTCCAATAAAATTGTAAAGAAATACTATCCCAAATATTTTTTTAGGATGTGGCTTTTCGAGGTTTGACGCAATCTGCGAATGGCTTTTTCGCGAATTTGACGAACACGTTCTCTACTTAAATCGAAGGTGTCTCCAATTTCTTGAAGTGTCATTGGAGGTTGTCCACAAAGACCAAAATTCAATTTTACCACATCAGCTTCACGAGGAGCTAAGGTGTCGAGCCCGCGGTTTATTTCTATACGCAGCGACTCGTGCATTAAATTTTTGTCTGGGTTTGGACTTTCTCCAGAACTCAATACATCATAAAGATTATTGTCGTTTTCTCCTTCTTGAAATGGCGCATCCATTGAAAGACTGCGGGTAGCGTTTTTTAAGGAACTCTTCACTTTGGCTTCACTAAAATCAAGTTCTTGAGCAATCTCGGAAGCAGTTGGAATCCTTTCAAACTTTTGTTCCAAATGAATGGATGCTTTTTTGATTTTGTTAATGTCGCCAATTTTGTTCAACGGCAATCGAACCACACGGGATTGTTCTGCAATCGCTTGCAAAATAGCCTGGCGAATCCACCAAACGGCATACGAAATAAATTTAAAGCCTCGCGTTTCATCGAATCTTTTTGCTGCTTTTACCAGGCCTACGTTACCCTCGTTAATAAGGTCGGGAAGGCTTAACCCTTGATTCTGGTATTGTTTTGCCACGGAAATCACGAATCGCAGGTTCGCTCGGCTGAGCTTGTTCAAGGCCGCTTGATCGCCCTCACGAATACGTTGGGCTAACTCAACCTCTTCCTCGGCTGTAATCAAATCTATCTTGCTTACATCCTGCAAATAGCTGTTTAAGGATTTAGTCTCGCGGTTGGTAACCTGCTTTGTGATTTTAAGTTGTCTCATAGTCTATTTATGGGTTTAATTTGAAAAACACGGCATAGTACCACATTATCCCGTCATTTCCAAATTGTTAACACAATATGTTAAATTTTGAATGGCATTTTTTTATTCATTACCTTACCATAAAAAAATTATGACGTTCATGAATTATACAATAGCCTCAATTTTTAGCCTTTTCGGATTGAATATGTATTCACAAATTCCAACCGAAGTTCCAAAGCCGCAAGATAATTCTCCGGTGGATTTTTCCGAGCCTGTGAACATTATTCTATTTATTGTTCTACCGATATTGGTAATTATATTTGTCATTATTTGGCGAAACAAAAAACAAAACGATAAAGCCAAACAACAGTAACGCGTTTTTTGAGTTAATATTGAATGATATCATTTATTTTTGGTGCAATTTTTGTAATCGACTATAAAAAAATTTGCTATGCGTAAGAATTTTCTTTTAATGCTTATTCTGATGGTTTCGGGAACAGCCATTTCTCAAATAGAACTTCCCAACAATTCAGTTAAATTTAATTCTACTGAGCCTAATGTGAGCACTTCAACAGGATTTGAGGTTCCTATAAAGGCACCTTCTCTTTCCAATAATAGAAACCCCAACACTCCCATTAATTCAGATTTGGGAAAGGAAAAGGAAAAGGAAATCGATATGCAAAAAGGAGATGGTTTGCTGGAATATTCAGGTACAAATAAAGCTCCTAAAACTTTCACTAAGGACAAAGAAGAAAAAGCGGAATACGGAAAAGATATGTATCTCGGCGATATAAAAACGAACTCTAAGTACGTCACGATTCAATATCGTGACCATGAATATGTTGATGGGGATCGAGTTCGAATTTTTGTCAATGGAGATGTGATTATGTCGAATGCTTATCTAGAAGGTAGTTTTCGAGGATTCAATCTTCCACTTCAATCTGGATTTAATAAAATTGATTTTCAAGCCCTTAATCAAGGTTCTTCAGGGCCAAATACAGCACAATTGCAAATTCTAGATGAAGTCGGCAATATTCTAGCCACTTATGAATGGAATCTTTTAACCGGCAATAAAGCTACTGCCATTGTCGTGAAACCTTAAATTTCATGATTTTAGTTTTTAACATTTAAATCTAAATTTTCCGGCAGCGTTAAACTTCCCTTAAAGAAGTTGAAATAATCCTTCATATTAATTAAATTTATATTTAAGGTCTGTAATTTTATAGGAAATTGCAGATTTTGAACATTTCCGAACAAATTCTTCAAATTCTTAAAAACGTAGACTTTACTCAAATTTGGGGCGTTATGGCGATGCCATTCCATCTGTCAAAAGAATGGAGTTGATAACCGTGCGTCACAAAGAAACGGTGCTTTTGCCGCAGGTTTGCCATCAGGCGGCTTACGGGTTAATATAGAAACGATTTTTTTCCAAAAAGTAAATATCACTTTGATTGGAGATCATATTTGCGCCTATCAACCCAGTATACATTCTTCAGATGAATCTGGATAAGCAATGGCTAATGAAAGGCTCGGTCTTCAAAATCTGACAAAAATACTGTCTGGATGAGATTATCATTTTTATAATTCAAAATAAAAACTACAAATTCAAAATATGAGAGAAGCGATAAAATTCACTTTTATAGCGGTAGTGATAATGACGATTGTAACATTAACCGCTATCTGGCCTGTTTACGGATTTTCTATAATTGGTTTATTGATTATAGGAATCGGTCTTCATGACTTGTTTCAAAAAAAGCATACAATCTTGAGGAACTTTCCTGTTATAGGTCATATGCGATTTTTATTGGAAATGATTGGCCCTGAACTACATCAGTATTTTGTAGAATCCGACACCGACGGAAAGCCGATTGACAGGAATCACAGGGCTTATGTTTACGGCAGAGCAAAATTGGAAAAGGAAACCCATCCCTTCGGAACAGAGCTGAACGTTGAGGCGGAAAACTTTAAATGGATGAAACACAGTATTTATCCAACCCCAATATTGACGGAAACTCCCCGTGTACTTATTGGAGGACCCTATTGCAAACAACCTTATAGTGCCAGTATTTTTAATATTTCCGCTATGAGTTATGGGGCACTTAGCAAGAATGCTGTGATGGCTTTAAATCTTGGTGCAAAGGCGGGAAACTTTTTTCACGATACTGGTGAAGGAGGAATTTCCGAATACCATTTAAAAGGAGGCGATTTGGTTTATGAAGTAGGCACGGGTTATTTTGGATGCAGAACTGAGGACGGTAATTTTTCTCCTGAAAAATTTAAAGAAAAGGCCGCCTTGCCAACGGTTAGAATGATAGAAATAAAGATTTCGCAAGGTGCAAAACCGGGTCACGGCGGTGTTTTACCAGCAATAAAGAATACCGAGGAAATAGCTAAAATTAGAGGGATAAAACCACATATTGACGTTATTTCTCCACCAGGACATACGGCCTTCAACGATGCGGAAGGATTGCTCAGATTTGTAAAACAGATGCGAGAATTGAGTGGCGGCAAACCCATTGGCTTCAAACTGTGTATTGGCAGCAAACAGGAATTTGTTGACATTTGTAAAAAGATGGTTGAAACAGGGATAAAACCCGATTTCATTACTGTGGATGGTTCAGAAGGTGGAACTGGTGCTGCACCGATTGATTTCACAAATTATGTGGGAATGCCTTGGGAAAAGGGACTTGTATTCGTAGTTGATACTTTGAATGGTTTCGATTTGAAAAAGGACATTAAAATTATTACCGCAACAAAAATATTTACGGCTTTTGATATTTTTAAAGCACTCTGCATGGGTGCTGATGTGTGCAATTCGGCACGGGGAATGATGTTGGCTTTAGGTTGTATACAGGCATTGCAATGCGACACGAATAAATGTCCCACTGGCGTGGCTACCCAAAATCCCAGTTTGGTTCGCGGACTCGTGGTAGAACAGAAATGGAAACGCGTAAAAAATTATCACGATAGGACATTAAATAGTTTTTTGGAACTTTTTGCTGGTGCAGGTTGCAAAACGCTTTCAGATTTGAATAGAAGTTTTATCTTTAAGCAGGTAGAAACGGAAATAAAATGCTATACCGAAATTTACCCTCAAGTTTCTGCTGGCGAATTTATTAAAGAATCCTACAACGAAATCTAAACCAAAATTGATTAATTATGAAAAAAGTACTGATAACTATAGACTACAACCCTAACTCGGAAAAAGTAGTGAAAAAAGGCTACGCAATGGCACAATTGATGGGGGCAGAAGTCTGCTTATTCCACGTGTTGGCCGATGTGCGTTATTACGGAATGCAGTATGAGCCTTTTATGGGCTATGAAGGATATGCTTTTCCTGTGAATTACGACATTCAAAACGAATTTGTAAAAGTGGCTGAGGATTATCTCGAAAAAACTAAGGCGCATTTAAAGGGAGATAATATTACCACTCATCTTGCTGAAGGCGATACAGCCAGAAAGGTTTTAGAATATGCAGAGGAGTGGGGAGCCGACTTAATTGTGATGGGAACACACAGCCATGGTGCATTAGAGAAGTTTTTTCTCGGGACGGTAGCCTCAAGTGTTTTGGAACGCACAAAAGTTCCCGTTTATATGGTTCCTATTGGAGAATGACGGTAGGATAGTTTTTAATGTTTTAGAAAGAAGTATGGCTTATTCACAGTCTATTCATACTCTATTTATGATTTTGATCTGTCCTTTTAAGACAGCTATTTTAAATTAAAGGGAGCATCTTTAATGGGTAAGTCTTAAAATTAATATCTTCGCAAGTAAACTAGATTCCTATGGCACTTTCTAATAATGATATCATGAAAAAATTGCGTGTTGCCCATAAGCTGCGCGACGAGGATATTGTAAAAATCTGTTCCTTAGTTGATTTTGCAGTCACTAAGAGCGAACTGGGGGCGATTTTTAGACACGAGAGTCATGAGAAATATATGGAATGTGGCGATCAGTTTCTTCGGAATTTCCTCAATGGCTTAGTTATTCATTTGCGAGGCCCTATGCCTGAAAAGAAGAAAATAGAGCCGAAAAAGATATCTAGTGCCAAGCCAAAGTCAAATCCTAAATCTAGGGATAAAAAAATCTAACTTTTTTTTCTTACCCCGCAACTCCATTGACGATGGAAACTTCATCTCTCAATATCTGTGAACAATTGTTCTCATTGTCGGATCTTGGAATAAATGCCGATTTTTATCCAAAGAATTTAAGTTGAACAACTTTTGGGATTCCGATTTAATTCGTTTCTGAGTGTTTCTAATTGGATTCATGATGTTTCAATTATTAATAGATTATTGAAAAATATATTTGTTTCGTCTTTTTTGATTCCAAACAAAAGCATTGGAATTTTTGGGTCTGTGTTTAGAGTTGTTTGTGTTTAAGGTTCTCATAACGTTTGTTTTTTAGTAGTTTAATGTTTGTTGGAAAATTAACGCAACCAAATTATCTGAATCTTCTTTTTGAATTCCAATAAGATAGTTTAGAGGTTGTCATTTTTCGGGTTACTTGATTGTTGTCTTGTGTTCTCATTTTGATTTTGTTTTTTGGTTATATCTAAGAGACGGGGAATTGGATAAATTGTTACAGTACTATGCAATGCAATGTAGTAATTTGGCAAAATATTAACTTTAAAGAATTGTCATAACTTACGATTTACCTGCCTCAAAGGTTTAACACAGGTTTAACCGATATCGGTCCATAGTGTGTTGTGTTATTGGGTACTTCCATGTATATTTGCACCTACAACCTTCCCCATTAAATTTTTCTTATTTCTATTATTGACATGAATACCGTACGTAAATCTGAAACGAACAAGTTAAAGCGTACCCACTTATATTATAAATATACTGGGTTTTATTCCTTCGTGGGACAAAGTCTAAAAAAGGCGATTGTACCAATAATAGTGGTAGTAGGGATTTTGATTTTACTCGATATTTACGTTGTCGATTTTGGAGCAGTTTTTACTTATGTAACCGAAACCTATGCTCCAATTAATATTCTGATTGTTTTCCTAGCTTCAGAATCATTGTTAGGATTGGTGCCGCCAGAAATTTTTATCGCCTGGAGCAACAAAATGCCTGAGCCTATTCTTTATCTTTCTTTATTGGCCACCATGTCTTATGTTGGTGGAATTATATCTTACTTTATCGGAAAATGGATTTTTACCATCCCTCGTGTTTTTGCCTATTTGGAAGGAAGTATGAAAAAACATTTGAAACACATTCGTAAATGGGGTGGGTTCTTGATAGTGGTGGGGGCCCTATTGCCTATTCCATATTCCATGACGAGTATGGCCGCGGGGATGATTAATTACAAATTCTCAAATTATCTTTTATTTGGCTTATTGCGTTTCGTCCGATTCTATCTTTATGCCCTCGCTATCTTCAATTTAGTATAACCTTCATATAAATACTGACTTGATTAGCGGAAGAAATAGTTATAATCTCCACTTTTCCTTTTCTAATATTAGGATATATATTGTTTTGAATCTTTATCGGTTGTTTTTTTAGATTGATTGAGATATCTTCAAAATAAAATCTCGACTTACTTCGTGAACACCCTCAAAAACTTCAATGCTTAAACGGTTTTTAAAGAGTTGGAAACCATTCAACTGCTCCTCGGTTTTACGAGCTTCAGTAATATATTGATCCTTACTTCCATAAAGGTAAATAACTTTTGTACTCGGATTTAAAAACTCAAAATCTTCCGGTGTCAGCTCCTTTGGGATTCCTCCCGAATGTAAAATCATCATATCACATTGTATTTTTCGTTTCGCAACCCATCGTGCGGCAATTGAAACGCCTTGTGAATATCCTAAGATGATTAATTTCGGGATTTCGCTAGAAACTTCTTCCTTAAAAACCGAATCCACATAGTTTAATACATTTTCCGTTTCAACTGCGGTATTCTCTCGGGTTAACCAAGAAGCGCCCACGTGTTTAAACCCTTTGTCCTGATAATATTTTGAAGGAGCTTGGAGTGCAATAACGTAGTTTTCTTCAGCATTGAGTTCAGAAAAATATTCGATAAAATACTTACTCAAATATCCCAGTCCGTGGAAGACCATCCAAATATTTTTAGTTTTCTCATTGAAGGAATTAAGCGTGGAATAGCTATTTGAAGTTGTGTAGGTTACCTGTTTTTCAATACTCATTTTGTAGGATACTGTTTTTTATTTTTACAAAGTTAACTCATTGAAAAGACTATGGGTGCTTCAAAATTTGATAAAGATAATTTTTGAAAAGCAAAAAAATGAAAGTTGAGTATATTATAATGGTTTTTGAAGAAAGGAAAATGCAAATATTATTACCCCACTGATTCATATTGCCAAAGTAATAGGGGGTTCAAGTTTTAATACAATAGCAATGTTAAAAAAACAGAGATAAGTAATGCGGGGACTTTAAAACTGTTTTCTTTCTGAAATTGTAAGATCTATGTCTAGTAATTATTTATTAAACGTTAGGCTAATAAATTTATTAAAAAGAAGAATCTTCCCTACTAAGGCTTCAGCAATTAAAGAATGCAGGTTTTACATTGAACTATGATTGAAAGTGTTCTATATAGGAATGGAATATTTGGTTTCCGTTATTTATTCCTTCGGATGTCTTGCATATTTTAACTAATTTCCCCGCTTCAATTTGACACGTCCGATTATGCAGTCCAATCTTAAAAAATTTCTCCCGCATCTCGTTGTTATGCTGTTGTTCATTGTAGCGGCACTTGCTTATTTCAATCCTGTTTTGCAGGGAAAGAAGATATTCCAAAGTGATATTGTGCAATACACCGGAATGGCACAGCAACAAAACGATTTCCGAGAAACAACAGGGGAGGAGACCTATTGGACCGATGCTGCTTTCGGAGGCATGCCTACTTATCAGCTGGGAGCTAAATACCCAAACAACTATATAAAACAACTTGACCTAGCCATTCGGTTTTTGCCAAGACCTGCAGATTATCTTTTCCTTTATTTTATAGGGATGTACATCCTGTTGCTTGTGATGAAGGTTAACTATAAATTGGCTTTTCTTGGAGCATTGGCGTTTGGTTTTTCTACTTATTTAATAATAATTTTAGGAGTAGGTCACAATGCAAAAGCCCATGCGATAGCTTATATGCCCTTTGTATTGAGTGGAATTTTTCTCACTTTTCGCGGAAAATATTTATACGGATTTCTATTGTTGACGGTTTCATTGGCTTTGGAATTGGTAGCCAATCACTTCCAAATGACGTATTATTTATTGCTTTTGGTAATCATTATCGGGATTGCTTACTTGGTTGATGCTTTCAAAAAGAAAACTTTACCACACTATTTTAAAGCCGTAGGAATAATGGCCATTGCGGCGATAATTGCGCTTGGGCTAAACGCTACGAATATACTCGCCACTAAGGAATATGCTGATACTTCAACAAGGGGGAAAACCGAGCTTACTATTAATGCCGATGGGACGCCGAAGGACAATGAACACGGACTTGGGTATGACTATATCACAGAATACAGCTACGGAATGTTGGAAAGTTTCAACCTTTTTATTCCGCGTTTTATGGGTGGGAGCTCTTCGGAAGCATTTCCGAAGGATTCAAGAACTGTAGAAGAATTGCTGCGGATGGGAGCTTCTCAGCAAGAAGCTAATCAGTTTTTAAACCAAATTCCGATGTATTGGGGCGACCAAACTTTTGTGGGAGCGCCTGCATACATCGGTTCTATTGTGATTTTTCTTGCGGTGTTAGCGTTGTTTTTGATCCGCGGAAGACTTAAATGGTGGATTGTTTCCGCATTTATTTTGACGCTTTTTCTCTCGTGGGGAAAGAATTTCAGCGGTCTTACAGAGTTTTTTATCGACTATGTGCCGATGTATAATAAGTTTAGAGCGGTTTCTTCGATACAAGTTATAATTGAATTGATACTTCCAATTCTTGCAATAGTGGGGCTTCATAAATTCTTTGATAAAACATTGGACGAAACAAAAAGAGACAAAGCGCTTTTGTGGTCTGTAGGAATCGTTGGTGGAATCACGCTGTTGTTTATTCTTTTTAAATCGACGTTGTTCAATTTCGCAAGTCCGTATGACAGTTACTTTAGGGACGAAATGGGCTTGCCTTTTTTAGAAGCTATCCGAGATGATAGAATGGCTTTGTTTACTTCGGATGCGCTGCGCTCTCTGATTTTTGTGATTTTGACAGCAGGTGTATTGTGGGCGTTTATCAAAGGAAAGCTAAAAAGCGGGATGGCAATAGCGGCACTTTCGCTACTTGTTGTAATAGATTTGGTAGGGGTTGACCGACGATATGTAAATGAAGACGATTTTGTTCAGGCAAGATTGGTTGACCAACCTTTCCTGAAAAATGCTGCGGATTCCCAAATCTTGGAAGATGAAGGTCATTATAGAGTTTATGATGCTACTGTCAATGCTTTCAACAGTGGGCGAGCCAGTTATTTTCACAATGCTTTGGGCGGATATCACGCTGCCAAACCTGGACGGATGCAGGATTTGTATGAATTTTACATCAGTCAGGGCGATATTGGTATTTTGAATATGATGAACGTTCGTTATATCATTGTTCAAAATAAAAAAGGTGAGGCTGTAGCACAGCGGAATCCTTATGCAAATGGTAGTGCGTGGTTTGTTGAAAATGTATTGCCTGCTGAAAACGCCAATCAGGAAATAGAACTTTTGGACAGTTTAGATACCAAGAAAACGGCGGTTGTGAATAAGGAATTTCTATCAAAGATTCCTAACCAGAAAATAGCAAGAGACAGCAGTGCGACGATTGATCTTTTTAAACACCAACCCAATCATTTGGTGTATGAAACTTCTTCAAAATCGCCTCAACTGGCAATCTTTTCGGAAATGTATTACCCAAAAGGTTGGAATGCTTATGTCAATGGAAAACCTGCGGAGTATTTCAGAGCGGATTATTTGTTGAGAGCGATGGTAATTCCGCCAGGAAACAACAAAATTGAGTTTAAGTTTGAGCCAAAAGTAATCCAAACGGGAAGTACAATTTCTTTGGTAAGCAGTATAATATTTCTTCTAATTTTATTGAGCGGGTTGTATTTTGCTTTTCGGAAGAAGGAAGTGGCGGATAAATGAAACGTGCGCTAATCATCACATACTATTGGCCTCCAGCAGGTGGTCCGGGCGTACAGCGATGGTTGAAGTTTGTAAAATATTTCCGCGATTTTGGGATTGAACCCGTTGTTTACATTCCTGAAAATCCAAACTATCCGTTGGTTGATGAAAATTTTGTCAACGAGATTCCTTTAGATATTCAAATTTTAAAACAGCCGATTAAAGAGCCGTATCGTTTTGCAAAGCTTTTTTCAAAAAAGAAAACTAGGCAGATTAGTAGTGGAATCATTTCAAAAAAGGAAATTTCTGCAATGGAAAAGCTGATGCTCTACGTGCGTGGAAACTTTTTTATTCCCGATGCTCGTGTGGGTTGGGTGAGCCCTTCGGTGAAATTTCTTTCTGAATATATATCTAAAAATCCAGTAGATGTATTGATAACGACGGGACCGCCGCATAGCCTTCATTTAATAGGGATGGAGCTTAAAAAAGAGCTGGGAATTAAATGGATTGCCGATTTTCGAGATCCGTGGACTACCATCCATTATCATAAATCGCTTCGATTGAATAAGGCTTCTGAAAGGAAACACAAAGAATTGGAAGCGGCAGTGCTGAATAGTGCAGATACTGTTGTGGTCACTAGTCCGACCACCAAAAAGGAATTTGAAGTGCTAACCAAAACGCCTATTACAGTAATCACAAATGGGTTTGATGTTTCTGTGGAAACGGAAGTTATTAGGGATGCTAAATTCTCCATTTCTCATATAGGTTCTTTATTGAGTGAACGGAATCCAGAAGTTTTGTGGAGAATATTGAGAGAGATTTCAGAAGAAAACTCTTCGTTTAAAGAAAACTTACAGTTAAAATTTGCGGGAGCGGTGAGTGAAGAGGTGAAAAACAGTCTTCGAGAAAACGGTCTAATGAAGGTTTCTGACTTTCTAGGATATGTATCACATTCCGAAGCATTAAAATTACAACATCAAAGTCAAGTTCTTCTTATAGTGGAAATAGACAGCCCCGAGACTAGAGCCATTATTCCAGGAAAACTTTTTGAGTATTTGATCGCAAAACGGCCGATAATTGCTTTGGGACCGAAGGGAAGCGATATAAAAGGTATTGTTGAGGAAACTAAATCTGGAAAATTTTTTTGTAATGGGGAAGGGGAGATGTTGAAATCTGAGATTCTTCGATATTACGACGGTTATAAAAAAGGCAACCTAAATGTCACTTCGCAAGGCATTGAAAAATACAGTAGGAAAGAGTTGACGAGGCAAATGGCTTCCATAATTCTGAATTCTGAACTCTGATTCAGAATTTAAAAAAGACACTATCCCGTTAAGTGTGTAAGTTTAAAATAACAGGGGTTGGACTTTTTTAGAGTCTGACCCTTTTTTCATAGA